>NZ_JAFEJA010000002.1:2139872-2444435 GCF_016919245.1 Streptomyces zhihengii | reverse complement strand
ACCGAAGTGGTCCGCGTCGAACCCGGTGACGTCGTCGAGGAATCCGCCCCGGCGGTTCGGCCCCCTTTGAGGCCAGGGCCGCCGGCGGGTCGGTGCGGGCGCTGGCCGCGAGCTGGTGGGCACGAACGACAGTGGAGTCGACCGAGATGTCCCAGTCGATCTCCCCGGCTGCGTCGGCCTCGGCTTGCACCTGCTGGAGCAGGCGTTCCCACGTTCCGTCTGCTGACCGCAGGCGGTGACGTTCATAGACGGTCTTTCAGGGGCCGAACCGTTCGGGCAGGTCACACCACTGAACGCAAGTCCGCACCCGGTGCAGAATCACGTCGATCACCTGCCGGTGATCCCACCACCTGCCACAACGCCTGTTGCTGACTGGCAGGAGCGGCCGCAGCCGTCACCACTCTGCATCACTCAGATCACCCCGCCCCATGTCCACATCAACGACTCGGGCGCGCAGTAGTCACATGATCGGCCGGACAGGCTTTAGCTGACCGAGGGCGCCCCGGGCGCCGGGGCCGGCGGCTGAGGTCAGGACGTGTCGCCGGAGTAGTAGAAGCGGCAGCTGACGCCGGGGCCGAAAGTGCGGGGCTCGTCGGGCTGGGGGTCGTACGGCGCCCGGCCACCGGGCCAGCTCGGTGGTAGGGCGACGCCAGCGTCGACTTCCTCGGTGCGCCAGCCGTGGAGCTCTCCCCCGCCCCGCCCCTCCCTCGCCCACGGCCACCCTCGACGGGGCCGGCAAGGCGCCTGCGCCCACTGCACCGGCCGCAGGCTGCCGCCCCGCCCGTAGTCCGGCCGGGCAGCCCCGCCCCCTGGCGCAGACCCTGCTAGCTCAGATACTCCGGGATGCCCTCTCGGTCGCAGGCCCAGCCGGCGCGTCCATGCCCGGTCAGCCGAAGACGACCGAACGGACCTTCAGCCTCTCCGATGCATTGCCGGTGCTGGGGCGCAGACGGAAGGACTCTCCTTCGCAGTTGGAGTCGGTAAAGACCGTGGCCCAGCTGTCGGTGCGGTTGCGCGGGGTGTGGCCGGGCTCGGGGTTCTCCTGGCCGACACCCGGAAGGTTGATGCACTCGCTGTCGGGCGGGTTGTTGAGGAAGCCGGTGGCCTCGTACCCCTCCACGGTGACGTAGTCGTAGCGGAACTGCCCTGACGCCGCGGAAGCAGGCGTGACACAGACGGCGAGCAGAGCGGCACCGAGAATGGTGGTAAAGCCAGAACGCAAACGCATGACCAGGTCCCTCTTCTGACGGGTTCGTTGCCGCTGCGATCATTGCCCCAGCGGCACGCCGATACAGCCCATATCACTCGTAGGCATGATGGCGAAACGACCCTGCACCCGCCGAGCGGGCGCACGGAGAGGCGCTCGCGAGAACGAGCGCCACGTATACATGATCTTCTCTTGGCCCGCTTTGCGGAGCGCGGGCACGCCCGCGGGGGCAGGAGCGCGTGGCGGGAGAACAATCTGCAGTGCGGCGGGTCTGCCCGGCAATCCGGCCTGGCGGCGGAGGAGCAGCCGCCGTGGCGCGTGGGAAGCGGGCGGAGGCTGGGGCGAGCGCGGCGTCAAGCGTGGTGTTGCGGCGCTCGCCCATTACGTCGAGCGGGAAGGCCCCACGGTGGTGCCGAGGGGCTGGTGCGAAGACTTGCCGGACGGCACGATCGTCCGGCTCGGGGTATGGCTCTCCAACGCCCGCTCACGGCGTGTCGGGCTGAGCGACGAACAGCTCAGCCGGCTCGCGGCACTCGGCATCGACTGGGTCTGAGCGTGTGGGGTGCTCGCGGGCCCGGCGTTACGAGCGCCAGCGGCCAGGAAGCCAGGGAGCCGGGATGTGCCGCCCGTCCTGCCAGCCGCTCCATCGGAGGCGGTGCAGCGCGCCTACGCCTCCGACCCGGCACTGGCCGGCATGCGCATGGACTTCACCGACCTGATGCGCCGCACCGCAGCGGTGACCACCTCCGGCCTCCTCGCCCGCCAGGAGGCATCCAAGGGCAACTCGACCGCCTGAGCGCCACGCAGGTACGAGGTGCACCCCGGGAGACGGTAGCGCGAATCAGTGCACCTGCCGCCCGGGGTGCGGCTGCTGCTGATCGCTCGCCCGCCGCTACAGCCTGCAACGCTGTAAGCCCGCCCCAGATCTGCCTCAGATGGCGATCTGGCAGGCGGGTTCGCGACTTCGGCACTCCGAGATCCGCGAACACGCGCGCTCCGGTCTGGGACGTCCTGGTGCACCCCCAGCACGGGAGCGTCCGAGGACGCCGGTACACGAAGAGGCGCCAGCGCCTGCTCGACCTGGTCGGCGGCCTCGGACCCCCGATCCAGGCGCTGCCGGCGATGGTCTGGTACGAGACCCTCCAGGCACAGGGGGTCGAGGGCATCGTGGCGAAGCGGGCCGGCGGGACGTACCGGGGCGGTGCGCGCGAGTGGCGCAAGATCCGGCACGCGGAGACCGAGGACCTGGTCGTCGGCTACACCGGTGCGCGGTCCCGGCCGCGGGCGCTGGCCGTACGCCGCCCGGACGGCGCGTCACCCTCTCCCAGCGCCTCACCGGCCCGCTCGCCGCCGCCGCGCACTACCTCCAGCCCGCCGGCGCAGGATCCCGGGGGCGCACCCACGACGGCCAGACCTACACCAGCACCCCCGTCGGCTTCCTCGTCGAAGCCCTGAGCGGGACCACCCGGCACGCCGTAGTGACCATCACCCGCGTCCGGTAGAGCAAAGCGACGGGGCCCCGGCAGTGGCGAAACCGGACGGGACCCCGCCCCGGCACGGCGGAGCCCGCCAGGCTCTGCCGTGCCGCCGGGTTCAACGAGCCGGGGACGGGCCGGACACGGCGGGTCCCGGCCCTGGCGCGGCCCGCCAGACAGGACACGTCGGGAACAGCCCGGCGCAAGTTGGGGTCACCGGGTCATTGCCCGGCAACTGCACTTTGCGGCCGCCACAGGGTGTTGGAGCGCTGGACGCACCAACCAGCCCAGTAGGTGCGGGGCGCGGCCGGCGGAGGCGGGGCGGGTAGTGGCTGGGGCGCAGACGGGGCAGTGGCCGGGGGTGCCGAGGAGTCGGTCGCGGTCGCCTTGGACTTTTCATGGCGGCGCCAGGTACCAGGCACCGCGTCACGGTGCCTACCGGCCCCCGGGGCGTCGAAGACGTTCCGGAGGCCGACAGGGATGGTGGAGACGAATGCCCTCGGCTACGGGTCGGTCGGCTGAGTGCTGGGTTCGGTACAGGTGTGCTCTGGCGTGGGTGTCTGGGTGCGTCCCTTCCTGCGTGTGTGGATCCACGTTGCTGCGGCCGCGGCGGCTGCGGCGGTGAGGAGCTGGGCGGGTAGTTGGGTGAGAAGTCCTTCGATCATGAGAGTGAGGGCGTGCTGTAGATAGGCGTTCATGCCTGGTCTCCTGCTGCGGGGTTGTGGTGGGAGCCCGGCTGCTGGGCTCGGGGAGGCTTCTACGCTCTCGGGGTGGAGGGGTGCTGGGCTAGTTGTTCGGTCTTTGACGTGGACAAGCCCGGATAGAGTCGGATTAGTTCGCGCAGCCGGGGGGTGTGGTGGGGAGAAGTACGCGTCCATGGGGGCAGCTGAGGGGGTCCACGGAGGACAACGCTGTGGCCGCCCTGTTGCGAGAGTGGCTCGACAGTGCCGGCCTGCGTGTGGATGACCTGCACAGCCGCCTGACCGCCGACCATTTCTCGAACGGCCGTGTGCCGGCTCGCAGTACCGTCTCCGAGCGGTTAGCCGGCGTGGCGCTGCGGCAGGACTTCGTCGAAGCCGTCGCCGACATCTGCTCGGCGAGTGAGGCAGGCCGTCAGCAGCTCCTTGATGCGGTGAGTGCAGTGCGTGTGCAGTCCCGCACCCCGGCCTCACCGGATGCGACGGTCTCCGAGAGCCGGCTGGTCCTCGTGCAGCAGCGATCTCTGGAAGTCTCCGACCGCCTTCTACGTGCTCTGGAGCGCCAGCAGCAGCTTGAGCGCGAGCGCAACGACGCGAATCAGATGGTTCTCATCCTGCTGGCCATGGTGGACAAACTCCAGCGGGACGTGACGACGCTCAACAGGGAACATGATCGCCTGCGCGCCTCCGTCCCGGACGAGAACGCGCAGCGCGTCTTCGAGCGCCTGGCCAAGAGCGAGCAGCAGCGTGAGACAGCAGAGGCGGAGCTGGACCGGGCCAAGGCCGAGCGGCAGAAGGCTGACCAGCTGGCAGAGGAAGCCACGGAGCAAGTGCGCCTGCTCACTGAGCAGCTCGAACGTCTGCGTGGCGGCGTTCCCGGTGATGAAGGCATCGAACCAATTGAGACGGCGGTGCCGGTGATGCGGACGCCGCTGGATGCCGAGCTCGACGACATCGACCTGGCGCTGTCCAAGGCTGCGAGTCACCTGGACGACCGGGCCGACCGCCTCGATCAACTCGCCAGCGAACTGCACTCGGATATCCCTGTGGACATCCCTTCCACCTCGGCCTCCGTGCCGGACAACTTACAGACAACTGAGCCAGTGCCCGTGCTGGCGATCACCGAGCAAGTTGTCGAACACGTCCATGCCCTGCTCGACGACGATACGTCTGGCAGTACGGCCATGATCGTCCTGCACAAGGCGGGCGAGGAGTTGCCGGTACAGGAAGTCCTGCGCGCAGCAGTCCTGATACGCGCCACAAGCACGTTCGACCCGAAGAGGCTACTGCTGCGCAAGGCAGTCGACAGGACCGAAGTGCGCGATGTGCCAGGGTTGGTTCGCTCCCTGCGTGCCGCAGGACAGGACGCAGAGCTGTACCAGTTCGTGAACGAGACGGCCCGGCTCTGGCCGGCGCACGACCTCGTCACCGTCGTCGCAGCGCTGCGCTCCGACGACCAGGACGCCGACGCCTATCGCGTACTCAGCGCCGTGGGCAGGCAGAGTCGCGCTGCCGAAGTCTTCAAGGTTCTACAGGCCCTGAATCTGCAGGACTCCGACTGGGTTCTCTCCGCAGCGGGTGACGGCCGCACTCTCGAGGAGCTGCCGGCTCTCGTGGAGGGTCTGCGCCAGCTGCGCCCCCTTGAGGCCGGCAGGCTGGCCGATGTGTACATGCGCCGCAAAGTGCTGGCTGAGCGTAGGAACGCCCTCGTTCCACGCCCGGCGCCCGCGAGTCTGCTGGCGAGCGACTACACAGACGATGAGCAGGATGACTCAGAAGACCCCTTCCACGTGCGGCCCTATGCCATGGTGGGAGGGGATGGACGGCGCCCGCGCTACAAGCTTGCCGACCATGTAGTCGTACGGACGACAACCACCGCAGATCTAGTCCGGAGCCTGCTGCCCGAGCACCAGCGAATCTGCAGTCTCTGCCAGGTTCCGCATGACATTCGCAGCATCAGTCAACGGCTGCGCATTCCCATCGGAGTCGTCCGCATCCTCGTCTCCGACCTAGCTGCGGAAGGCTTCGTAGCGCTCGACACACCGTCAGCCGCAAGCAACGCGGGGGATGTCGGCCCCACAGCGGGGTCGCCGAGTGAGTGAGCATGCGCGCCCGGAGTAGCGTGGACCGGGGCGCCTGCGGCGGTTCTCCGCGTTTTCCCCACCGCAAGAATGCCGCGGTTCCCGGCGCCCTCCGCTGCGGGGGCCGGGCGTGAACTGGGACGCCCTGGCCGCGTCGGGCCCTACGCCCCAGCGACGACGTCCACGGCCGACGCCGCCTCAAGCCGGGTGGTGGCATTGAGCCGCGTCCGGTCGATGAGCGTTCTGTGCGGTGCGCGGTTTACGTGGGCTCCGGTTGGCGTGTGACGGCCGGCCCCGGAGCCCACGACGCAGCCCCCTCGCCACCTCACACCAGCAAGCACAGGCTGCGACCCCACTGTCTCCCCCGGGGCCGTCGGCCGGCGCGCAGGGCAGGCCGCGAGTCGCCTGCCGCGCCGGGGTTTCACCCGGCGGTTGTAAGGGCCGTTCTACAGGGGCAGGCGTCCGGTGACGGCGCCGCCGGGGTCGTCGGGGAGAACGAGGCGGGCGGTGATGCTCTTGCCGACGGGCTGGCGCCGTGCTTCGAAGGCCTGCGCGACGCTCATGACGATCTCCATGCCGTGCTGGCCGACTCGGGAGGGGTCGGCCGCGCGGGCGATCGGCAGGACCGGGTCGCTGTCCCAGACCGTGATCTCGACCAGGTCGCCGACGATCCGCAGTTCCAGCAGGATCGGGCCGGGCGCGTATTTGCAGGCATTGGTGACCAGTTCGCTCACCAGCAGCTGGGTGAGGTCCATCGCCCGGTCAGAGACCGGCAGACCGTGCACGCCCTGGACGCGGGTCAAGAAGTCCGCGGCCATGCGGCGCGCGGTGGAGATACACGGTCCCTCGCCGTCCAGTGCGGCGCTGAAGGCCGGTTCACTCGTCGCCGTGCCGTTG
This sequence comes from Streptomyces zhihengii, assembly GCF_016919245.1. Classification (NCBI taxonomy): domain Bacteria; kingdom Bacillati; phylum Actinomycetota; class Actinomycetes; order Kitasatosporales; family Streptomycetaceae; genus Streptomyces; species Streptomyces zhihengii. The sequence goes on along the minus strand of NZ_JAFEJA010000002.1, from coordinate 2,438,077 downwards.
TCGTCGGCGGGTACGGGTGCTGCCGGTTCCGTGCCGTCCATGGTCCTCCCCCAGATCTCTGCCCCGCCTACCCCCATCGGGCCCGCGCACACAGGGACACCGCCAAGACGCAGAAACGTTTCGCAGCGGCCGCTCCACGCTGGAAGGAATCTACGGAACCCCCGCCCGGCGGCACACGCCCCCGCCCGCGCCGGTTGCGCCCGGAAGTCTGAGCGTTTCGTTTCCCGGCTATCGAGCGCTTCGCAAGCCGCTTTGCATCTGCGGGGTCCTGCCAGGCCGGGACGGGTGCGAGGTCGCGGGAGCCGTCCAGGACGGGTGCGGGCAGCTTGTTCGCGGGCGCCTGGTCCTGGCACGGAGCGCGCCCGGTGTGTCACGCTGAGCGAACAAGAGACTGAGCCGGCGCCGCCAAGGCCCGGCTCCTTTGGTTTGCGGACGTTGCCCCCGCCACGGGCATCCGCAACCTGCCATAGCCGTTGGCCGCGCACCAGGTGGCCACTCGCCTGTGGGCTCAGCAACCCCTGGGGAAGGGGGCCGCCCACCATAAACATCACCACCGAGATCCGCGGCGCCAGCGCCACGCTGACGCCTTACGGCGACATCGACTTCCTCCACCTCGACCTGCTGCGCGCCACCCTGCACCAGCTGCCGCCCACCGTGACGGACGTGTCCTGGGACCTGCGTGATGCGCCCTTCGTCGACGTCGCCGCTCTCCATCTGCTCAGCACCCCGACCGGCCCGCAGCGCGTGATGCGCCTGGCCAACCTGCACCCCCAGGCCCGCAGACTCCTCACCATCGCCTGCGACCTCTTCCCGGACGCAGGCTTCGACCGCTACCTCAACACCCCCGGGGCGCACCAGGCCGCGTGAGGGCCTACAGGCCGGGAGGCTGGAGCGGCGGGCGGCGGGCGGCGGGCGGCGAGGAAGCCTCGCCACCCGGCGGAAACCATCTGGGGCGGTGGGGTGTGCGGCAGCCGGGTGACAGACCGCACCCCGCAGGGTCCTTGCCCCGTTGGAGAGAGTGGCACTGCTTTCGCCCCCGAACGGCACTGCCCGGGCCCCGTCCTACTGCCCGTTCGGACGGGGCCCGCACCCCCACCCCGCCAGACCCGAATTCGCCCTGCGCTGACCGGACGTGATCCGGCAGGAATGCCGAGGCGGTCGAGCGGACACAGACGTAATGTCCCCCCGCAGCCGGAGATCGCCACTTCAGGAGGGCAGGCATGCAGTCGCTGGCGTTCCACGGCCAGAACGTCGAGGAAGCCGTTCACTTCCCCCCAGCGTCCGACACGCGCCTCGCCTCGCTGGAGGCGGCGGCGGCGGACGTGCGGCGGACGGCGGACGGTGAACTGGTCGTGGACGCACGGTCCTTCACGGCGGACGTCACCTACGAGGCCTCCGCCCAGGACCGGGTCCTGCTGGCCACCGTCCACCGCGGCACCATGATCGACACCACCGGCGGGCGCCACGACGTCCACGAGCCCGGCGAGACCTTCCTCCTCGCCCCGCCCGGCGTCCCCACGACCGGACGAGCACACAGGGCCCGGTGCACCCTCACCCTGTTCGACGCCTCCCTGCTCACCGAAGTCACAGCCCACAGCGCACAGCCCGTCCCGGGCCGGGGGCCGGTCCGCTTCACCGGCCGGCGTCCCCTCGACGCCGGCGCCAACCAGCGCCTGGGCACCACCATCGCGTTCCTGCGCGACCACGTCCTCGCCGACCCCGACACCGCCGACGGCCCGGTCGGCACAACCGCCGCCCGCCACCTCGCCGCCGTCACCCTCGCCACCCTCCCCAACACCGCCCAGAACAGCGCGGCCGCCGCGGCCGGGGACGCCGCTCCGGCCACCGAGACCCTGCGCCGCGCCATGACGTTCATCGAGGAGAACGCGCAGCGCGACATCGGCCTCGCCGACATCGCCACCGCCGTCCACGTCACCCCCCGCGCCGTGCAATACGCGTTCAGCCGGCACACCGACCTCACCCCGCTCGGCTACCTCCGCCGCGTGCGCCTCCACCACGCCCATACCGAACTGCGCAACGCCTCCCCCGCCACCACCAGCGTGGCGGCCATCGCCGTCCGGTGGGGCTTCACCCACCAAGGGCGCTTCGCCGCCGCCCACCGCGCCGTCTACGGCGAATCACCCTCCGCCACCCTGCGCACCCCACCCTGACAGCGACCGCCCCGGCGTTGGAAGGTCGAGCGGACGATCGGCTGGTGCATGAACGCCCGCCGCAACGCACGCGACGACGAACGCCTCCCGCAGTACTCCGAAGCACACCTGAACTGGGCACTCATCACCGTGATGACCCGGCGTCTCACCCGTAAAAGCCCCGCACCAGCCAGTGGACACGCAAGACGTTGACCGTCGGCTTGGCAGCCCGGTTCCGGGCTGCTTGCTGTCGCATGCTGGCAGACTCCGAGCTTGTTGCGGGAAATGAGCTTCCGTCTCGGCACCGTTCTGCACGACGGGGAGGGCCCGCCAGCGAGCTGACGGGCCCATATCAGTCGACCTACCGGCGAGTGACCTCTACGGGAAGCCGGGCGTGCCACCGCAGCAGGCGACGGTCTGGGTCTGGTCGGCGCCGGCGAGCGGTGCCACCGCGAGCACCGCCGCCAGTGCCACGAACAAGCCGAGTACGGCTTTGCGCATTACTTCTCCTTATCGAAGGGGAACGTGGTTTAGCTCTTCGGCTGGCGTCTGCCCTTTACGGGAAGCCGGGGCCGCCGCCGCAGCAGGCGACGGTCTGGGTCTGGTCGGCGCCGGCGAGCGGTGCCACCGCGAGCACCGCTGCCAGTGCCACGAACAAGCCGAGTACGGCTTTGCGCATTTTCTCCTCCTGATCGCCGTAATCCGGTGCCGCTTGAAGCGGTCACCGATTGAGATGCGCGAAGCAGAGATTCGGTTGTGCGGGAGTTGTGGCTCATGCAAGAGCGCGCCGGAGTCGCGTTGGTCCCAAGGGGGAGTCCCAGTGCCGCCTCGGTCTCGCCGACCGCACAGTGGCGTCGGCAGCCGGGCCGCAGTCACCCACAGCGCCAGGAAGAAGACACCTGCTAAGGGCCTGAAGGTCGAAGAGCGGGCCCCGCTGGGCACACAGGACGGGACCCGCGCCGAAATGAGGGCATCAGCGGGACTCCTGGTGCGCCCCCACAGGAACAAGCGCACCAGTCACACCCAAAGGGACACGGAAGGGTGCGGCACGCGAGCAACGGCAAAACCGCTGACGCTCTCGTCTCCATGTGCCGCATGCCCACACACGGCACACCTCTATTATCATCCCGCAACCCAGGACATAGCGCCATTATTCTTGCTCTCAGTCCGAGCGCGGGGCGCCGGACGCTGTCCCTATTCCAGCCGAGTGCGGCATAGGAGATGAACGCTATGGAGGCCGTGGTGGTGGGCTACACCGGCCCCTCGGCACAGCCCCGCAAGCTCGTGCTGCGGCTGCCCAGCGAGCGGCTCGTGCTCTCCGCTGACTTGCCCAAGTCGCTGGCCCGGGCCGTAGCGACCTACCTGCCCGACCCCGGACCGGTCAGACGTCTCGCAAACGGCACCATCTACGCCAGCATCCACGAGTCGCTCATCGCCGAACTGGCGGACCGATCCCGCATCAACGGCACGGTCGAGGTCCTGCGCGTCTACTGACCGCACACCGCCGCCGGTGCGCTGCGGGAGTGAACACGACTGCGCCGCACCCCGGAATGGTCCTCATCTGTGACTTCACGCGGCACGATGGCGGCGCTGTCACATCAAACGTCTCCCCGGGTGACGTGACACGTCCCGAGGGTGCCCGCACCTCCCCGTGCGGGCATCCCGGGCACCCGGCCTGTGCGAGCAGCTTGTCCCGAAAGTGCAGAACACGATGGCCCTGGCCAGCGTCCCTCTCCCGCAGGAACCCGTCCTCGACGCCTACACCGAACACGGCGTCCAAGTCCTCATCCTCTACGGCGCCGCCGACCACGCCCACCGCCGCGCCCTGGAAACCGTCTTCACTGCCGCTTGGGACACGCGGCGCAGGCTCGTCGTCGACGTCACCCGGCTCACCTACGCCGACGAAACCCTCCACGGCCTACTGCTGGCCACCCGCACCCGCACCCGGCTCGTCCTCGCCGGCACCCTCCCACCCGTCCTGCGCCAGCGGATCGCCATCGCCGGAACGGAGCGCTTCCTGCCCACCGCCCCGAGCATCGCCACCGCCATCACCCTGGTCCGCGGCCTGTGAACCCCCGGCGGCAGACGAGCGGCTGGCGCCCGCACCGGACCGGGTGACGCGCAACCAGCCTCCAGGGCGCGGCTCGACACGAAAGCCCCCGCTGGTCAAGACAGCGGTCAGCGCGATACCGAAAGCCCGGTGCAGACCCTCCAGCTCCTCCGAGGCCAGATGGGCCTCGGCCTTCAGATCACGCGAAGGACGCAGCAGATCGTCCGGCTCCCAGCCCACCAGCAAACCCTCGCCGTCGGCATCGTCGTCGGCCAGCAGACGCAGGACGTCCGTCCCCGGCGCCGGCTCCTCGAAACCCGCCCGCTCCAGCGCCCGGGCCACAGCAGTCCTCAGATCAGACCCCACACCAGCACCCTAGGCACACGACCACGCTCCCCCGCGGCGGCATGCCCAGCACCGGCACCGGCCGGACAGCCAGAGCACTTGAAGAGGTGCGCAGCAGGATGTAGAGCATGTCCTCGATGACGAGGGGCGACCGCTGCCCTTGTCCTCACGGGCCAGCGCCACAGATGCCACAGGACAGTGCCGTGCCGGACATGGTCTGGCCCGATGTCCCGGCCTACATCGGCAGGGCCGGGCACCGGGCCAGACCGGGGCATCAGCCATCACCTGCGCGTGTACCAGCTGTCGGGATGCCCGGGCAGCTCGCCGGCCGCACCCTGGAGCTATGGCGACGCCGATAGTCGTGCACCGGCTGTCCCGGACGGGCGGCCGCAGAGTGACGCTCTCCCGCGCGGGCTGGACTGAAATCCTGGGACTCGCACACAGCGATCACGACGTGAGGCCGCGCCGGGATCCTCTATCCGGAGACCATTCTCGACAACCCACGATGGGTGGAGTGGCGTGGCGGCCGCGCCCACCAGTGGGACGCCGCGTAGGAGCGCCTGCCCTCCCGCCCCCGGCAAGGGGGCCGAGCGGGTCCGACAAGCCGGCCCGGGCCCGTGAGCCCTACGCCGCGGTGACCACGTCCACGGCCGGTGCCGCCTCAAGCCGGGTGGCGGCCTTGAGACGCATACGGGCCCTGTAGACGTCCTCGCCGCTCAGCGTCTGCCAGTACGGGTGGGTGGTGACGGTCACCGAGAGCGCGAGGCACTCCTGGCGGAGCTGGGCGACGGCAGCCTTCTGCTCGTCGCTCCACCCGGGGCTGGGCTCCCGGCCGCCGCTGATCTGGCCCGTGTGCGGGTGCTCGGTGCCGGGCCAGCCGTCATGCGGCTCTACCGACCAGGGCAGGGTGCGCACGAGGGCGGCGTGCTCGGCGGTGGCCTGGTGCAGGCGGGTCTGGGCAGCCGTGAGGTCGTCGGGGAAGTCGGAATCAGCCATACCAAGAACCCTACGCATGTTCGATTCCGTGACGCGGGTGACGCGCCGCCCAAGGGCCCCGCTCGGGTGCAGCCCCGCCGGGCCGGGGTGAGGGTAAGCGCATGGAGGCTGTCATCTCGCTCGCGCTGGCCCGGGCCGTGCCGCAGCTCCCACGCGGGCCCGGCTGGTGGTACGAGCCGAAAATGGACGGGCACCGGGTCGCGATGATCCGCACCGCGGAGTCGGTGATCCTCCAGGCGCGGTCCGGCCGGATCGTCACCTCGGTGTGGATGGACCTGGCGGTGGCCGGCATGCGGCTGCCGGCGGGGACCGTGCTGGACGGCGAGGCGGTGATCTGGCGGGACGGGCGCCTGGACTTCTCCGCCGTCCAGGCGCGGGCCAAATCCTCGGTCCCCCGGGCCCGGGCACTCGCCGAGCAGCTGCCGGCGTCCTACCCGGTCTGGGACGTCCTCGTGCACCCCCAGCACGGGAACGTCCGAGGACGCCGGTACGCGGAGAGGCGCGGTTTGTTGCTGGATCTGGTCGGCGATCTCGGGCCGCCGATCCAGGCCGTGCCGGCCACGGACGACTACGAGACGGCGATGGTCTGGTACGAGACCCTCCAGGCCCAGGGCGTCGAGGGCATCGTGGCCAAGCGGGCCGGCGGGACGTACCGGGGCGGTACGCGCGAGTGGCGCAAGATCCGGCACGCGGAGACCGAGGACCTGACCGTCGCCGGCTACACCGGCGCCCGCTCCCGGCCCCGGGCGCTCGCCGTACGCCGCCCGGACGGGGCCGTCGCCCTCTCCCAGCGGTTGACCGGACCGCTCGCGGCCGCGGCCGCGCACTACCTCCAGCCCGCCGGCGCCGGCCCCCGGGGACGCACCCACGACGGCCAGACCTACACCAGCACCCCGGCCGGCTTCCTCGTCGAAGCGCTGACCGGGACCACCCGGCACGCCGTCGTGACGATCACGCGCGTCCGGTAGGCAGCGGGACGACGGCGCCCCGACAGTTGTCGAAGCCGGGCGGGACCCCGTCGCGGCACGGCCGGCCAGAGGGAGCACGTCGGGAACTGCCCGGCGCCTGGTGGGGTCACCGGGCCGGTGGCCAGGCGGCTGGGCTCTGCCGCCGCCGCAGGCTGTTGGAGCGCTGGGCGTACCAGCGGGTGCAGTAGGTGCGGGGGCGGCCTGTGGAGTCGGGTAGTGGCTGGGCGCAGACGGGGCAGTGGCCGGTTTCGATGACGGGGGCCAGGCGGTCGAGGAGTCGGCGGACCTTGGTCTCTTCGTCTGGTCCGTAGGGGATGGCGTCGGCTTGGCAGTTGGTGAGGAGGTCGGCGGTGACGGCGCGTAGGTCGGTCAGGTTGCGTCGGCAGGTGCCGAGGAGGTCGAGGTAGTCCTCCACGGGCCAGGTGGCGAGGACGGCGGAGCGGGTGAGGTAGAGGCCGAGGGTGTCGATGCGGTAGTGGTCGGCGGTGTCGAGGAGGAGGTAGCCGAGGAGTTGGTTCGCGGTCGCCTTGGACATGCCCCGGGCGAAGGGGTGCTTCGTGCTCTTGAAGTCGACCAGCAGGCCGTCGGCCACGAGGTCGGCGTCCGCGGTGATCTGGGCGCCGGGGAAGGTCGGTCCGCCGGTGCAGTCCTCGGCCCGGGTGCGGGTGCGGAGCGTCTCCAGGGGGCTGGTGGTGGCCAGGTAGAGCTGGTGGACGACGTCGTCGACCATGTCCTGGTGCGGCAGCTCCAGGAGCCGTGCGAGGGTGAAGCCGACGGGATCCTCCATGGCGGCGAGGTAGAGCGGGGTGTCGGTGAATCCGTAGGAATTGCGGGCCATCACCTGGTACCAGGCGGCGGCGAGCAGCATGCGGGCCAGGTGCGTCTCTTCGTCGTGGGCGCGGTCCATCGGCAGCCCGCGGCTGTCGAGGTCCAGGGCGCGCACGGTCTGGGTGAGGCGTGCGGCGAGTTCGTTGCCGACCGCGCGCATACGCAGCCCTTCGCCGCCCCAACCGAGCCGGCCGGTCAGGTCGATCCCGGCCTCCGAGGCCAGGTCGACGGGCGCGGCCCGGTGAAGGCGAGGCGCAGGCGTTGGTCGATCGCGGTACCGACCGTGCCTGCCTCGGTGCCGACCCCAGGTCCTGGCAGCAGGACTTGGTCGCTGCGGTGCTGGGCGCGGAAGGACTCGCGCAGCGGCCGGGGGCCGGCCGACAGTTCTCGGTCCAGGAACCGGCGCAGCGGGGTGCGAGGACTGTGCAGCCCCGATGTCAGGCTCATGTGTGGAGCACCGCCCTTGCTGAGGAGGTACCGCCCGAGCGGGGCGGTAGAAGTCGTCAGGCAGGACGCTATGAACGCGCGCTGACACCGTGTCGCCCACACGAGGGACATGCGAGGCGCCGAGGGCGCAGGATTCACCTGGGCGAAGGACAATGCGGCAGCATGCGCCCGCCGTAGCCGTCACGGGCAGGCGTCACCGCGTGACGCCTGCTGAACGCGAACGGCGGCGCCAGGCCCTGGTGCGGCAGCGCAGTGAGCAGTACCGGCTGTCCGCTCTCTTCCGGGGTTGGAGCGGGGCGTCGCTCGCGTACCAGGTGCGGCCGCACTCCGGGCAGCGGGAGCGGGGCCAGGGGTGCCGGCGCCCTTCAATGAGCGCGGCCAGGGCCTCGCCGCCCGCGTCGATCGCCGCCCGGCAGGCCCGGTCCTGACGCCAGGCCCTGCTCCTGCACGCCGCCGACAGTACAGGCGGCTGCGCCGTGCCCCGGCAGGCAGACGCTCACCGCACTTGGCGCAGCGCGGGACGTGTCGTGTGGCCACCCCTCCAGCGTGCTCCCAGCGGCGCCCTGCCGAAGGGTCAGGGGGTGTCGCCGGTCCAGTGGAACCGGTCGGGGTCGGCAGGGCGGGGTTCGTAGTGGGCGCGCCCGCCGGGTCCGTGCAGCCCGTGGGGAGCAATGAGGGCGGCGCCGGTGGCGCGGTCGTCGGCGCTCCAGCCGGTGACGTCCAGGAGCAGGCCGTCGAAGGGCCGCCGGCAGTTCGGCGTAGTCGTGCCCGGGGCGGGGCCCGGATCGGGGGTCGTCGGGATCCGCGCCGTAGACGCGGGGGTGCGGGTCGCTCATGGGCGTCAGAGTGGCAGCCGGGCGCGGCAGGCGGGGCAAGATTCAGCAGCCCTCACCCATCTTCGAATGCGTGAACGACTCCCTGCCGCCTGATCTTGCCCGGTTGCGCGTGGTCGAGACCTTCCTCGATCTCCAGCTCCAGGCGGTCCGCGCGGAGAGCGCCCGCCAGGAGGGCACAGCGGATCCCGTCTCGCCCCCGACTGCGCCCGCCCGGCCGCCGTGGCTTGTCGAGTACGACATCAGCACCGCCCGGCGCCCTCTCCAGGTGCACGTGGAGGACTGCGCCGTCACCGGGCCGCGCACCCGCCGGGTCTCACAGGGTGAGGCGCAGCGGTGGGTGGTCGAGGTGGGGGCGTGCCAGTTCTGCCGGCCGGACGCACTGCTGGGGGTGCCGGAGTAGGCCCGCGGCGCGGGGGATGGTGGGCAGGGTCGTCCTGCGCTCGCCGTGGCCCTGCGGCCCGCTGGTGTTCGGCAGCGGCGGAGGGCTTCTGTCGCGCCTGGCACGAGCGTCGAGTCAGCGGCACGCGGACCGGCATCGGGATGCTGCGGCCGAGACTCTGTTCAAGGCGCGTCTGGAGCAGCACGATCCGGCCCTCGTCTGGGTGAAGCCGGAGGAGTTCGGCGAACGGCTACACCGTCAGGGCGCCATGACGAGCGTGGGAACGAAGTTTGCGCTCAAGCGGTTACGCGACAAGGTGAAGGTGGCAAACCCGATCGACCCGCCGGCCGAACAGCTCACCGACACCCCGCACGAGCGCTGACCTGCCCGACCGCGCGCGCCGGCAGCACTGCCCGGGTGCCGCCGCACCTTAAGAGATCGTCGCGCTTGGTGATCAATCAACGCTCCGTCACGCTGGAAAGGGCTGTCGGTGGACAATCCGCGTGCGCCAGTTGATCAGGGTGCGGAACACTGTGCTGATGAGCTCTGCAGCCTCCCAGACAGCGCAGGAACGGGCCCTTCGGCATGTCGCGGAACTGGCGTCGGGCCCTCCGATGGACCCGGCATTGCGGGTGACCCTCAACTTCCACCCGGACCGTCTGCTGCACGGCAAGCCGATCCTGGACGCTATGGCCGAGGGCGGCGTCTACCACTCGCAGTTCGTCACGGGGACCAGCAACGGCGGCCTGACCGCGCATCCAGGCGGCGACCGGTGGCGCTGGGAGAGCCGGATCTTCGACGGGGCGTACGACGAAGCGACCGCTCATGAGCGGCCCGTCTACGGGGCGTTGAACTTCCGTCGCAAGCCGGTCGGCGGGGCACCGCGGTTCGGCTCGGCCCACTTCCGCCTGACGGCCCAGACGCTGACGCGGAGCACGTTCTGCTACCCGGACAGCTTCCTCGAACCGTCGGATTTCGGTGTCGCGGCCCGCATGGGGCTTATCGAGCTTGCTTGCGCCGATCGTCAGGACGAGCTTGACGACTACATCGAGGCGCAGGTGCACGCTTCGGTCCAGCTGCCATGCGATGTGGAGGCGCTGGTGCTGGACCCCTGTTACCGAGGCACGCGGGTCGAGGACGCGGCTCTGCGCCTTGGCTGCCCGGTGGAGTGGCACCCCGGATTCCGACTTGCGGTGGAAGAACTCCGACGTCACCCCGACTACCGCGGCCAGGAATACGTCGACTTGGGCATGCAGATCGCGGTCGACGGCATGCTCGATCCTCGGATCATAGGAGACTCCGCACGCGCCGGCCTCTATGACCCCCAGGCGGTCAAGAAGGTGTGGCACTACCTGGCGCGATTCGGGGCCCTCTGGAAGGCCACGGACAGGTCGGTGGCTCCGGCACGGACGGAGGAGGCTGTACTCGATGGCCTTCGTTGAGGGGCTGGTGCGGGAGGCGCTGTGGGAGTTGTTCCGGGCTGTGGGACCGCAGCTCCCCACGAGGCTACAAGGCGGGGGCCGTCGACGGGGCGACGATCGTGCTGTGCTCGCCGCGATCATCTTTGTCGCTACGTCAGGGTGCACCTGGCGGCAGCTGCCGCCAGTCTTCGGAACCTCATGGCAGACAGTCCATCGGCGGTTCTCCGAGTGGACCGCGGCGCGGGTGTGGGCGAAGCTCCATCGTCTGGTGCTGGACGAGCTCGGCGCCCGCGGGGAGCTGGCGGGTCGAGGTGCGCGATCGACTCCGTGAACATGCGAGCCCTCAAAGGTGGGAGCTGACAGGCCCGAATTCTGTCGATCGCGGCAAGAAAGGCTCAAAGATCCACTTGATTGCAGAACGGACGGGTCTGCCCATCTCCATCGACATCTCTGCCGCCAACACCCACGACAGCCAGGGTCTCGAACCCCCTGTCCGAGGCATACCGCCCATCCGCTCTCGCCGTGGGCCGCGTCGCCGCCGTCCAGCCAAACTGCACGACGACAAGGGCTACGACTACGACCACCTGCGGAAATGGCTCCGCTCTCGGAACATCACGCCGCGCATGGCGCGCGAAGGCATCGAATCCTCCCGGCGTCTCGGCCGTCACCGCTAAACCGTGGAGCGGACGGTGGCCCGGCTAAACGGGTGCCGTCGTCTGCACCGCCGTTACGAACGCAAGGCCGAACACTTCCTCGCCTTCGCCGGCATCGCCGCCACCCTCATCTGCTAACGCAGATTAACCAACTGAGACGACCTCTGGGGCGGTGGCGATGAGTGCGGCCGGAGGACGCGGGGATCGGGGCGACGCCGGCCAGGTGCGCGAACGCCCCCTCGGACCGCATGCGCTCGGGGTTGTCGCCCGCCGATGCGAGGAGCTGGCCGGCGGTCTCGGGGCCGACGCCGAACAGCTCCAGCAGCTTCGGGGCCGCTTGCCTGACCAGGGGGCTGATCTCGGTGTCCAGCTCGGTGATCTCCTCGTCCAGGGCCTGGTGGCGGCGGGCCAGGCGCCGTAGTGCCGCCCGGGTCGCCGCCAGCGGACGGGACAGGTCGTCGCCGGGACGCAGCCGGGCCAGGGTGCGTATCAATGCGGCCCTCTCCAGCCCCGCGACCTGCTCGCGCAGCATCGCGGGGGCCGACACCAGCAGGCCCCGGATCTGGTTCATCGCCTGCGTGCGGGCCTTGATCGCGCTGCGGCGGGCGGTCCGCAGCACTCGCACCGCCTCGACCACGCCCTCACGGCTCTTCGGTATGCCGGTGGCCCGCCCGGACAGCACGGCCGTCGCGGCGCCGTAGGCGTCGATCGGGTCGGACTTGCCCTTCATCCGCCGGGTCCTGCGGCCCGGCCGGTCCACGTCCACGACCGTGACTCCTGCCGCGGGAGGCGACCTCGGCCTTGCCGCATGAGCCGTTCGCGGTGACCAGGACGAACGACAGCAGCAGCACGGTCATGGTGAGCAGCGGGCCGACGAGGTTCTTGACCGCCATGCCCTCGTCATCGTCGGCGTTGACTAGCCGCGGGCGCAGCCAGCGGTTGGCCGCAAGTCCCGCGAGCAGGGCCAGGGCGGCGACAACGATGACGAGAACCACAGGGGCACCTTCGGCAAGAGGCAGGCAGATTCCTGCGTGCCGGTGCGGCACCCGGAAGGAGGGAAACGTTCACTCGCCCCCACACGAGGGACACCCCATCGCCCAGGCAGCCCACCGAACACGACGGGCCACATGCCGCAACCGGCTACCACTGAGTCCCGGGCCGCCATCACAGACGGAGCGGTCAGGGCCGTCGCTGGGGTGATGCTCTCGGGCCCCTTCCCACCGGGGGATCCTCGCTGCTGGTGGGTGCGTCACTTTGCTTCTCGGCCCTCCCGTGCATCGCGTGGGCTGCCCGGCCGGTCGTCGACATGGAAACCCGGTCGTCTCACCGTGCCAGCGGCGGCGATCCGCGGGCGGGAGGAGGCGGTACGGCCGGCAGGAAGGGCGTCTCGCCGTCGGCAGGGCGGCGCGGCGCCGGACGTCGCGTGTGTGGTGCCGGTCGGCACCGGCTCACCGGAGGCCCGCGAGTCCTCTGCCTAGTGGGGCAGGCGTCCGGTGAGGGCTCCGTCCGGGTCGTCGGGGAGGGCGATGCGGGCGGTGACGCTCTTGCCGACGGTTTGGCGTCGCACCTCGAAGGCCCGGGTGACAGCCATCACGATCTCCAGGCCGTGCTGGCCGACGCGGGTGGGGTCGGGGGCGCACGGTGTCGGCAAGACGGGTTCGCTGTCCCAGACGGTGATTTCGACCAGGTCGCCGAGGATCCGAAGCCCGAGCATCACCGGTCCCGGTGCGTACTTGCAGGAGTTGGTGACCAGTTCGCTGACGATCAGCTGGGTGAGGTCCATCGCCCGGTCCGACACCGGCAGGCCGTGCACGGCCTGGACCCGGGTGAGGAAGTCGGCGGCCAGACGGCGGGCGGTGGCGATGCAGCCCGACTTCCCGTCCAGGGCGGCGCTGAAAGCGGGCTCGCTGGTGGCCATCTCACTGTCGCCGGCTGGTATGGGTGTCGTGTCGTCCATGATCCTCCCCGATCGTGTCTCGGCGTCTACCTGCGCCGAGCCGGAGCAGGCGGGGAGCGGTCCGCGCCGTTGTGCAGCACGAGGAGGCATCCTACGGCCAGGCTGCGCGGCGGTGCGCATGTCGGGGATGGCGTAGTGCGCTGGCAGGGCCGTCTGTCTCGCCTGCGGCCGATGGCGGCAGGACGGCTTCAGCCTCGGGTAACGGCTGCGAGGGGCCCGCGCTTCACAAGAACATGCTGGTCAGGCGGCAGTGGATGTCAGGGAACGGCACCGGCCTGGCGTTCGCGGCGGGGGGTGTGCCACGCTGGGCGGACAAGAGACCGAGTCGGCGCCGCAAGGCCCGGCTCTTTTGGGTTCGTGGACGTTGCCCCCACCCCGGGCATCCACGGCCCGCCATAGTCGTCGGCCCCGGACGTACGGGCCGCCTCGTCTGTGGGCTCACCAACCCCCCGCCGGAAGGGGGCTCGCCCACCATGAACATCACCACCGACATCCACGGCACCAGCGCCACGTTAACGCCGCACGGCGACATCGACTTCCAGCACCTCGACCAGCTGCGCGCCACCCTGCACCGGCTCCCGCCCGCGGTGACCGCCGTCGCCTGGGACCTGCGCGACGCACACTTCGTCGACGTCGCCGGCCTCCACCTGCTCAACACCGCAGACGCCCCCGCACGCGCGACCAGCCTCACCCACCTGCACCCCCAGCCCCGCAGGCTGCTCACCATCGCCTGCGAACTCTTCCCCGACGCGGACTTCGACCGCTACCTCCCGGACGCCGGCGCACCGCACGCTGCCTGACGACGCCGGCAGCCCTCACCTGACCACCCGCCCCGGCCCTGGCCGCGCCGGAAGCAGTTCCGGTTGGCGGGGCGTTCTTGAAGCGGCAGGCCCGCAACGGGCGCGGCCGGAGTGCGGCACGCTGTGGTGCTGGGCTACACCGGGCCCGCGGGCAGTCCGCGGCAACTCGTCCTGCAGCTCCCCAGCGGGAAGCTTGTCCTGTCCTATGTACTCACCGAGACGCTGGTCCGAGCCCTGGCAACCTACCTGACCGGCCCCGGACCCCACGCCGCTCCCCGACGGCAGCACCTACACCAGCATCAAAGCCTCACTCATCGCCGAAGTCGACCTCCGATAGCCGAGCGGCGACATTGTCGACGTGCTGCCCCTGTACTGAACTGGCCCCATCCTCTGCGGTGGCTGCGCCGTGGGGGTGAACACCACCGTGCGTCCCTCCGCGGCTCGCGTCTTCACGCGGCACGATGGCGGCCACATCAGACCTCTCCCGAGTGACGTGACCGCGCCCCGGGGCTCCCCGACCCCCGTGCGGAGGCCCCGGGCACCCATCCTTGTGCGAGCAGACCGTCCCGAAGGCGCAGGACACGATGGCCCTGGCCGGCTTCCCCCTCCCCCATGGACCCGTCCTCGAGGCCTACACCGAACACGGCGTCCAGGTCCTCGTCCTCTACGGCGCGCCGACCACGCCCACCGCCACGTCCTGGAAGCCGCGTTCACCGCCGTCCGGGCCACCGGACGGCGCCTGGTCGTCGACGTCACCCAGCTCACCTAAGCCGGCGAGACCCTCCACGGCCTACTGCTCACCACCCGCACCCGCACCCGGCTCGTCCTCGTCAACACCCTGCCACCCGTCCTGCACCAGCGGATCGCCATCGCCGGCACCCACCGCTTCCGGCCCACCGGCCCCAGCATCGCCGCCGCCCTCTTCCTCGTCCGCACCCTCTGAACCCCCAGCGGCAGACGAGCGGCTGGACCCCGCGCCGCACCGGGTGACGCGCAACCGGCCCCCGGGACGCGACTCCCAAGACCACGGTCAGCGCGATACCGAAAGCCCGGTGCAGACCCTCCAGCCCCTCCGAGACCAGATGGGCCTCGGCCTCCAGATCACGCGAACCACGCAGCAGACCATCCGGCTGCCAGCCCACCAGCACACCCTCGCCATCGGCATCGTCGCCGGTCGACCCGTTCAACCGGCCGCCCCATCGTGGTGACTTCGGGTTGCGGGTGCCTCTTTACACCGGCATGCGCACCGCGTTCGACCAGATCGGCCTCCTGCCCCGCCAACTGTGGACCAACCGGGTGCTCGACGAAGCCCGCGAGACGGCCGACCCGATCTGCCTCGTCCGGCTCTTCGGCATCCACCCCAGGATCGCCGTGAAGTACGTACAGACGGCGCACCCCGACAAGGCGCTGCCGCGGATCCGCTGAAGCTGGGCGCCCCGTTTGGTAACCCGGCGCAAGCGGCCGCGCCCTAGGTTGACGCGGCCCGGCAGCGACAGCGACAGCAACGGGGAGGTCTGGAACATCCGGACGGTCCCGCTCGCGGATGTCGCTCAGGCCGGGACGGTTTCCGTCGCCCTATCCGTCGTGGCCGCGCTCCCGGCGGCGAGGTAGCGCTCGGCGTCCAGGACTGCGGCCGCACCGGTGACCGCGGCCGTGATGGCCTGGCGGTAGGTGTGGTCGACGACGTCGCCGGCGGCGAACACCCCGGGCAGGCTCGTTCGCGTCGTCGGGGACGCGACGGTGACGTAGCCCTCGGTGTCCAGGGCGAGCTGGTCCTTGAAGAGCTCGGTGCGCGGGTCGTGCCCGATGGCGATGAACAGCCCCGTCTCGCTCAGTTTGCGTGTGGTGCCGGTGAAGACGTCGCGCAGGACGACGCCGCCGAGCATGCGTTCGTCTCCTTGATCTCTGTGATCTCGCTGTCGAAGGCGAAGGAGATCTTGTCGTCGGAGAAGGCCCGGTCCTGCATCACCTTGGAGGCGCGCAGGGTGGAGCGGCGGTGGACGACGGTGACGGAGCGGGCGAAGCGGGTGAGGGAGGTGGCCTCTTGCATGGCGGCGTCGCCGCCGAGCACGACGATGTCGCGGTCGCGGAAGAAGAACCCGTCACAGGTCGCGCACCAGGACACGCCCCGGCCGGACAGCTCATCCTCCTTCGGCAGGTTGAGCTTGCGGTAGCCGGACCCGGTCGCGATGATCACGGTCCTGGCGCGGTGCACGGTGCCCGCGGAGTCGGTGAGGAGCTTGATGTCGCCGGTGAGGTCCGCCTCGATGACGTCGTCGTCGACCGTCTCGGCGCCGAACTTCTCGGCTTGGGCCTGCATGTTCTCCATCAGGACCGGGCCGTAGACGCCTTCGGGGAAGCCGGGGAAGTTCTCCACCTCTGTGGTGGTCGTGAGTGATCCGCCGACGAAGATGGAGCTGCCGAACACCAGGGGCCTGAGCTGGGCGCGGGCGGTGTAGAGGGCGGCGGTGTATCCGGCGAGGGTGGAGCCGATGTGACGACCTCGCGTATCTCGCTCACGCCGTCGCCTCCGGCTTCGCCGGGGCGATCTCGGCGATCAGGCCCTCGACGAGGGTCTTGATCTCGTCGCGGATCGGGCGCACGGCTTCGACGCCCTGGCCGGCCGGGTCGTCGAGCTTCCAGTCGAGGTAGCGCTTGCCGGGGAAGACGGGGCAGGTGTCGCCGCAGCCCATGGTGATGCACACGTCCGACTCCTTCACCGCGTCGATGGTGAGGATCTTCGGCGTCTGGGCGGAGATGTCGATGCCGACTTCGGCCATGGCCTCGACGGCGGCCGGGTTGACCTTGTCGCCCGGGTTGGAGCCGGCGGAGCGGACCTCGACGCGGTCGCCGGCCAGGTGGGTCAGCCACGCGGCGGCCATCTGGGAGCGGCCGGCGTTGTGGACGCAGACGAACAGGACGGACGGCTCGTCGGCCATGGTGATCGTTCTCTTTCGTCGCAGGGCGGACCCAGCCGCCATGACTTCAGCCCTCGCTGGTATCAGCGAGCGATGATGTGACAGTATCAGCGCATGCTGACTTCAGTCGATCCTGATGTGATCCGGGTGCTGGGCGATCCGCTCCGCCTTCAGATCGTGACCCTGCTGGCGCGCGAGACGCTCTGCACGACGCATCTGGTCGAGGAGACTGGAGCCAAGCAGACCAACCTGTCCAACCACATGAAGGTGCTGCGCGAGGCCGGGATCGTGGAGACCGAGCCGTGCGGCCGCTTCACGTACTACAAGCTCAAGCCCGAGGTCCTGGCCGGCCTGTCCGAGCAGTTCGCCGCACTCGCCGCCTCCGCCCGCACCGCCGCCGAGAACAAGAGGGCCTGCCCGTGACTTCCACCGAGCCCACCACCGCCTCCGCCCCGGCGGGCGGCGGGGACGCCTCGATCGTCAAGAAGCTTTCCACCCTCGACCGGTATCTCGCCGTGTGGATCCTGCTCGCCATGGGCGTCGGGCTCGGCCTGGGCCGGTTGATCCCGGGTCTGGGCGACGCGCTGTCGAAGGTCGAGGTTGGCGGCATCTCGCTGCCGATCGCGATCGGTCTGCTCGTGATGATGTATCCGGTGCTCGCCAAGGTCCGCTACGACCGGCTCGACTCGGTCACCGGCGACAAGAAGCTGATGGTCTCGTCGCTGGTCGTCAACTGGGTCGTCGGCCCGGCCGTGATGTTCGCGCTGGCCTGGATCTTCCTGCCGGACCTGCCCGAGTACCGCACCGGCCTGATCATCGTCGGGCTGGCCCGCTGCATCGCCATGGTGATCATCTGGAACGACCTGGCCTGCGGCGACCGCGAGGCCGCCGCCGTCCTGGTCGCCCTCAACTCCGTCTTCCAGGTCATCGCCTTCAGCCTGCTCGGATGGTTCTACCTCGACCTGCTGCCGCAGTGGCTGGGCCTCGGCAACGGCCAGGGACTCGACGTGCCGGTCTGGCATGTCGCCCTGAACGTGATCGTCTTCCTCGGCATCCCGCTGGTCGCCGGATTCCTCACCCGCCGCATCGGCGAGAAGAAGCTGGGCCGCGAGCGCTACGAGTCCAACTTCCTGCCCAAGATCGGGCCGTGGGCGCTGTACGGGCTGCTCTTCACGATCGTCATCCTCTTCGCCCTCCAGGGCGACGCGATCACCTCGAAGCCGCTGGACGTCGTCCGGATCGCGCTTCCGCTGCTGGTCTACTTCGCGGTGCTGTTCTTCGGGAGCTTTCTGCTGGGCAAGGCCATCGGCTTGACCTACGAGCGCACCACCACGCTCGCCTTCACGGCCGCGGGCAACAACTTCGAGCTGGCCATCGCCGTTGCCATCGCGACGTTCGGCGTCACCTCCGGCCAGGCCCTGGCCGGGGTCGTCGGTCCGCTCATCGAGGTACCGGTCCTGATCGGCCTGGTCTACGTCGCGCTCGCCTGGCGCAGTAAGTTCGCCCCGGACAGGGTGACGACGGCTCCGTGACACAGCACGCGGATGTGGTGGTGGTCGGCGGCGGCCAGGCAGGGCTCGCCGCCGGCTACCACCTGCGCCGCCAGAGCCTCGACTTCGTGATCCTGGACGCGGAGGCGGCGCCGGGCGGGTCCTGGCAGCACATGTGGGACTCCCTGCACCTGTTCTCCCCCGCGGAGCACTCCTCGCTGCCCGGCCGCCTCATGCCCGCCCAGCCGGGCGGGACGTATCCGGGCGCCGGGCACGTGGTGGACTACCTCGCCGACTACGAGAAGCGCTACGACCTGCCCGTGGCGCACGGCACCCGCGTGCACGCCGTACGCCGTGACGCGGACCGGCTCCTGGTCGAGGCGGACTCTGGCAGCTGGCGGGCACGTGCGGTCGTCAGCGCAACCGGCACCTGGTCGCGGCCGTTCCTGCCCGCCGTCCCAGGCCTTAGCGTCTTCACCGGCCGGCAGCTGCACACGGTGAACTACCGCTGTCCGGCCGACTTCGCCGGGCAGCGCGTGATCGTGGTCGGCGGCGGGAACTCCGGCGCGCAGATCGCCGCCGACCTCGCCCTGGACGGCCGTGTCGAGGTGACGTGGGTGACCCAGCGCGAGCCGCGGTTCCTGGCCGATGACATCGACGGCCGGGCCCTGTTCGATGTCGCCACCGCCCGCCGCCGCGCCCTGGACGCCGGCCACACCGACACCGGCGGGGTCGCCTCCCTCGGCGACATCGTGGCCGTGCCGCCCGTCCGCGCAGCCCGCGGCGCCGGGCTCCTGACCGCGAAGCCGATGTTCGCCCAGCTCACGGCAGCCGGTGTCCGGTGGGCCGACGGCAGCCGGAGCGACGCGGACGCGGTGATCTGGTGCACCGGTTTCCGCCCGGCCCTGTCCCACCTTGCCCCGCTGAACCTGCGGGGTCCGCGCGGACACATCACCACCGACGGCACGCGGGCGCTGGGTGAGCCGCGGCTGCACCTGCTCGGCTACGGCGACTGGACCGGCCCGGCCTCGGCCACTCTCATCGGCGTCGGCCGCACCGCCCGCGACGCCGCCCGCGCCATCGCACAGCTGCCCTGACGGGTCAGGTGATGGCGGGGCTGCGGCGCTCGACGAGGACGACGTCGCGCCAGAGGCCGTGATGGCGCCCGATGCGCTCCCGCGTACCGATGACACGGAAGCCGGCCCGCTGGTGCACGGCGAGGCTGGCGGTGTTCTCGGGGAAGATCCCCGACTGGATCGTCCAGATCCCGGCCCGTTCCGTGGAATCCACCAGCGCCTTCAGCAGGGCGGAGGCGACGCCGCGGCCCCGGGCGGCCGGGTGGACGTAGACGGAGTGCTCGACCACGCCCGCGTAGGCGCACCGGTCGGAGACCCGGCTCGCAGCCACCCAGCCCAGCAAAGTCCCGTCGGCGTCGACGGCGGCGAAGCGGTGCTCGGGCAGCTTCGCCGCGTCGAATGCTTCCCAGGTGGGCGCGACGGTCTCGAAGGTGGCGTTCCCCTCGTCGATCCCGGCCTGGTAGACGGCCAGCACCTGCCCCGCGTGCTCCGGCAGCAGCGGCACGATCACCGCGCTCGCAGATCCGCTCCCCACGACGTTCCCCTCTGGTCCTGGTTCGCTCAGGCCGCGGCCGGCAGGGCCAGCAGCTTGCCCATCGCCGCCAGCACGGACGGCTCGACGCGGTAGTAGACCCAGGTGGCACGCCGCTCGGAGGTGAGCAGCCCGGCCTCCTTGAGCTTCTTCAGGTGGTGGGACACGGTGGGCTGGGAGACGCCGACGTCGGAGATGTCGCACACGCACGCCTCGCCTCCCTCGTGGGAGGCCACGGCCGAGAAGAGACGCAGGCGGACCGGGTCGCCGAGCGCCTTGAACATCCGCGCGGCGGTCTCGGCCTCCTCGGCGGTCATCGGCCGCTCGGTCAGCGGCGGGCAGCACGGCACCACGCCCTGGGCGTCGGCGGGTGCGAGCAGCGGCAACACCTTCGTGTTCGACATGCGTCTATGTTGACACATGTCGAACCAGTGCGGGGAGGCCCGTCACCGGCGCGCGAGGTGGGCGGCCAGGTGCCGGGCGATCCGCCGTGCGTCCCGTCCGACGCCGCGCAGCGAGTTCGACGACAGGCTGCGCTGCCACTCCAGCCCGACGAACGCCAGCCCCGGCACACCGGTGGCGAGGCCCTCGCGGTGCCGGCGATTCCCGTCGGCGTCGAGAGCGCCGTCGAGGCCGGCGAGGTAGGGCAGGTCTGGGCGGTAGCCGGTGGCGAGCACGATCGCGTCGACCTCCTCCCGCTGCCCGTCCGACCAGACGAGCTCGGCCCCGTCGGCGCCGGTGAACACCGCCCGCCGGTCCGGCCGGCCTGCGGCCAGGGCGGCCCGGTAGCGGCCGTCATCGAGGACCGGCTGCGCCGGCGGGCGTAGCAGGAGGCGGCCGAGAGGTGCGGTGTCCAGGCCGGTGCGGGCCGTCCAGAAGTGCAGGTCGCGACCGAGGATGCGCTGGGGCACGAACTTCACCGGGGCGCGGGTGGCGAGCGTGACCCGTGTCGCCTCGGTGAGCTCGGCGGCGATCTGCACCGCGGAGTTCCCGGCCCCGACCACCACCACCCGGCGGCCGGAGAAGGGGGCCTGGCTGCGGTAGTCGGCGGCGTGCAGCACCTGCCCGGTGAACTCCCGAAGGCCCGGCAGCGCGGGGCGGTGCGGGTGTCCGAACGTCCCGGAGGCCGCCACGGCGGCTCGCGCGGAAAGCCGGCCGCCGCCTTCCAGCTCCACTGCGAAGACATCCCCGGTGCGGCGGACCGCGGTGACGCGGCAGCCGGTGCGGATCTCGGCGTCCAGGCGGTCGGCGCAGGCGGTGAGGTAGGCGACGACCTCGCCCCGGTGGGGGTAGCGGTCCCGGTCCGCGCCGGGGAACGGCATCCCGGGCAGGGAGCTGTACCGGGCCGGCGAGAACAGCGTGAGGCTGTCGTAGTAGTGCGGCCACGACCCGGCCGCCCGGTCGGACGCCTCCAGCACCACCAGCCGCAGCCCGCGCCGGAGCAGCGCATGGGCGGTGGCGAGGCCGGACTGGCCGCCGCCGATCACAGCAACATCGATGGGCTCCATCAGCATACCTCTGGTTCGACAAATGTCTATGTTGACGCTCATCAATACAGGTGCCATGCTGGGCCGCGCAAGCCATCGACAGATGTCGAAACACGCAAGGAGTTCGCCGTGAACGCGCCCGCCACCACCGAGCTGCCCGTCCTCGTGATCGGAGCCGGCCCCGCCGGACTGGCCGCCGCCGCCCACCTCCTCGACCAGGGCATCGAACCCCTGGTCCTGGAAGCCGGGCCCACCGCCGGCGCCGCGGTGCGCCAGTGGTCCCACGTGCGGCTGTTCTCCACCTGGGGCGAGGTCGTCGACCCGGCCGCCGAGAAGCTCCTGGCCCCCACCGGCTGGACGCGGCCCGACCCGGCCACCTACCCCTCCGGCGGCGACTGGGCCGAGCAGTACCTGCAGCCGCTGGCCGATGTCCTCGGCGACCGCGTGCGCACCGGCGCCACCGTCACCGGTGTCTCCCGGGCGGGCCGGGACCGGATCGTCGATGCCGACCGCGACGCCCAGCCCTTCGTCGTCCACGTGACCCACGCCGACGGAGCCGAGGAGCGGCTGTTTGCCCGCGCGGTCATCGACGCCTCCGGCACATGGACCACCCCCAGCCCCGCCGGCGCCAGCGGACTGGCCGCACTTGGCGAGCGCGCGGCCGCCGACCGCATCACCTACCGCGTCCCCGACATGAAGGATCCGGCCGTCCGGGCCCGGTACGCGGGCCAGCGCACCGCCGTCATCGGCTCCGGCGCCTCCGCCTTCACCGCCCTCGCCTACCTTGCCGACCTGGCCAAGTCCAAGGACGGCGCGGGGACGAAGGGCGTATGGATCCTGCGCCGCGGCATCTCCGGCTCCACCTTCGGCGGCGGCGAAGCCGACCAACTCCCCGCCCGCGGCGCCCTCGGCCTGGCGGCGAAGGCCGCCGTCGACGAGGGCCACGCGGACGCGGTCACGGGCTTTCGCACCGAGACGATCGAGCGGGCGGACGACGGCCGACTAATCCTCATCGGCGAGGACGGGCGCCGCCTGGACCCGGTGGACGAAGTGATCGTGCTGACCGGCTTCCGCCCCAACCTGTCCTTCCTCGACGAGCTCCGCCTCGGGCTCGACGAACGCCTCCAGGCCCCCGTCGAGCTGGCCCCGCTGATCGACCCCAACCAGCACTCCTGCGGCACCGTCTACCCCCACGGCCACCGCGAGCTGTCCCACCCCGAACAGGGCATCTACCTGGTCGGCATGAAGTCCTACGGCCGCGCCCCCACCTTCCTCGCCATGACCGGCTACGAACAGGTCCGCTCCGTCGCCGCCGCCATCGCCGGCGACCTCGAGGACGCCGACCGCGTCGAGCTCACCCTGCCCGAGACGGGAGTGTGCGGCGGAGCCGGGCTGTTCGACACCGCCGACGCTCAGGAGGGCGATGGTGGTGGCTGCTGCGTGCCCGCACCGCAACTCGTCCGGCTCGGCGCCCCCACCGCGGTCGGGGCGTCGGCCGAGTAGACCCCTGCGGGCGGCTGCTGCGGCTCGTGACCGACCTCAGCACCCCCGCCGGGGCCGCGACCGGAACAGGGGACCGGCCGCGGCCCCGTGCCGTCCTGCCCGCCCTCTGCGCAACGCAGATCGTGAGCTGGGGCATCCTCTACTACGCATTTCCCGTCCTCAATCCCCCCGGTTCCTCAGCATGCTCGTCGCGTGGGTCGCCACGCCCAGGCGCTCGCCCCACACTCCCTGCGCCGAGCCGTCGGGGCGGTGATGGTGCTGGTCACCGCACCTGCCGTCTGCGCCACCCCTGGAGACAACGGGATGAAGGGAGAAGATCCTCGTTCCGGTGCCGGGGGCGGTCACCATCTGCGTAGTACTGATCCCTCTCGTCGCGACGATCGTCTCCTCCTGGGCGTGGCCGACATGGGCAGCGATCATGGTGACGGCCCTGGCCGCAACAAGTCTGTTCCCCGAGCAGCCCCGCTGGCGCAGCCTGCTCGCCGGGTAGGTGTCCAACGACGAGAAGGGGCGCAGCAAGACGCGAAGGAAGACGCACTGGCCTCGGATCACGGTCAGGAACCGGACGATGAGGGCGGCGCGGCGGCGGGGGACGATCGAGCCAAACGTCGAACACTCAGCCGGAGAACCACGCTCCTTCCGCCACTCGGTACGTCGGCGAGAAAGCGCAGGTAGGAGGCATAAACACGATCCGACCGCGTCCCGCACAACGGACATGGCGCGCCCGGGACCGTGCACCGGACGTCGACGCGCACTATCGCGATGTTCACGTCCACCGACAGCACCGCCACATGTCGGACGCGGTCGGTGTGCCTGCCGGCGCAGTGGGCGGCTGAGAGTTCGTCGGCGGTCGTTGCTGCCATCGGTGGGCATGCGCCCCGAGCGGCACTCTGGCTCATGCGCGTGAGGTAGAGCGGAGCGGCTGGTCGTCGCGGGGTTGTGGAGCGGCCTGTCCGGGCTGCTGCGACGTTGGGTGCGGTGGTCGGGGTCGCTGGGCCGCGTGGTCGAGGTGCGGCGCGCGCGGACCCGTGGAAGATGAGAGAGGCGGGAAAGCTGGCTCCGCTGCTGCTGAGTATCCGTGGAGCGGATTCTGTGCCTTCGGGGAGGCCCTTCTCGTCCGACTTCCACCCCCCACTGGTGATTCGCGCACTGAGAGGGATTAGCCATCCCCGTATGCACGACGCGTGACGGTGTCGAGATCTTCTACAAGGACTGGGGTCAGGGACGGCCTGTGGTCTTCATCCACGGCTGGCCGCTGAACGGCGACGCCTGGCAGGACCAGCTGAAGGCCGTCGCGGACGCCGGGTACCGCGGCATCGCGCACGACCGTCGGGGCCACGGCCGGTCTACTCCCGTGTGGGACGGCTACGACTTCGACACCTTCGCCGACGACCTCAACGACCTGATCACCCAGCTCGACCTGCGGGACGTCACGTTGGTGGCGCACTCCATGGGCGGCGGTGAGCTGGCCCGCTACATCGGCCGTCACGGCACCGACCGGATCAGGTCCGCCGTCCTGCTCTCCGCGATCCCGCCGCTGATGCTCCAGGGCCCGAACAACCCGGAGGGCGTCCCGCAGAGCGTGTTCGATGACATCAAGAAGGGCATCCTGACGGAACGTTCCCAGTTCTGGAAGGACACTGCGGTGGGGTTCCACTCCGCCAACCGCGAGGGCAACAAGGTCACTCAGGGCAACAAGGACGCCTTCTGGCAGATGGCCATGGCCGAGACCATCGAAGGCGGAGTCGCCTGTGTCGACGCCTTCGCCGCGACGGACTTCCATGAGGATCTGAAGAAGTTCGACGTCCCGACCCTCGTCGTGCACGGTGACGACGATCAGGTCGTCCCGATCGACGCCACCGGCCGCAAGACCGCGAAGCTGGTGAAGGACGCCACCTTCAAGGTCTATGAGGGCGGCTCGCACGGCATCGCGCTGGTGCCAGGCGACAAGGAGAAGTTCAACAAGGACCTCCTGGACTTCCTCAAGAACTGACTCCGCCACGCACGGCCGTGCCCCGTACCGGCCGTACGCGGCCGGTACGGGGGATCGTCAGGTCGGGCGAGGGTCTTCCCCCACCCTGCGGTTTCTCAGCGGGTCCATGACCCCAAGTCGGACGGACAGAGCATGAGTATCACGCCAGGTTTCCAGGGCCGCAGCCACCGTTTCGAGGGGCGGCTTCCGCCGGGACAGTATCCGACCGAGTCGTTCCCCGTTCTGTCGGCCGGGCCCACGCCCCATATCCGTGCCGAGGACTGGTCTTTCACCGTCACCACGGAGGGCGGGGGGACCCACCGCTGGGACTGGGAAGAGATGATGGCGCTCCCGCAGGAGGACGTCACCGTCGATATCCACTGCGTGACGCGGTGGTCGAAGTTCGACACCGCCTGGCGCGGTGTCTCCCTCGACGCGTTCCTTTCCGGTGTGGAGAGCGCGGCGGACTTCGCGGTCGTACACGGCGAGGGCGGCTACACCACCAATATGCCGCTCGAGGACCTCCAGGAAGGCAAGGCGTGGCTCGTCCACACCTATGACGGCTTCGATCTGTCGCCCGAGCATGGTGGCCCTGTCCGGCTCCTGGTCCCGCATCTGTACTTCTGGAAATCTGCGAAGTGGGTCAACGGGCTCCGCCTGACTCTCCAGGACGAGCCCGGCTTCTGGGAGTCGGTGGGATATCACAACTACGGCGATCCCTGGCGCGAGCAACGAGCGTGGAGCGACTGACCATGAGCGCGTGGCGCAGGGCCCGCCTCGTCAGGCGGCAGGAGCAGTCACGAACGGGCCGGACGCTCCTGTTCGACGTTCCCCAGTGGCCCGGTCACCTCGCCGGCCAGCACGTGGACGTACGGCTGAGCGCGGACGACGGCTATCAGGCCATACGCAGTTATTCCCTGGCCGCGCCGACCGAGGGGGACGGGATAGAGCTGGGTGTGCAGACCGTGCCCGGCGGCGAGGTCTCCCCCTATCTTGCGCGGGACCTGCCGGTGGGTGCCGATGTCGAGGTGCGGGGACCGCTGGGCGGGTGGTTCGTATGGCGACCCGAGCAGAGGGAGTCGGTCCTTCTCGTGGCGGGGGGCTGCGGCATCGTGCCGCTGATGGCCATGATCCGGGCCCACCGGCTGGAGCGGTCGACCGCCCCGATGCGGCTGGTCTACTCGGTCCGCGATCCAGCCCAGGTCTGGTACCGGGACGAACTCGCGGGCGGTGCCGCTGGTGCCACCGTCCCCCGGATCGTCTATACGCGACGCGCGCCACCGGGCTCGTCCCGGCCGCCCGGGCACATCAGCGCCCACGACCTGCAGACGCCCGAGGAGGCCGGGGCAAGTCCGGCACTGTGCTTCGTCTGCGGCCCCACCGGATTCGTGGAGCACGCCGCCGAGGTCCTGACGGGCATCGGCCACGACCCCAGCCGCATCCGCACGGAACGATTCGGCTGACCTTCCTACTCTGCTGTCTCAGGAGAACCCCATGGCCTCTCCGTCCCACCGCGACGGCAACGCTCTCGCCGGACCACTTTCGCGGGTCTTCTCCCTGGACCCGACCACCGCATGGCGGCGCTGTCCGCACTGCGGCCTCGCAGGATCACTTGCCCAACTGCGCGTCTACGGACCGGAACCAGGTTTCACCGGGCGCTGCCCGGGCTGCGAGGCGATGGCGATGCGCCTGGTTGAGCAGCCGGGGCACCTCTGGCTTCAGATGGGCGACGGCGCAGGAGCCTTCCGCTTCCCCTCCCGCTGAGGACCACCGTGGCGCAGCCCTGCGGGGCGTCAGCGTCCGCAGAGCGCGTTCCCCTGTGCCAGGCATCGGGCGAGACGTCTAGCCCGATACCCGGCAGGCATTGCTGCTGCCCCTACGAGGTGGTGGAGTACGGCGGCCGTCGTCGCTGCGATCTCTCGGGTTGGTGTCGGTGGTGGTGAGGGTCGGTCGCGCTTGTCCAGGAGTGGGTGTAGCGGGTCGGCATCCTCGCCGACGGCCCCGACTCCCCGTCCCTCGCGGTCCTGCGCGACTGGCTCACCGCCTGGGAGAACGCCGGCCGCCCCGCGGCCAGAGACCTACACGCCCGCCCTCGCTCAAGGTGCCGACGGCTGGCACCTGCGCCTGACCCGGTAGAAACCGGAAGGCCCACAGGCTCAGGGGTGGGTCTGCGGCAGGCCAGGCAACGGCGGTCGGCCTGCTGCTTGGAGTGCGGGCGAAGGAGCGCACCCTGGTGGTTGGCGGCTACACCGGCAACGGTCGGATCTGGACGTTCCAGCGCGTGAGCACCCCGTCTACCGCGCCAGCAGCCAATGCATCACCGCGTTGGCACCCCGTAGGGCACTGCACCCTGCCGTGGCCATAGCGCCAGGTATCGGATCGTGGTCCAGCCAGGCCAAGGGGACCTTCCAGCGCGGCATCACCCCGGGCGAGATCACCGCTCTCGCCCGCCATGCCGGCCTCCAGCCGACCCGAAATGCCCCCCGTGCTGCCGCTGCCTGGAGTCTGTCACGCCGTCCTGTCCAAGTCAGCGGCGTAGGACGTAGCCGCATACGCCCCCGGCCGCCCGCGGCCAGGTACACGAAGGCGCGTACCCGCCCTCTCGCCGAGAAGACTAGCGAATGCCGGTCCACACGATGCGGTCCGAGAAACCGCCGCGTTCATTCGCCTTGGCCTCGCGGATCTTCTCCAACTGGTCCGTGTCAATTCCCAGGTCCGCAGCGAGCGCACGCACAACCTCGAGCACGTCCGCTAGTTCCTCCGGCGCCCTATCATCGTCGGCCTCCCGAACCTCGGCGGCCTCCTCGCAGAGCTTGTCCCGGAGCCGTTCGCGGTACTCCTGCGAACTTGCGATGTAGGTGAGCGGCTCGGCCCCGCCCTCACGGATGATCTGCGGAATACGGTCCCGCACCAACTTGCCGCGCTTGCCGCCGTAGTGGTCCACCGGTTTGATCTCCCGCGCCTATCTCCACAAAGCGGCCCCGGGCGGCCGCCCCTCATGACAAGGAAGCCTAGGCAAGCGCCTCACCACTCGCCCAGCAAATCGCAACTTGCACCCGATCGGATTCCACCGCGTCTAGGGGCTCGCAGAGACAACGTGTTGCTTCCAGTGGTTCGGCTCTTTGGCGTGGTATGCGCATATAGGGAGAGGTCCGACTCCCGGCCTGACGTTAGTGGTGTTGTTGCCGCACTAGGGCGAGAGAGACACCGTCTGCTGAGGGAGGCTGAGGCCCGGATCCCGGCCACGGCGGGATCCGGGCGGTTGCCCAGGCAGCCCAAGTCAGCGAGACCACGGTCCGCAAGGGCGTGGGCGAGCTGGAGGCCGGACGGAACTCCTGCGCCGGGTCCGCCCCGGCCGTAGCCAGGTGCTCCTCGGTCTCGCCCTCCCCGCCGACGCGGCGGTGTTCCGCTGATTGGCTACGAGGCCGATGTCACCGCCGAGTCCTCCCCGCACGTTCGCGGGGGTATTTCTCCCCGCCGACGCGGGGGTGCCGGCTGACCCGGGTGGGTTCGCCCGGTGGCGCGGTGGGCGAGGGCTGGGGCTGATTCAGGTGACTGTAGGTCAGACAAACAGCAGGGGGCGTCGCCCGTCGAGAATGTACTTCAGGCCGCGGGTCTCGCGTGTTCACCGCTCCGGGCGCGGCCGGTCTGTGAGGCGGGTGAGGATGGCGCGGCAGGCGTGCTCGATTTCGAGGTCGCGGGTGATGGTGTCTGACCATC
The DNA here is from genome assembly GCF_016919245.1 of Streptomyces zhihengii. Lineage (NCBI taxonomy): Bacteria > Bacillati > Actinomycetota > Actinomycetes > Kitasatosporales > Streptomycetaceae > Streptomyces > Streptomyces zhihengii. Next base: position 2,409,549 of record NZ_JAFEJA010000002.1, on the reverse strand, counting down.
GAGGGTCGCCGCGGTGGGGTTGCTCGAGTGCTGCGTGGATGTGGGGCAGGGCGGGGTGGGCGGCCGGGCCCATGCGGTTGAGGCAGGCGAGGACGTCGCGTGCGGTGAAGTCGTTGTCCTTCCAGGCGGCCAGCAGGGCCGGTACGACGGTGTCGGCGTCGCTCGTGCCGCCTATGTCCCACAGGGCGGTTGCGACGTGGACGAGGGTCCAGGAGTCGTTCAGGCCCGGCGATCCGTTCTGCTCGTTGCGCGTGTTCTGCTCGATCTGTTCGTGCAGGATTTGTCGCAGGCGCGGCAGGAGGGCTGCTGCGGGCGGGCCGATGCGGCCGGCGAGGTCGATCGCGTCGAAGTTCCGGTGGTTGTCGAGGAGGCGTTCCACGAGCGGAACGACACTCTCGGGGCGCCGCTCGAGTTCCCAGAGGGCGCTGGCCGCGGCGGTGCGCAGGAAGGCGTCGTCTGCGGTGGTGAGGGGGCGGACGATGTCCAGGGCCGTGCCGGCGCGGGGGCCGAACGAGGCAAGCGCCTTCAAGACAGGCTGTGCGGTGTGCGGTTGCTTGTGCCGGACGGCGGATTGGAGGGTCTCGGTCAGCGCGGGTATAGCGGCCGGGTCTTTGAGTTCGGCGAGAGCGGCGGCGAGAGTCTCTGGGCTGATGTCGGGCCATTCCCGGGAGTGGTCGATGTCGGCGAGGCGCTGGATCAGCCGGGGCGTGAGCTGCGCGGCGCACTGGGGCAGATGGGCGACGACGCTCATGGCGCGCCATGCGTCGGTGTCGGTGTCCAGTGCGGTGAGCAGGCTGGGCAGGGCGCGTTCGTCGTTGAGCCTGGCCAGTGCCACGGCGGCCTGCTGGTGGGCACGGCGCACGACATGGTGCGGGCTCGCCCACGTATCGGGCCGGTGCGCGGTGACGTAGGCGGCGAGGGGTTCTCGGGCCGGTTCGGCGAGGGTGGCCAGTGATCCGAGCGCCTCGGCCGCGGCTGCGGCGGTGTAGGCGTCGTCGGGCAGCAGGCAGTCGGCGATGAGGCGCACCAGTGCGGTGTGTTCGCCCCGCAGCGAGGTGATCAGGCTGCGTGCCATGGTGATGGCGTCGTAGCGGGTTCCCGGGTCCGGGCTTCTCAGCTGCTCGGTGAGCAGGGCGGTGCGGTCCTCGGCGCGGGTGTCCAGGGCGGTGTGGAAGGCCGTCAGCAAGGGGGTGGTGGCTGCGTGGCGGCGTCCGTGCCGTTCAAGGTCGGCAAAGACGGCCGCGATGTGCCCGGGGACGTTCGGGTCGGATTCGGGCTCCGCCTCGCACGCGCACGGAGCAGACGCATCCGGGCCGGGCCGCGTCTGATCCTCCTCGGGCCGTGGGGCGGGGGTGACCTGGCGGAGCAGTGCGATCGCGGTCACCACCGTCTGGTCGTCGATGGCTTCGGGAGCGCAGCGGGCCCGGTGGACGAGCGCCGCCAGACGGGTGTCCGGATCGGTAGCGGTGCTCTCCGCCAGTGCGTCCAGCCACGCCCGCGCCTGCGTCGCGGCCTCGGACGGACGCAGCGCCAGGTCGGCCATCGTCCGCACCACCAGCTCCCGCTCAGCAGTTCCGCTCTCCTCGACGAGCCGGTTGTCGAGGAGCGCCATTGCGCGTTCGGCGTCGTCCAGGAAGAGTCCCAGGCTCTCGATCGACGCAGCGCGCACCCGCGGGTCGGCATCGCGGGTGAAGGCGACGAGGTCGGCGGCGTGCTCGCGCATCAGGCGGGCGGTGTCCGGGTAGATCGACGACTCTTCACCGTCCTCGCCGACGATGACGGCGTAGGTTTCTTCGGCGTCGGCCGCTTCCCGCCCGATGTTCAGCAGCAGCGTGACGACTCGCGCGCGGTCGGGAGTCGCAGGATCGTGGGCCATCGCGAACAGGAACGGCAGGCTGGCCACCGTGCTCGAATAGATGCTCCCCTGGTGCAGCGCCGCACTGTAGAAGTCGGCGAACGCCTTCTCGCGTACATCAGAGTCGGGTGACACCATGCCGCGCAGCCATCCCGGTACGTCGCCGGCCGCCCCGTAGGCGTGCCCCAGGGACGCCCAGTCGAATCCGTCCAAGTCGTTGATCATGACCGGCATCATGCAGGCTGGCACTGACACCCGGCACAGGACCGAGCAGGGCATGCCCCTGTGGCAGGGACGAACTTCGCTCAGCAGCCCGGAGAAGCCGGGGGCCGGCCGGGACCGCGGAACAGACCTGCTCGTATGGGCCAAACTTCCGCCTGCAACGATGCGCCTGTGAGCTATGACCTTGTTGTATGGGACGGCGATCGTCCAGCCGATGACCGCCAAGCGGGCTCCAGGTAGGACGAGCTCTACGAGCGCTACCTGGAGTCGGACGATGCCGTCGTGCCTCCGGCGCCGCGCATCGTGGCGTACGTGGAGACCCTCGTCGCGCGGTACCCGGATGACGTCGACCGCAACGTCGTATGGGCCTCACCCCCGGTCATCGATGAGGCATCAGGCCAGACCGTGTACTTGCTCATGTCCTACGGCAAGGCCGAGGAAGTGTCCGAGTACGCCGCTGAACTGGCTCGCGAGCGTGGCCTCGTCTGGTTCGATCCGCAAGCAGAGAGCCTGTACCCCTGAGCCGACTGCTCCTTCAGGGGCAGGGCAGCAGTCGCCGACAGTCGCCGAGAACGAGTCACCAGGCGGCCTGGTGAACTGGCTGCGAGGCGCAGCGACACCCGCTCACAGTCTGCTGGAATGTGTGACTCGTGACTGAGCGGCCTACTTTGCCCGTGCGGCCAACTGCGGCGCTGAGCCTCCGCCGCGTCAGGTACGCCCCAGCACTGCACCGAACCGCTCTCGTCCCGCTGTCACGCTGGCCTCCCAAAGACCTGCGGCGTCGCCGGTCGCCGAGCGGGACTGAAGCCGCTGCTCCTCGGCACTGATGCCGGCACCCGTGAGGTTCTGGTCCAGCATCCCCACCGCGGTGAGTGCCGCGTGGCCATAGGCCACGCTGGGCAAGGCGAGGGTGGAGGCGTGGCGGCGGGGCAGCCAGCGGACCTGTTCGTCGGCGCGGCAGTGGCGTCGGTGATGGCGTGCTCGAAGCGGATGTAGTCGGTGACCGGCTCGGACACGATCCGGGCCCGGCGGACCTGCACGCCGCGGGCGACGGTCCGTTCCACCAGCGGCAGCCAGCCGCTCCAGAACGCCGAGTCGTCGGCAGGCACGCTCCCGTCCCTCTGGAAGGTGTCGTAGACCTCGCGCTCCTCCCCCACGGCGTAGACATCGCGGAGCTCCAGGTGCAGGGCGTGGGTCTGGGCGGAGTCGAGGAGGTCCTCAAAGCTGGGTGCTGGCGGCCTCCGTTGCTCGCCCGCCTGCTGCACTGCCATCGGAACCTCCCGGTCGCGAACGCGGCCTCCCATCGTGGCGCCACGACCTCACCCGGTCGCGGTCGGCGATCGGAGTCTGGGGGGCGTTATGGGGTTCGGCCGCCGTCCGCCGCCGTGTCCGACACGCCGCGGCGACGGCCCCGTTGCCGCGCCACGGGACCTTGGTTTGAATGACCGGCGGGGTGGTGGTGACCAGGTGCCGCGCGTGCGCGTGGCGGACGAGGGGGAACCGTGCGCGGGCAGTTGCTCAACGGGCGGTACCGGATCGGGGAGCGCCTCGGTGCCGGTGGCATGGGCGTCGTCTGGGAGGCCCATGACGACCGGCTGCACCGCACGGTGGCGGTCAAGGTGCTGAGGGACGGCCTCGGGTCGGCCGACGCGGTCGCCCGGCTGACGCGGGAGGCCAGGGCGGCGGCCGGGCTGTCCGAGAACCGGCACGTCGTGACGGTGCACGACGTGGGCCGCGACGGCGACACCGTCTACGTCGTCATGGAACGCGTGCGCGGCCGCACTCTGGACAAGGTGCTCGGGGAGTCCTCCGCGCCACCGCCTCCCGTCCGCGCGGTGGAGTGGGCCGGCCAGGTGTGCGCGGGCCTCGCGGCGGCCCACGAGGCGGGGGTCGTGCACCGGGACATCAAGCCGGCGAACGTCATCCTCACGGACGATCTGAGCGTCAAGGTGCTGGACTTCGGCATCGCCTGGTTCGACCCGGCTCTCGGGCTGGACCGGCTCACCGAGGGCGTTCTCATGGGCACCGCCCCGTGGATGTCCCCCGAGCAGATACGAAGCGGCCCCGTCGACCACCGGAGCGACCTGTATGCGGTCGGCTGCCTGCTGTACGAACTCCTCACCGGACAGCCGCCGTTCGGAAGCCGCTCACGGGAGGCGCATTTCGACGGGCATCTCTACGAGACCCCGGCCGCTCCAAGCACGCTCCGCCCCGGGCTGCCGGCCGCGCTCGACGCGCTCACCCTTCAACTCCTCGCCAAGGACCCCGCCGACCGCCCGCAGCGCGCCGCCGATGTCGCCGCCCGCCTCGGCGACATCGCGACCGGGCTGCGTCCGGCGGCCCCTCCGCCCGATGCTGCGGCTGCCGCCGCCACGCGGGCGGCGGCAGCCCCGAACGCCTCGCCCCGGACCGTCCGGCTGGTGGCCGCCGCGGTGGCGGTCGTCCTGCTCGCCGGGGGACTGGTGACCGCCCTGGTGTGGGCGAACGGCCGCGGCGGCACCCCACCGGGCGCCGGTGCGTCCGACCGGGCCGGCGCCTCCCGCACGGCGTCGCCCGGCACCACACCCCCCGCACGGGCCGGCGGGGCGGGGCCGTCACCGTCGGTCGAGGCGTCCCCGGTCGCCGGTGCCCGCTTCCCCCGCGCGGCGAAGGCGTCCGGACCGCTGCCCCCGGGCTGGCGCGAGGTCCGGGAGGCGGAGCTCCGCTTCACCGTCGCCGTCCCCGCGGACTACGAGCGTTCCCGTGAGCGCGCCGGTGTCCTCTACACGGGGCCGGGCGGTCAGATCGTCGTCTCCGTCTACCACGAGTTCGGCGTCGGGAAGCCGGTCGACGACGACATGCGTGACCAGCTGGGGTGGTACCGCGCGGGCGCCGACGGCACGGTGGACGAGGTCCGCGGCGACGGGCCGGCACCGGCCGACGTGCTCGGTGTGCCCGGCTGGACCATCGAGGCCGACTACCACAAGACCGACTCCGGCGACCCGGGCTCACGGCACCGCCGCGTCGAACTCGCCGCCACCGACGCGGCCCGCGAACAGGTCTACTTCCGCGTCGAGTTCCCCGACGTCCCCGAGCAGGAGCGCCGCGCCCGGAGCGTCCTGGCCACGATGCTGGAGCGCATCGCCCTCCAGGGACGCTGACCGGCCGCCGCCCCGCAGCGCGTGCTGTCCCGCACCACGGGCGCCGCCCCGCGGTCCGGGACGGCACGCGAGTCAGACCGGTGACGCGTCCCACGCGTCGGCTGGAAGCTGCGCAGCAGGGCGATGAGCGCGGCCCCGAGCCGCCAGTCCACACCGGGGGCGTGGAGGAGCAGCTTGTTGCCCCGGGACCGGAACTCCAGCGGGACCTGCCCTTCGGCACGCCACCGGATGCGCCGGGGTGCGCGTGCGAGGCCGCCCTCGTTGCCCGGGACGGTGGCTAGGAGGACCAGCGCCATGAAGGGCAGCAGGGGCGACCACAGCCACCACCAGACGATCCTGCCCTTGTAGTCGACGGCCTCCGGGGCGCCGGCCGGGTGCACCGTCCAGCGGGTGCGCAGGCCCTTGCCGCGGAGCGCCTTCTCGCGGGTGAGGGTGCCGACGGCCTCGCCGTGGGCGCCGATCACCTGGTATCTCGACACGCCGCCCCCGCCGACAGGGTCACCACGGCGGCCGTCCGTTCCCGGCGCCGGTCGTCGGACCACAGGGCGAACGAGCGGACCCCGCTGCGCCGCGCCGCGAGGTACGCGGGCACTCCTCCCCGCGGGAGTTCGCGCTCCACGTACACGGCGGCCGGCGCCGGGGCCGAGCTGTCGGAGAAGGTGACCATCTCGGTCACCTTCGTGGCGTCCGGGCCTCTCGTCCGCTTCACCGCGGAGTGCAGGGTCAGTGTGTTGCCGCTCAGGGGGTGTGCTCCCGGTGTGCTCGTGCGATCAGGGCCGCCCCAGTGTGTCCCGCCCGCATCATGCCGACGTTCGCGCGCTGTGGCCTCCGGGACGGCTGTGACGACAGCCGACTCTCACTCCCACACGCCGGCTGGAGGGGAACGGTTCCCCGACGTTCCGTCAGGTGCCCCTCCCGGGGCGCCCGGACGGCACCGGCGCCGGCGGTGCCGCGCCTGCACCATCCTGCGGGCCGCCGTGCAGCCTCGTGCCAGCCGACGGCCTTCCCCCGGGCCGGTGGCCCGGCCATCGTTGACGCCACAGACGCCAGCGTTCCGGCCGGGCCCCCCGGGGTCCGGTGGGCCGCGCTGCCGTACCGACCTGCGGCGGCAGTCTCCGGGTGCCGTCCAGGCTGACAGAGGAGGGAACGTGCAACAGGTCGGAACACCGGGCTGGGCCGCCGTCGGCCCGCTCGACGAGAGAACCGAGGGGCAGACCTTCGGCGGCGCGGCGCCGATCGCCGCCACCCAGGTCATCGCGACGGTCGCCGCCGCCGTGGTCATCGCCTACGCGGCCGGGGCGATCATCGGCGAGACCACCGAACCCCAGCTCCAGTGACCGGCACCCGCCGGGCGGCGGCCTCCGCCTGCCCCGCCACCCCGGTCACCACGCGAGCCCTGTCCGAGGGCGACGGCGGGCACACCGGACCGGCCACGGGCCCGATGGCCTCGGTGGTCGTCGTCCCGCAGGTCGCCATCGGTCCGGCGATCGGCGACATCGGCGGCACCCAGGAGCCGGGGCTATGAACGGCCCCGCGACATCGCCCCACCACTCTTCACACCCACCACCAGGAGGAAGTCCATGCACGCTCCCGTCTTCCAGGCCGTCCCGGCCACAGCACGCCCCCTGACCGAGCAGGACCCCGGTCACACCGCCACGGGCACGGTCCCCGTCGCGGCCACGCCCATGATCGTGGCGACGGTGTTCGCCGCCGGCGTCGCGGTCGGTGTGACCCTCTGCGACGCCGGCGGCGAGACCGGGCCCATCCAGGCCTGACCGCGCACCACTCCACGAGGAACACGGACAAGGAGAATCAGATGACCGACATCTCCTTCCTGACCAGACCCGGTGCCCTCACCGACATCTCGATCGACGACTCCGAGGGCCAGTACGTCAGCACCCGCACACCGGTCACGGCGACGCCCGCCGTGGTGGCGGGCGTGATCATCGGAGTGGCCCTGGTGAACGCGTTCCAGGCCGGACGTGACGGCGGGACCATGGAGCCCCCCATCGAGGTCGAGATCCCGCGCTGACGCAGACGTCCGGTCTCGTCCGGTGCATGCACCGGACGAGACCGGACGGGGACGGCCAACGTCCTCCAGGCCGAGGCCGGAAGCCGAACGAGCACACCAGAGAGTGCGCATCCGCCTTCGTCTGGAGCTACATCACGGGAAGCGAGTTCGCCCTCGCCGCCCAGGTCGTAGCAGCATGCCGGTGGACGTCCTGGCCAGCCCTGCAAGGCCTGCGTGCGTGGCGCGACACCCGCCCCGGCGTCACCCCACCCCGCCACCGCCCGGACGAACACGAACCCAGCTGGCTTACCAGCCCTCGCCCAGTACGAACACCTCACAGTCCAGATCACCACCACCAGCACTATCCGGCGCACCGGCATCGCCCACAGCCTGCAACACGCAACACAAGGCACCCGCCCAACCAGCCGGGCACCCTCGTCGAGGGCCACAGCCAGCGGCGCCTCTCCCCGGCGACAAGCCAACGCGCCTTCTCGGCCCCCGGCAGGGATACGGCGGCTTCCACCACCAGGATCAACGGGCAGGCGAAGGCAACAGCAGATGCGCCCCCGCTCGCCGCCGTCAGTCGAGGGTAGCGGCGGTCGGTCAGCTCCCGGCGGGTGACCAGCGCAGGCGCAGAACCTTCGGCGCGCTCTGTTCGCTGTCCGGCAGGACGGTGCACTGCATGTGCCGGGTCCAGCCGCACGGCGTCCACACGCTCGTGCTCGACCTCGACAGTGACCCCGTCCGCGCCGCGGGCTGCCTCGTTGAGGACGTGCCGGGCCAGTTGACGTCCCAGACCCGTGCCCCGAGCCCGCCGGTCGATCACCAGATACTCGAGAACCGGCTTGTAAGGGCGCGGCTCATCAGCCGCCTGAACCCCTCTGAAACCATTCGCGACCACAGCCAGCCCGGCCAGGCCGTCGACACCGCCGCACGTCATGATCCAAAACTGCGGCTCGTTGACACTCGACGGCAGATCAGCCCCCTGCTCTCAAGGCGAGGAGCCACCCGGACCGGACTGGGAGTTCATCGGCAACGCCCTGCGGGCCACCGCGGTGTACGAGTAAGCCGTACTCGCGGACCACAGTCTGTGTGTCCCAACGTGCCCGATCAGCCCATGCCGAACGGGAAGCCAGGGCGAGACGGCCACTGCTCTCAAGTCTGGTCTAGGTTTGGCCTGTGAGCCACAGCAGCCTCAAGACCGTAGCGCCTCGCGAGCCTTGCTTGCCTCCTTATCAGGCAGTCCTGGCGGAGACTGACTGGGGTTCGCTCCAGACGGCTTTCGGAAACGGTGAATGCCTTCCCGAAGTCCTGGCGCGGTTGCTGGAGCCTGATCCCAAGGTGCAGGTCACCGCCTTGTCGGAACTGAGTGAGCTGGTCGGCCACCAGAACAGCATCTACGAAGCCACCGCCCCCGTCGCCATGTATGTCGCCGGCATCCTTACTCACCCGGCGGCCATGACGCTTCGGCCATATCGCAACGTCCCCATCCGAGCGACCCTGTTGAACTGGTTGCTTTCCACGGCCTACGACGCCTCGGACGAGACTGTCGACCGCATTAAGTCGTATTGCCCCGGCCTGCTCACCCCAGGCACGCTCGTGGCGGACTTCCGGGACCTGCGCCCGATGCTCTATCGAGCCGTCGCGCCCTTCCTGCAGGACGGTCACGAGGACGTGCGCGAAGCCGCCGTCCTCGCCGCGCTCATCCTTGCCGAACACCCTGCGCTCGCCGAGCACCGCGATCACCTTGCCGTGCACGCGCGCCGCGTCCTGGACACCAGCAGCGACGACCCCAACCGGCGCGTTGCCAGGAAGGTCCTCGAGGCATGGGGCCACGATGTCACCGACATCGAACCCTTTCAGGAGGAGCCCTGGGACTGCGGGCCGCACAGCGATGGCCGCGGCGATCTCGAAACTCCCTTCTGATTGATTGACGCACGACCCAGTGGCCCAAGGACGCGCGGCCAGCGGAGATGCTTCGGAACGAACAGCGGTCGTGCCGCATCCGTGCCAGGTCGTGCGGGCAGCCACGGGGAGCGAGGGGCGTCAGCGCGGGTGCCGGCAGTTCGAAGCCCGTTCGCGCCTATGTGCGTCAAGCGTGGCGCAGGCCACAGGCCACCGCTGGGCAACCGGGGGCGGGCATTCGCCAGTTCGTTTCCGTGCGCGCGTAAGGGCCAGGGGGCCCGTAGGCCTCAGCCTGTTGCGAGCTCCCAAGCGGTGGCCACGAAAGCCCCGCCGCCCACGAGGACCAGCCAGACTCCCCCGAGGCGCTGGAGGTCGTAGGACGACTGGAAACCTGTTCGGCGGTGGGCCGTCTGCCGCTGGTGAAGTCGCTCGGGGATCCCCTTGAAGTTGAAGGTCAAGGCCAGGCCCAGGAGGACCAGGACGGCGCACAGCGGTAGCACCAGCCACGCCGGTGCCCCGCCACGGCTGGCCGTGATCATCGCGTCGTGTCCCACCTCGGGCTGCATGGGCCGATGATGTCACCCACGTGCCCGGCGAAGCAGACTTCGCGGTGCGTTAGTTCGGGCCGCTGCTTCCCCTGCCACATTGATCCCGGTCGTCGAAGTGCGGTGTGCAAGGGGGTGGGCCGTGGGAGCGGCTTTTGGGGGTGGGGTGCTCGGGGTGGCGCTCATAGCGGGCGCGCTTGCGCTGACGGCTGTCGCACTCGGCATCCATGCGCTGATCCTCGGCCGCCTTCCCGGCCATCGGCTTCATCGGCACGTCAGGCGGCCCAGGATCTGGGGGATGGGTGCCCTCCTGCTCGCGAGTGGTGCGTTCTGGTCGCCAAGTCGACTATCAGGCCCGCCGCACACAGTTCGCCGCCTGGCACCTCGACGAGGAGACATGGGACGAACTCTGCCGGCAACACGCCCCCCGAAGGGGCAGAAGACCGACCGACCGGACCCGGGAGTCAGCCTCCGCCCGGTCTGGAGCCGCATCACCGGCAGCGAGCCCTCCCTCGCGCCGATCTTCCACCCACCGACGTCGCCGTCCGACCGACACCTCAGCAGCAGCTCGCCGCAGATAGCACTCATCAGCCTATGGGAACGGCAGACCCACTACACGTCCTACCCCCAGCTCTTCGTCGCCCTCGGAGCCCTCGCCGTTCAGATCGTACGCAAGATGGCTCACACAGCGTGACCAACCTGGGGACACAGCATCGCCGACCCCACCATCCACACCGCCGTCCCCCGTGCTCCGGTGACGCCGGCGGCGCTGCTGGAGGCCGGACGGCAGACCGTTCCCTTCCACGGCCGCGAGGACCTGCTCGTCGACCTGCAGGGGTGGTGCTGTCGGGGCGGGCTGCGCCGGCGGCGACGGTGGGGTCAGGCCCGTCGAAGGAGTTCGGAGGCTTTCGCGGCCTCGTCGTTCTCGTCGTTCTCGTCGTCGTCTTCCTCCCCGAAGGGCTTACCGCCCTTGGGGAGCGCCTTGATGGCGGGTCACGGGGCGGGATGAACAGGCAGCCCGGCTTGTGTCGTTGGCTGGCCGCAACCGTCTCCTTCGGAAGTCACGTCTGTGCGGTCAGGACCTAGGAATTGTGAGGCCGTATGCCCCGTTCACGCCCGCCACGCTTACGCATTCAGCAGATACCGCGGCGCCCGCCGATTCGCCTGCGGCGGCCGGATGTGGCGACACCAGTGCCGACGAGTAACCGACTGCGACGCTGGGTCACGCATCTCGGTCGCACGGCCGCAAGGTGGTACCACCAGGCGGACTGGGTCAGGCACACCACGGTGATCGCGGCCCTTGTGGCAGCCGCAGGGCTTGCCGTCACGGCCTGGGGAACACTGAAGTCTGCTCAGGTGGCCGACGATCAGCTTGCCCAGTCCAAGCAGCGTCAACAACAGGAAGACCGCAGACTGGCGTCCCGGATCACGACGTGGGTCGACGGGTACCACTCGTCTGAGGGCTGGGTGCGAGTCGTGGTGAACCGGAGTCTTGATCCGGCCGCTGTCTACCTACAACTTTTCACGCCAGGAACGCCCAGAAGTGACGACACAGTCGAGTTCCTCGGCACGGTTCCGCCCTGCACCCGTGTGGACATCCCCGGTTCCGTGTTCGAGAACATCTATGCCTCAAGCGACTCGTCCCGTCCTGTCGGCGGCACTAACGGCCTGATCGTGGCCGAGCCTTCGGGTGTGTTGTGGGTGCGGCAGGACGGTGGCGAACTCAGGACCCCGTCGTCAGTGGAACGCGCCAGAGTCGCCCTCGCCGGGCCGGAGTTCTTGATGATGTGGAAGGCGGTGAAGCCGTCCTCCTTGGAAGGGTGCTCGTCCGCGACCTAACCAAGATCATTCTCGCCCAATTGGGCAAGAGGCCATTTACCGCTTCGGCACGCGGGCGACCTTCGGCGCGGGGCCGGTCTCCTCGATGACAGTGGTGAAGTGCCGCAGCACTGCAAGGACGGACGCCTCGTCGGCGCGGGCGACGGTCGTCATCGGGCCGGTGGTGCGGTACGCCCCAGCACTGCACGGAACCGCTCCCGTCCCGCTGTCACGCTGGCCTCCCAAAGACCTGCGGCGTCGCCGGTCGCCGAGCGGGACTGAAGCTGCTGCTCCTCGGCACTGAAGCCCGCACCCGCGAGGTTCTGGTCCAGCATCCCCACCGCGGTGAGTGCCGCATGGCCACAGGCCACCGCGTCACGGGCATCCCCGGTGCTGTTGGCCAGCAGGGCGTGCCGCAGGACGAGGGCGCCGAAGAAGGCATAGGTATCGGCGACGTGGGTGGTCCCCTCTTCGCCCGGTTGCAGTTCGGGGAACCGCTCCAGCGCGCTTACACGCTCTGCAGCGTCGACCAGGGGCTGGCCGGTATGCCAGAGGTCGCGTACGGACCGCACGCACAAGTCCAGGTCGGCTTCGCGCCCGGGCGCCCCCGCCCGCAGGCCTATGAACAGCGGCGCCATGCGTTCCGCGCAGGCCGCGACGTACAGACGGATCACCCCGCCGCCCCTGTCGCGCAGTGCCTCCGCGACAGCCCCCTCCACCAGCGTTTGCATCCACACCCGCTTCGCTCGTCAGCCCGTCGGCCGGCTTCGATCGCGCGCTTGCCCGCGTGCGTGCCAACCGTCCTGCCCACACATCGTCGCAGGGCCACCGCTTTCTGTGCTGAGCGGGCCTCGTCCTCAGCAAATCATGGCCCGCCCGGCCCCTCCAACCCGTCCGGCTTCGCATCACGGGTGGTCTGGACTTACCCCGCCCGTATACGGCGCCTGGAGGGCGATTTCATGCCGTGACGTGTGCGCCGGCTCGTGGACGTCGACGGGGTGGAGGCGGTGGCGGTCTCCGGGCTGCCGTGCCGGGGACGGTGTCCCGCTGGCCAGCGTCCAGCATCGACTCGCGTCTGCCGGTAGGGCCCTGCATCGCAGACGCGGAGCGGCGTATCACCAACCTCAAGATGGGCAATCGGTGTCCGCCAGGCTCGATGTCCCTCGGGCCGATACGACCGTCCCAGCCAGCTCGGGGACGGCGAACCGGCACAGCGGCACACGTTCGTCTTCGGCCGTACGACGCCCGGACTCGGCAACGCATCTCTCCAAGGACACCCAGGGGCCTACCAGCCCCTGGTCCCAGGCCCGGCGAACTCTGGTGGCTCATCGGTGGGAAATCACCGGATGGGGTGCAGCGGCAGGTGCCTCAAGGCCGTCTCCTGTGCCCGGGCCCGGAAGGCGGCCGCACGGTTCGCCGGCACGCCTCTTCCGGTCGATGCCCGCGACCTCGGTCCACGCGATCGAGCGTCGGCTGACAAAGGTGCAGAACTGCATGCCGTCCATGGTGAGGAGTGTCCGGCCGTAGCTGCGGTTCACTTCTTCGCCGCAGGCCACCTGATCACCACGGGCCGCCGCCGCTACGTGTGCTTCGCTCAGCACCACAGGGCCGGCTGGTGCGCCTCGCCGAGGTTTAGGATCCGCTGAAGTGTTGTGGTGCAGGAGACGTTGGCCCCACGGCGAGGCCCGCCGGACGATCCTTGCATGGGTGGCTGGGGAGGTCCTGGATGTGCGTGAGGGGCAGCGGGTACGGACCAGCCAGGACGCGCACCGGCCGGGCCGGGCCGGAAGGTGGTGCGCGGCTGCCGGGACGCTTGATCGGCCCCTGTGCCTTGCCCGGAGACCTGCCGTGCGCCTCCGCGCCCGGGCCCTCCCATGGTCTGCGGGAGGGCCCGGGGGTGGTTGCCTAGGAATGGGTCAGGAGACGTGGTTGTACGAGGAGTTCGTGGGGAGTACCGAGCTTGTGGCCCGGGGTGCGAAGGGGGTTCTCCACGCGCCGGTTCCGGCGTAGTACCAGCTCTTGTTGCCGGGTCCGTAGGCGTACAGGTCGGGGTGGCCGTCGTCGTTGGCGTCGCCGATGCCGATGGTGTCGGTGTACGCCTGCCAGCCGCCGCCGATCTGCGTGCGGGCGGCGAAGGTGCCGTCGCCCTTGCCCAGGTAGAGCCAGAGGACGCCGTCCTTGTCCCGGGCGACCAGGTCGCCGCCAGGGGCGCCGCCGATGTCGCCGGTGGCGGTGATCTGGTTGTAGATGCCCCAGCCGCCGTTGCCGATCTTCTGCCGCGCCCCGAAAGGTGCGCTGACGTCGCCGGTGCCGGGGTGCATCCACAGGACGCCGGCCGTGTCGGCGGTGACCAGGTCGGGGCGGCCGTCGCTGTTCAGGTCGCTGCCGCCGGTGATGTGGGTGTAGGTGTTCCAGCCGCCGCCCAGGGACTTGCGTGCCGCCCACTTCGTCGCGTACCCGTTGCCGGTCACGTCGTACAGCCACAGGACGCCGCTCTTGTCCCGGGCGACGAAGTCGGCGGCGCCGGAGCCGATGCCGCCGACCGTCTCGATCCGGTCGTAGATTCCCCAGCCGGGGCCGACCACGTCCGGCCCGTACTGCGGCACGAGGGTCTTCTGCGTGGCGTCGTACCGGGTGTCGAGCTGCCACAGCCCTCCCTGGGCGTCACGGGCCAGCAGGTCGGGGGTGCCGTTCCAGTCGAGGTCGTGCGCCGTGGGAAGGCCCTTGGCGCCGACGAAACTTCCGCTCGCTTCCACGGCGGGGCCGACGCCGTTCTGCGGGCGGGCCACGAAGGACCACTCGTACTCCCCCGCCTCGGCTTCCTTGCCCGTCACGGCCTCGATCTGCTCCCAGCGGATGCCGAAGACCCCGTCACCGTAGTAGTACTCGCTGCCGGCGGACTCGCTGTACAGGTGCAGCGTCTTCTCGAAGACCTCGCCGGTGGCGCGGTGCCGGATCGTCAGGTCCACGTCGGCGTTCTCGCGGGACAGCTTCCACTTCAGCGAGATCGGCGAGGTGACGTCGACCGTGGGCGGGATCTGCTGCCCGAGGTAGACGAGCTGCGTCGGCTCACCGGTGGAGGCGACCAGTTCGGCAGCCGGTGTGCCGTCCGCGCCCTGGAAGATCCGGTAGAGCCCTTCACCCTGCTCCACGGTCCCGCCGCGGGCGAGCAGGGTGTTGTCGGCGCCGGGCTTCACGTCCTCGACGTAGTCGAGAAGCTCCACCGTCTCGCCCGAGGTCAGCGACTTCGCCGTGAGGGGGATGAGCTTGCGGGTGTCACCCGTGCCGTTGCCCGCCAGGGTCGCCGGGGTGCCGTACATCGCCCACGAACCCAGCAGAGCGACGACGCTGCGATCGCCCTCGTAGAAGTCGAAGTCGATGTCGATCCGGCTCTCCGCGCCGGTCGCCCGGTCCACCGTGACGTATGTGCCGCCTTCCGCCGCCCAGGCCAGATGGGTGGCGGAGAGTGCGCCGGCCCATCTGCCGTAGCTGTTGCCGTCGGTCTCGTGCGTGGAGACGACCTTGGCGGCGGCGAGGTCCACCACGGCGAACTGGCTCCGCCACTGCGTGGGAGTGCCGCTTCCGAGGTAGTAGTCGACGAGGACCGAGCCGTCGCGCGCGGGAGTGGCGGCGATGGACGAGGCCCCGGCCGGGATGCCCTCGACCTTCCGCTGCGTCACGGTGTCGCCGGTGCGGGTGACGAGGCGCAGCTCGACGGTGCCGTCCGCCTTCGGGAACTCCGCCAGGACCGTGTCCTTGGAGACGGCCTGTACGTAGACGCCGTTCAGTGGGCCGAGGTCGATGGTGACGGTGCTGCCGCCGGCGGCCATGTCGTGGAGCTTGACAACCAGGGAACGCGGGAGGCTCTGCCCCATCCCGGTCATGATCACGTCCGTGCCGGTGGAGTCGGCCACCGAGGCGTCGAGCATGGTGGACGAGCCGTCCGCGAAGCGGGTCCACCGGAACTTCTGGCTCGGGGATCGCTCGCTGGTGAGGAAGCCGGTCTTGCCGGCCGCTGTGAAGAATCCGTCCTCGGGGTAGCTCACGGGCGCCTGGCGCGTGCCCGCTTCGTCCGCCACGGTGGCGGGCAGCGGTGCGGCGGTGGCCGGGACGGACAGGGCGCCGGCGCCGAGCGTGACGGCGAGCACGGTGGCGATCGCGGCCGAGACACGGGTCGTGCGTGCGGAGATCAAAAGTTCCTCCCAGGGAACGGTGCATGAACACGAGGTGGTGCTGGCGCCGCTTCCTGAGACTCGCCTCCCCATCAGAAGGTTGTACGGGCAACGGGCGGTGCGTCGCGCCCCGCTGGTGACGACCACAGTGAGCTTCCGGCCACTGACGGCCAGTCAACTCACGACAGCGATGCGGGCATTGCTGGCCCCCGGACTGCTTCGGTGCAGGTCCCGCGCTGATGCCTGACCCCCCGCCCTGTGCTCTGCAAGCCCGGGGCGGGCGGCGTGTGGATTGCGGCGAGCGCCGTCGCGTGTTCGGCAGGTTCGGGTGTCGTCACCGGACCAGAGCACCGGCAGGGGCATGTGCAGGAGCGGGTGGCCGGTCCTCGCAGGCTGGGGAGTGTGAGGCCGGTTCTACGATGCAGCCATGATCGAGATGTCCGTCGACACCACATCCACGTCCTGGGCGGCAGGCCAGGCCATGGGCACCCTGCTCATGACCGCGGCGATCTCCGCCATCGTCTGGCGCTGCACCCGCGGTTGGCGGCGTGCCGACCTGCACGTCGCAGCCGCGGCGAAGACACCATTGGCGGAGCTTCGGGTGCGGCGTCGAAGAACCGTGGCTGCGGTCCTGGCAGGGATCGCGGTGCTCGGTCTGGTCAAGGTGGGGTTCGACTACCGTCCCGAAGCACGCTCCGCCGTCTCAGGCACCGACCCCGGCGTAGCTGCGGGGGCCTGGCCCGATCGCCGTATCGATCCACCTGGCGCCCTGGGGCAATACCGGCTCAAGACCGGTGAGGAAGCCGCCCTGTACGCGGCTTTGGCCCGGGGTGGTGAAACGGAGGAGTCCGGCCGGCGGACCTGGTACTACGGAACCGCCGGGCAGGAGGTCGCCGCGGTGCTGAGCGTGAACACCGTCGAAGGCGACCCGGGGCTCGCCCGGGAGAAGCAGCAGCACTCCCCCACCAACGAGTTCCGCAACTTCTTCGCCGGCGCCGAAGCCCGCGAGACGGCGTTCTTCGACGCCGGCCCCCTGCCCGGGCGCCTGGGCTGCGGCCTGATCGACACACCCGACGGCGCCGACGCCAGCCTCTGCGCCTGGACCGACGCCTACACCTTCGGAACCCTCATGCTCACCGACACTCTCGACCTCGGCGCAGCGGCCCGCGTCACGCGAGACCTCAGGGCAGCAACCGACCACCGCTCCTGACCACCGAACCGAACACCGCACCCCCCGGACAAACGGCCGCTGTCGCCAGGCCGCTCACCCTCGCGTGCCCTTCCACTTCCCGTCTCCCGTCTCCCGACTGCCTGATGGCAGCGCCTCGCGCTGGAGGGCGAACCGACGCTGGGTGTGAAGGTCGGGAGCAAAGGAGTGGACGGTGTACGCCCTCCGGGCAGCCGGGGCCGGCCCTGGCTCGCGCGGTGGCGCGGGCGTCCGTGAGCGTGGTGCGCCGTTCGGCCGGGTCACCGTGTCGCGGACGGTGTCAGCGGATGGGGCTACGGTCTGCGCTGTGGACTCTGCCGATCTTGACTACCGGGCCCGGACCCAGTCGGGCTGTATACCGCCGCATCTGGCCGTGCGGCTCCTCGAACTCGTTCCTGAGAGAGCGGGGTTCTGGGCGTGTCACGGGGAGTGGTTCTGTGCGCGTGAGTGGGCGCGGCTGCTCGGTGAGAGGGGCCGGCAGGCGCAGGCGCTGGACGTGCTCGCCCCGTATGTCGCGACGGGCTGGTGGACGGCTGTTGTGGCCGCGGCTGGGCTGCTGGAGGGCTGGGGGCGGGCCGATGAGGCGATCACGCTGACCCGCATGCGCATGGAGGCCGGGCATCCGCTGGCGCTGGAGTCCTACGCCCGGCTGCTCGCCCGGCACGGCCGCAGCGGGGAAGCGTTCACGCTGCTCCAACCTCACATCGACGACCGCTCTCTCGCCACGGCCTTGGTCGATGTCGCCGCCGATGCCGGGCGCGACGACGACGTCGCGGCCCTTCTCGCGGCCCGGGTCCCGGACGGCCACCGGTGCGACAGCCCGTGGTGCTGCCGCGGCCTGGACCCCGACACCGCGATCGGACTGCTCGCCACCCTCCACGAACGCCACGGGCGCATCGACGACGCCATCGCCCTGCTCCACACCCGGGACAAGGCTTCCCTCAACAACCGTGACCAACTGGCCGACCTGCTCGCCCGGCACAACCGGATCGACGAACTGCGCGCCTACGCCGCGACCGAGCCCCTGGGGATCGCCACGCGGCGCCTGGCCGAAGTGCTGGAGGAGCGCGGCGACATCGAGGGCGCGATCGCCGCGTACCGGCAAGCCGGCGACGACTCCCTTCGCCGCTACCAGACGGCGGGGCCCCTGGCGGACCTTCTGGCGCGCCACAGCCGCAACGACGAAGCGATCGACGTGATGCGGGCCCTGGCCGATGCCCCTGGCGGTGCCGAGGACTGGATCCTCCACCAGCTCTGCACCCTGTACGCCGACCAGGGACGTCCCGAGGACGGCCTCGCCTACCTCGACGCGCGCACAGGACACCCCGGAGAGGTGGAGTGGGAGCTGCTCTGGATGCGGCTTCCGCTGATGGCGGCCTGTGGCCGTGTCGACGAGGCGTACGAGCAGGTCCGCGCCCACCCCGAGGGCGGCACCCCCTATGCGGCGCCGCACATCGCCGAACTGCTCGCCGGTGCCGGACGTACCGAAGAGGCTGTCGCGGTCCTGCGGCCCCACGCCCGCGAGAACAGGCACGACCTCGCCGGGTACCTCATGGATCTCGGCCGCATTGACGAGGCCGTGGCCGTCCTGCAGCAGGGCGCGCCGTGCCCGCCACAGTCCGAGCCAGTGGGCTGGAACGAGCGGCCACCGTTCCGAAATTCCGTAGCGTGATCCGGCCAGGACGGGACTCACCGAATCTGCCGAGCAGGTGCGGCTGCTGTCATCGTGGAGGCGGCACCGCGACGCTGCCGTCTTGCGAGGCACGGTTCCGCCGCACGGGGATGGATCACCGGATGGGCAAGGTCATCGGGTAGGCGGCGATCGCGTGTCGCCCGGAGACGAGTTCGATGGCCATCATGACGAAGGGACACCGCATCGATGCGCATCCTCCTCCTCGGACCGCCCGGAGCTGGCAAGGGCACGCAGGCCGTGCTTCTCGCCGCGCATCTGTCGATCCGGCACGTCTCCACCGGTGATCTCTTCCGTGAGCACCTCGACCATGGCACCCTGCTCGGGCAGCACGACCGGGCGCGCTTACGGGCCGGGCTTCTGGTGTCGGACGAGGTCACCATCCGCGTGATCCAGGAGCGCCTCACCCGTGCCGACACCCGGGGCGGATTCCTGCTGGACGGCTTCCCCCGCAGCCTTGCCCAGGCGAAGGCGCTGGACGGCATGCTGGCCGCATCGCAGTCGAGGCTGGATGCTGTGCTCGGCCTGGAGATCGCAGAGGCCGAGGTGGTCAGACGGATCGCCGGACGGCGGTTGTGCCGAAACGAGCCCGCACACATCTTCCACACCGAGTTCAGCCCGCCCGACGTGCCGGGACTCTGCGACATCTGCGGCGGGGAGCTTTACCAGCGCCCTGACGACAGCGAGGCGACGGTCCGACAGCGACTGGAGGTATACGGCAGCGAGACGGCTCCGGTCCTCGACCACTACCAGGCGCAAGGGATCGCAACCATGATCTCGGCCCTCGGCCAGGTCACAGAGGTTCTCAACCGCGCGCTCCTCGCCCTCGGCAAGGACCGAGCAGGCGGACCCGGCGGGGATGACCACTGACGGGCAGCAGGTGTTCACTCGAAACACCCCCAACTGGGACGGCGTTCAGCACCTACGGGACGCGAAGTACTGCGCGCCCATCCGTATCCCGGCTGGAGACGGCGTGGCCATCAAGCACGACTTGAACGGCTATGCCCGCCGGCGGCAGGCCGAGCTGCGCGCAAGCTGCCCACCTGACGTGTAGCCCTGCTCTGACAGCCGGCAGACAGGCGCCGGGGTAGCTCAGTGCGCGGAATCCGCGGTGCCGTGCGGATGGATCAGGTCGACCAGTCGGTGCCCAGGTCTCGGGCCAGCCGCGGCGGCAAACCGTCTAGGGCGATGGCGCGCGGCCGCCGTCGCTGAAGACGCAGGAGATGCCGAGCGGTTCGTCGATGAGCATCGTCGGCGTCAGGCTTCCCCGTCCTCGGTGCCGTCGCCGAACTCCCCCGCATCCTCGCGGTCAGCCTCCGCGTCGCAGCTCAGTAGCGTCGATGGCACTGGGCGGCGGCGTCAGTCGTCAGCTGCGACGAAGAGAGTGAGTGTCGCTCCCGGGCGGTCGATGAGGACGCGTTCCTGGTAATCTATGTGGATCGGGCCGTAGTCGTGGAAGGCGTTCTCGGGAAGCTGTCCCAGCAGGTATCTGCTGGTTGCCTTGCGGATCGGGGTGTAGATCTCCTGACGCAGGCGTGATGCGAGTGATTTCGGGATGTCTCCATGCTGGTTGGCCCAGGAGTGGACGACATCGATTGCCATCTCGCCATCGACGGCCTCGTAGGCGTCAGGGGTGATGCGGTCAAGCCACCACTGGCCGTGCCGTGGCCAGTCTTGAACGCCGGCTCGTCGTACGTGTCCCGAAACTGAGGATGTGCGATCAAGGCGACCAGAACGTCTCGGTCGTCTTGCGCCTCGGACGACAGTTGGAAACGCTTGGCGTCAATCCAGCGGTACCGTGGGAGCCCTCGCTGAAGTCGAAGTCACGGAAGTTGATGAAAGGGCTATCCAGGTGGACGAGGGCGGGCACGGGTTCCATGGTGGTCATCGACGCTACTCAACCCCCTCGACGATCTGTGGCCTGACCAGTGACTATTCCTCCCCGTGCCTCGGTCCGGGACCGGTCCTTCCTCTGGGCGGCCGAGTTCCTGGGTCGAAGCGCGGATGCGCTTGTTCGGCGACAACACGCGGTGGGCCGTGGTCGTCGAGCTACTGGATTACGCCCCGCGCGGCGGCAACCTCATCGACGTGATGCACGGTTTCAACAATTGCCTGATGCGCGGCGAGCCCGGGTTTGGCGACTTCCTGGCGCGGGTGGACAGCATGGCGGAGATCGATCCCGACGGCGCCGAGGTCTATGCGGCAGGAGTTCGGTGTATATCGGTCTAGAGCTCGGGCAGTCGGTTGGCCGGGGTGGGAGAGCGGCGTTCCTGTAGCCAGTAGAGGTAGATCTGCAGGTCCGTCTCCAGGCTTCCGGAGTGGGTGCCACCAGAGATGTAGGCCGCGAAGTCCAGGGCGCCCTCCACTGCTCGCTGGTTCGGGATCCACCGGTCGTACCGCTCCCACTCGTGCACCTGGTCTCTCAGGTACTCCAGGATCCGCTTGCGGTCGCGCCACCACTCCCGGACCAACTCCGGTGTCCACCGCTGGTCTCCGTCCCAGGCATAGCCGTCCATGGGGTCCGCCTCGATGGCACTGAGGACCTCCCTCGCCTCGTCGGGTGTGCCCGGCTGGCGGTATACGTACTCAGTGAAGTACTGACCGCCGTAGTGGATGTGATGCGGGGCTTCGAGTCGACCTGTCGCGCAGTTATCGGTCTCGGCGCCGTACACCGGCCCCGGGACGTTGAGCCACAGGCGGTCCTCCCAGCGACCGTTACAGCTCGGGTGCACCTGGAACAGCACCGCCGCCGCGTCGAAGTAGAGCGTCATGAGGGCAGAGTACTTCTGCCCGAAGAGCTGAGAGTCGCAGCCTGCGGATCGCGATCGTGACCTGGATCGAGCGGACCCATCACCCCCGCCCCCAAGCCGCCGCCTCACTCCCGTCGAATACGAGACCGTCACAATCACACCGGCCCTCAAGGCCGCATGACCGAACCTGTCGTCCGCACCTGCACCAGGCTCATTTGGTACGGCCCGCTCGGTGTGTCTGCATCAATCTCGGCCGTGTGGGCGAACTACGGGCGGAGGGGCAGCGGCCCGCAGCTACGGTGGCGTCCAGGCTGATGAGCGAGTGCGGTGTGCCGCAACGAGGAGTTGGTGTGGCGAACCTGACGCGGCGTGTGCGATGCGGGGCCGATGTGGGCTATCACAGCTTCTGCCTCCAGGAGTCGGACGATGCCACCCTGCCGGTGCCCTATCCGGACGACTCCGTCTTCGGGCAGTTCCTCACGCTGTTCCCCGGCCGGATCGACATCTTCAGCGCCGGCCACACCCACACCGCCGCGGTGACCGTCGAGGTGTGGGACGGCCGACCGCCGGACGAGGGTCGCGGACAGTGGGATGAATACGCAGAGGGCGAGTACGTCTCCACGAGTGGCATCGTGGCCGTCTGGTCGATGAGCCTCGGGCGGACCGATCAGGACATCCCGCTGTCGGACGGGGCAGGCCGCTGGAACGTGCAGGTGCACTCGGCGGGCCGGTCGGAGGCCGAGCGCCAGTCTGCCGAGACGGGCACCGCAGACAGCGTGGAGCGCTACCTTGTCCGCTTCTGGCCTGCGGAGTAGCAGGGCGCCGTGCACACGGTGGTGGGGGCGTGACCCGTCGCCGTCCGGCGTCACGCCCCCGGCCGAGGCCAGTCGCGGCCTCGACCACGACAGGCCGACGCCCACGAGCAGCGGTACGCCGCACCGGGCGAGGACCCGGGTGCGCATCATCCGCGCCACCTCTGCGGGGCAGCGCCGGTGGGAGCGCAGCCTGCCAGCGATCAGCGCGGCGGCCGGCAGGACACGGCGTGGCCGGTGTCGCGGCGGCACCTGACGTGCAGCAGCACGGAGCTGCGGTGGAACTCCGTCATGGCGATGCGCCTCCGACAGGTGGATGACCCGCCGCCGCAGCGCCGTGCTGCCACCCGGCCCGGCGGGCCCGGGACGTGCGTACGCCCGGTCCAGATACTGCTGGGTCTCGATCAGCTCGTGCGGGTACCGGGTCTGCGTCATACCCCGAGGGAATACCGGGATGTTCTCTGGTGGGGTCTGGAGTGCTGGGCGCGTGACCGGGTCCCTGTCCCCCGGCGAACGCGCGCAGTCACTCCGTCGTCTCCCAAGCGCCAGAACGGGCGTGGCTCCGTTCACAAGGCCGGGTTCCGACTCAGGTCCGTGGACGGGGATCGGTGCAAAGCCGTGTGGTCGAGTGAAGTGGCAGCCAGGGACGGTGGACTGATGTCACGATGGGTAGCAGCATCAGATCAGTGTGTGAGGAGGTCTTCGGTGAACGAGCCGACGGAGAGCAAGGGCCCGAAGGTCCCGCCGAGTTCTCCGCCTCGCACGCCGCCTCCGCGGAAGATGCCGGTTGAGCCCCCGCGTCCGGATCCGCGGACCGAGTACGCCAGCACGGTGCTCCCTGTCCCGGGGGCGGGTCGGGCGCGTGTGGAGACGCGGCGCCCGCGGATGGCTGTCCAGAACCGGCGGGTGCACAACTGGGTTCTGGCCGCGGACTCCTGGGCTGCGGGCAAGGCGGTGCGCGGGGTGACCGATGCCGTGCGTGGCTGGGGGCAGCCGGCCCGTGGACAGTGTCCTGGAGGAGACGGTGCGTCTTCTTGTCGAGGCGGCGGTCATCAATGCGGGCAAGCGCGTCAGCGTCCATCTGGCCGGTCAGGACGGGCTGCTCCTGGTTGTCGTCCTCAGCCACACCGGGGCCCTGGACGACGGGGCCGTCCTGGCTTCGCTGGCGGCTGTCGACGGCACGGCGAGCTGCGGGACCGACGCCGGCGACGAGGGCCGCAGGATCTGGTCGCTGCTGTCCACCGAGCCGCCGCGAAGTCGCGAACTGGCAGCGTGCAACGGAAAGACTGCTGGCTGTCGTTCCTTTCACTCCTTCTGGCGAGCTTGAACGAGCCTGCCTGGGTGAGACGAGTCCCAGGCCAGCAAGCCATCGACAGCGCACCATGGGTGCAGGCCCCGGCCTATATGCCCAGGTCCGCACTCATTGGTCGTCTGGGACCGTGACCGCAAGGCGCCCCGGACCCGCCCCAGCGGACCGCGCGGATGCAGGGTTGGGGCGGAGGCCCGGGGCGCCACGGGTCAGGAGCGGTAGTCGCGCAGGAACAGCGAGGGGCTGGAGTCCGTACGGGAAGCGTTGACGCCGTCTCCGCGGGAGTAGTCCACGCCCTCGTTCGTGGCCCAGTCCTGGATCGGGCCGGCCGCGCTTCTCAGGTGCTGGAAGGTGCTCGCGTCACCTGCGGCGGAGCCGAACTGGTACAGCCGGGAGGTGTCGCCGTAGGGATGGTAGGGCTCGTACGGGCCTCCGGGGGTGCGTTGTTTGGCCAGGGTGTTGTGGAAGAAGACGTTCTGCGGGCCGGTGGAACCCGACCAGCCGATGCCCTTGCTGCCGGCGGCCCAGTAGATCGGCCACCAGGTGCCGTCGTCGCCGGCGCCGCCCTCGCCGCCGCAGTTGGTGTCGCACTCGCCCGAGGAGTGGTTGTACGGCACGCGGACGGTGTTGTTCTCGAACAGGTTCCGGCGTTCCCAGCCGCCGTGCAGATTGAGGTCGGAGTCGAAGTCGTTGCCGATCGCGACGTTGCCCGACGCCGACCACTGGAAGGTGAAGTGGCGCAGGTTCCGGCTGGTGTTGGAGGCGTACAGCGAGTCCCAGACCCGTGATCCCCGCAGGTAGCCGTTGCCGCCCTTGCCCTTGTTCCAGGAGCCGTCGAAGACGTTGCGCTCGATCTGGATGTTCCGGGCGACTTCGGTGACGACGGGGTGCGAGCCGACCATGTCGGCGTGCACGCCGCGCACCCAGGAGTCGCGGGCCCACTTAAAGACGATGCCGTGCATGGCGTACTCGGGGGCCAGGTTGCCGTAGTTGTGGACTGCCTGGGCGGGGTCGAGCTGGTAGGTGCCGCCGCCGAGCTTCGGCAGGCCGTTCAGGTCCTCGGTGAAGGAGAAGTCCTCGAAGCCCACATCGGTGATCATCTTCAGCGCGGTGACCTTGCTGGCGTACGCCTTGCCGCTCACCCCCAGGGGTGGCGAGCCGTCGGAGGTGGAGTCCACCGGGAGGTCGTACTCCAGCGGCTTGTCGAGGGTGACGGTGCGCTTCGCGGTGTCCACGGCGGTGATGGTGAACACCTGCTGGCGCATGTGCAGGTTCTCCAGCCGGCCGTCGTTCTCAGCGTCCGCGATCTCCTGCGACTGGTAGAACTTCAGGCTGTTGGCGGCGCCCACCCACAGGTCACCGCCCGGCTTGAAGGCGTCCATCTTCGCGTTGGCGTTCAGCTGGACGACCCGGTCGCCCTGGCGCGCGGCGTAGTTGGCGTCGCCGGGGGAACCGCCGACGGCGACCCCCGACTCCCAGTGCTGGTTGATCGACCCCTCGAAGAGGTCCCGCCGGTTCTCCGGGATCTTGGAAGGAAAGCCGCAGATGCTGGCGTACTTCTCGGCGGCCTCCCTGGTCTGGACCCGGAACAGGCCGCGGCCCGGCCAGATCCAGCCGCCGGTGCCGACGTTGTTGCCGGTGGTGAACTGGCACTTGTGCTGCATGCCGGCCTGGTCCCAGCGCTCGCCCCTGGCGGTGAGGACGTCGTACCGCGTGTTCTCGTCGGGGCGGAAGACGATCCGTGAGCCGTTCTCCGGGTCCGCTCCCTGCCCCCGTACGAGCAGGTAGGAAGCGTCCACGGAGAGCTGCTTGCTCACGTTGAGCACACCCTTGGGCAGCTCGATCACCGACAGCCGGCCGGCACTCGCATGCGGAGTGCAGTGATCACGGATCCGGTCGATGGCCTTCTGGAGGCCCGCCGTGTCGTCCTGCCCGTCATCGGCCTTCACCTGGAACTGCGACTCCAGTGCGGAGGGGCCGAAGTGGCAGGCGGAGTCGGGGGTGCGGGCGGCGGCGGACGGCAGCAGTTCACCGCCGCGGTACCCGGCCCGGCTCCAGTCGGGCAGCCCGGCCACGGGGCCGCGGCGATTGCCGCGCCCGAGGTCCTGGTCCGGGTTGACCGAGCCGTCCACGGCGCCGGGCAGGGAGTTCGGGGTGCCCACGCAGGAGGAGGCCACCGGGTGGTCACCGAGCTGGGCGGCGATCTTCGTCAGGCAGGCGGCGAGCGCCTGCTGGCCGTAGCGGTTCGGGTGGATCGCCTCCTGCTGATGGCCTTGGGCCTGCCACGGCAGGTCCTTCGACCCCTCGAACAGGTACGGGACCCAGCGCACCCATTCCGCGTGGTGGGCGCTCAGCGGAGCCGTCAGCCGGTGGCTCGAATCCGCCTGCCTCGTCGTCGTGCTGCACAGCTCGTGCCCGGCGAACGCGCTCTGCAGGTCCAGGAAGGAGACACCCGCCTCGTTGGCCGCGCCCCGCAGCATGTCACTGATCCGGGGCACCACGGAGGTGTGCGCCCAGTCGCTGTCGGCGTCGAGGAAGGGGCAGCCGCCGTTGATGTAGCGGCCGTAATTGGCGGGCGGCACGGGAGCGTTCTCCGCGTCGCGGTAGTTGTGGCCCCTCGGCAGCGGGTTGGCGTAGGACTGGAGGACGATCTGGTACGTGCCGTCCTCCTGCCCCGCCTCGCGCAGCACCGTCCGGATCGTCTCGACCGCCCCCACGACCTTGGCCCGCACGGGGCCGAGGCTCTCGGCGAACTCCCCCTCCTTGGCCCCCCGGCAGCCCTTGTTGAACACCGACGGGTAGAAGTACGCCTTGACGCAGTCCTGGAGGATCTCGGAGAACTTCAGGTCGTTGCCGCCGACGGAGAGCACCACCATGCGCACGTCGTTGTTCTGCGCGATGTCGCGGAGGTCCTCGACCTGGGGCCGCTGCCCCTTGAACCCGGTCGTGGTCACGTTGTCGGTGGTGGCTCCCGAGCAGGCGATGTTGAAGCGCCGCTCCAGCGGCACGCCCTCCAGTGCGAGGCCCCGGATCTCGGCGGAGTCGGACCTGTCGCAGGCGTCGGCGCCCCGGTCGTACCCGGTGTCGCCGTAGATCCGCGACACGTCGTGGTCACACGTGCTCTCGTCGGCGTTGCAGTTCACCGCCGCCCGGTCGGTGCCCCAGGCCGAACCGGTCGCCGAGGCGGCCGCGTTGCCCGCCCAGCGTCCGCCCTCGCCGGAGATGTAGCTGTCGCCCATGGAGACCACGGCGGGAGGCAGGCCGCAGGAGCCGTCGTCCGCGGCGCGGGCGGCACGAGATGCCGGGTTGTAGACGGTGATGCTGCCCCAGCTGTCGCCGCACGTGGGCCCGCCCGCGGGGGCGAACCGCACCGGCCAGTGGTCGGAGGTACCGTTGCGGCCGTTGAGGGACACCGAGAGGTTCTCCAGCTGGTCACTGGCGATCATGTAGTCCAGTGCGTAGCCGGAGAGCTGGGTGGTCGCGGGAGGGCCGTCGGGACGGCCGTTGCTGGTGGCGTAGAAGGTGTTCGGGAACCGGCCGCGGGTGGGAGCGGCGGAGGAGTTGAAGTCGCCCAGGGCACGCCAGCTCTGCCCGGCCATGGTCTGGGAGATGGTGTCGATCAGGGCGACGGCGTGCGGATTGGGGGTCTCCCCGGAGCGGATCGACGCGGCGTGGATGTTGAAGTACCAGGTGTCGCCCAGTTGTACGCCGAAAGCGGGGCGGGTCCTGATCCACTTGTTGGCCGGGTCGGCGGCGGGCAGCACTCGGATGCGCGGGGCGAGGGTGCCGAGGTCCTCGGGGGCGTCCTTCAGCCAGATGGCCATGGACTTCTGGGTGTTGCCCTCGGTGCCGGCGTCGGGGTCGTCCGTGCCGGTGGTCTGACCCCAGGCCGTCTTGTCCAGGATCTTCAGGTAGATCAGGACGCCGGGGGCCGCACGCGTGCCGGGCTTGCCCCAACGAGCGGCACTCACACGGTATTTGAGACTGGGCAGCCCGGTCGGGGTCTGCGTGGTGTCGGTGCTGTTGTCGAGGAGCACCTGCTCACCCGTGAAGTCGCTCGGCGGCTTCACGGTCTCCTGGAGGGCGATCACGTCGGCGGTCTTGAGCAGGGACGACCTGACGAGGTCCCAGCGGGTGCCGCCCTGGGTGTTGAACGTGATGGACGACTCGGTGACGTCCTCGGCGGCCTGCGCCGGCGTGGGTGCGACCAGGGTGACGAGGGAGGCGAGCAACGCGGTGCAAAGCACCTGCACGAGTGTGCGCCGGGGTCCGGGGCCGGGTCTGTGCCGGGTGGCGCGGCCCGGAATGTGAAGGAAATGCAGGGACACGGTGGTCTCTCTTTTGGGGCCGCTGACGCGGCGTCTCCTCAGCCGCGGGATGCGGCCTTCTGCCCGTGGGAGGCGGCGGGCAACAGCGAGAGACTACAAATCCGATCTGACGCGCGGGCTCAACACCCCATGTATGGCTCGTTGTTGACTATCCCAAACCTACACCTGACACACACGATGGGGCTTTGCCGTGAAGATCGCGGAGCGTCGCTCCGTGCGGTCCTGACCGAGCCGCACCGGCGGTTCAGAAGGTGGTAGGTCATGGGAACGAGATCACTCAAGGCAGCTCTCGCGACGGGCGTGGTCGCCGGTGCGGCGCTGCTGTCCGCCGCGGCCCCGGCCTCCGCGGCCAACCCGCCGTATGCCGACTGCCCGAGCTGGGCCCTGTGCCTCTACCAGCACGGCGGGGGCACGGGCTCCAAGGCGATCATCACCCCGACCCCCGGCATGATCACCCTCTACAGCGTCCGCTTCCTGAACGGGGACCCGGCCAACAATCAGGTGTCCTCCTGGCTGAACAACTCCACCTGCCAGGTGAAGTTCGTCGACGACCCGTACAACCACTCGGACCTGGACTTCACCCCGAGCCATCAGTACGGCGCCACGGGTGACTGGGCCGGCCAATTCGCCAACGACAGGCTGACCGGGGTGCACTTCTACTGCCCCTGAGCGGGCTTCTGTTCCGGGGGACCCGACCGGTTCTTCCCGCCAGCCTCGAAGCACGTCACTGCTTGGCACCGGACTCGCTCCCGCGCGTCTCTTTTCGACGTCGGTCAAGCTGCCGCCCCTGCGGATGTCTCACCGAAGGGGGACTAACAAGGTCGCCTTCACGCTGTCTGGCGAACAGCCCGACAGCACCGGACCCAAGTTCAGTAGCGTGCTCAAGCGACCCTCTATCGCGCTCAGTCACAGTTCGCGTTGGCCTATCCGGTCCATCGGGGGGCGTTGCTGATGCTGGTCGCGGTCAAGTCGGCGAGGACGGATGCAGGCAGGTCGGTGGCCAGGGCCAGGCGGGAGCTGTTGCGGCCGGCACGGGGTGACTCGTCTGCCTCTGGCACTGGTCCGCACATACCCACCAGCGAGCAGCCGAGAGCCCGGTCCTAGCCTGGAGCCGTGATGACAACCTCGTCGATCCTCGGGCAGTTCGATCTCTGCGCGGACAAGGCCGAGCTTCCCGATCTGGACAACGGCTACTACTACCCGGTCGATGCGCGGATGCGCTTGTTCGGCGACAACACGCGCTGGGCCGTGGTCGTCGAGCTACTAGGTTACGCCCCGCGCAGCGGCAACCTCATCGACGTGATGCAGTGGTTCGGCAATTGCCTGACGCGCGGCGATCCCGGGTTCGGCGACTTCCTGGCGCGGGTGGACAACATGGAGGAGATCGATCCCGACGGCGCCGAGGTCTATGCGGGCGGAGCGCCGGTGGTCGTCCGCGGCACCGCGCTGCCAGTCGACACTCACGCCGGCACCCCTCTGCAGAACGTGTTCCGCCAGCTGGCGCCGGCGAGCCGGGAGCTCCTGCTGGCCGACGAGACTGAGCTGCGGGCCCGCATTCCCTCCGATCTGCCCGAGCTGTTGAGGCTCGACGAGTGGAACCAACCGGACGACTTCTGGGACGCCATGCCCAGCGGGCATGAAACCTTCCAGATGATCGCCGAGGTATTGGCCTCCGGAGACCCGGCCCTATACCGGCCGACGCTCGCAGCGAACACCCACTGGTCCCATTGGCCGGACGCCGGGACTCTGTGACGCCTGCCTGACCACCGCCGACACAACCGCGCTCCCGGCCCTGCGGGCTTGCGACACCCGGTCACCGTCACCCAGGATCGCCACCCGCCCGCAGCGGCGGTCGAAATCGGCAGCGCGCAGCACCCGGGGCGGAAGGCGTGCGGTGCGGCGAGCGGCGTCGCATGTTCGGCAGGTTCGGGTGTCGTCCCCCGGACCAGACCGCCGGCGGGGGCACGTGCAGGCCGGTGCGTGGTGAGTCCCGGACTCGGTCATCGGACGGCCCTCCTCGTGCTCGAGTCTTCCCGGTGCCCGGGCCTGCTGCGCCCATGTGCTGTCTGCGAGGCTGCTTCGGGGTCAAGGGGTAGCGTGCCGACTGACCCGGGTGGGTTCGCTCGGCAGCGCGGTGGGCGCGGGCAGAAGCAGGTTCAGGTGGCTGTAGGCCAGATGTGCAGCAAGGGTCGGTCAGTCGTGCAGGCGGGCCCGCAGAAGGAGGCCGCGCGGGCGGTGCGCCTGCCCTGGCACGGTGACGGGGAGATGGCCGAGCGCCGGTCCCCTCACGGACCAGAGCGGACGACTTCCGCCAGTTCGCCGGCGGCCTCGGGAGTCAGGCGGTAGAAGCCCTGAAGGCTGATCGATTTTTCCAGACGCCCATCGACTATGTACTTCAGGCCGCGGGTCTGCCCCCGGCGATTTCGCCAGGTAAGTCTGGTGAGCAGTTCACCGGATACGGGTACATCGAAGCGCACGGGCGTCGCGTCCACGTGCACGGCCTGCGCCCCGCATCCGCCCGCGCCGAGCATCGACCAGGTCTCGTGGCCGGGATAGGCCGGGTCCTCCCAGGTGGCGGGAGCTGCCCCGCAGCAGTCGCGACGCTCACGGTCGACCACTCGCATCCGGCTCACCACGAACACCTCGCGTTGCTTGACGTGCAACGCGTACACCTCGTCCCCCGCACGAGCGCCCGACCACGCCGGCAGGGAGGAATGCACACCGCTGAAGGCAACCGGCGGTCGCTCCCCCACCCTCCCCGCCTCGCGCAGCGCTCGGCACGTGTCGTGGGTCCACAGGACGGTGAAAGCATCAGGCACGCCGTGATCGTACGATCATGGTCTGACAGGCCTGCGGGAAGCCGTCCGCGACCGCCACAACACCGTCAAGTACTGCCGTTGATGACCTGCAGGGCGCTTCAGCGGCGCCAGATGGTCGACCAGGGCCTGGGGAAGCAGGCAGAACGCACTCTGTATCACGGTGACCAGCAGCATGAGGGGCAGTTAGTCCTGCGTGCCGTGGCCGGCAAACATGTGGGCCAGGGACGCATGAGCAGTGGAGTTCCGGCCGCTTCAAGAGCGGGAAGCGGCAGTCTGGTTTCGGTGAAGGTAGCCGTCACTGGGGCACCCGACATCCGCGTCCGCGGTCGGACACATCCCAGGATCGTCTTCGTCACCGAAGAGGTAGGCGCCCACTTCGCAGTCTCCGGTGGAGAAGATCAGCGACAGGACGGTGCCGCGGGTTGCGGTCTCGTCAGCAGTGTGGAACCGGTCGGCTTCCGTCGGGGCATAGAACGCCCAGCGGCCGGACGACAAGGCCGAAGGCTCCTCGCAGTCATGTGCGACGGGCAACTCGTTGAAGTGCTCGGCGGTGAACGTGTGATTCTCGTGGAAGACCAGGGATGTGCCCGCCTCGCTGGTCCATCGCCCCTCGACCTGATCCGCTGAGATCTCTGCGGCATAGATCGCCGCGGCCCAACCGCAGGACACCGTCAGGGCCACCAGCGCCCCGATAACAGCGATTCTGCGGCACAACTGTCGGCCCATGCCACCCCTTCCCGCACCTCCAGGCAGATGCTCTGCGCCTGCCTCTTCTGAACACGAAACCATATTTGAACGCGCTCAAAATAGCGTAGTGGGTAGCCGTTCCCGGGCAGCAGCGCGCAAGCTGCCCGCCCCTCGTCGTCCGCCGCCCGAGCGGCGCGTTCGCCCGCTCGCAGCGTCTGACCGAACAACTCGCCATACGGGAGGGGCGGCTGCCGCCGCTCAGCTGCCACCGAGGGGGGTGTGTCAGCCCGGCAGCGCAAGCGCGCCTCGACAGCATCGGCAACGGACCCCGGGGCGTAGACGCCGCGGGGAACGGCGTGGCCCGGCTTGCCGGGGCATACGGCAGCCACCGACGTAGGCCGGCCCCGGCGGCACGCCGGAGGGCCGGCCCGAGGACAATGGACAGATGACCAGGTTCGACGTCTACGGCACCACTTCCTGCTCGATTGAAGAGTTGTCGGCCGTGCTCGCCGACAGGCTCGCCGTGACCTTCACCGAGCGTGAGAGCGACTACCTCGGCAACTACCTCGTCACCGCACTGGCCGACGGGACCAGCCTGAAGATCCAGCCCAACACCATCCCGGGAGACGACGGCGCAGACGATCTCTACGAGGTCGAGCACCCCGACGTGCCCGTCCTGGTGCTCGTCACCTCACCGACTGAAGACGGGCCGCTCAGCGAGAAGGTGCTGGCCGCGGCTGGGCTGACTCTGCTGAGGTCGGAGCTCAACGGCCGCACCCGGCTGGCCCGGGGCAGTTGGCGCGCCTCGCTCTGACCGGTTCCCGCGTTCGCCAGGGCCCCGCTGCCGCGGCGACGGGCCCTATGTCGTGCGGCCGAGGTGGGCCAGCGCTGCACGAAAAGTTCTTGTTCGCCAGCGTGACGACCAGGCCGCCGTCCCGGAACACGTTCACGACGCGGCCCGCGGAGACACCAGCGCCGTCGCGACCCCACCCAGCACAGCCCCTGACCAGGCTGCTTCCATCGCGCCCCGCATGGCTCCCCTCCGCCCCGGGCGGACCGCCCTCGGTCGGCGCTGCGCCGGGGCGCCCGCCCTGCGTCCCTGAGAAGATCCCACTCGGTATCCGGCCTGGTCCGGTCCGGGCCTCCGCTCCATTTGCTAGGTGCCGGTATCGGCATGTAGCTCGAGTGAGGGGTACGGGCAAGCAGACGAACATCCGCCTGGACGAGGTCGTGAAGGCGGCAGCCGAGGAGCGGGCCAAGAGCCGGGGCCTGAGCCTGCAGGGGTATGTGGCCGACCTGATCGAGGCGGATGTGAACCAGTCCCGCGCGGCCTTCTTGGCCGGCGCCGCCTCGTTCCTGTCCGCGTACGCGGAACGTGCTTTCCGTGGACAGCCTGCGGTCGTGGGGGCCATGGGCGAGAATGCCTATGGTGGGTGGCCTTGTTGTGGCCTCGTGGTGGTCCGGACCAGCCACGGAAACGGGGAGGGCGGATGGAGTTCCGGTTGACGTTCGCGCACGGCGGGAGCGAGAAGGACGCCGGGAGCAGCGACTGCGCTGACTGCGCTAGCTCACTTTACCGTTGGCTGGTGGCAGATCCTGAGCTGCGAGGCCTTGCCGAGATCACCGTCGTGCCCTCCCAAACGCGCCCCGGGCACATGGGGGACGCACTGGAGATCGTCAACGTCGTGCTCAGCAACACGATCGCTCTGAGCAGCCTGTTGGTCGCTGCGGCCACATGGCGCGGCACACGTCCCCGACCGACTGAGGTGCGGCTCGAACGTGACGGCGTCATCGTCACAGTCCGGGACCCCTCGCCCGACCTGCTCGACCGGATCCTCAACGCTGGGGACGAGGACGACTCCGAGCGCAGTCCGGATGACGAGGGCGCGGAGTAGACGGTGGCGGAGTTACCGGACCCGGCTGTTTCCCAAGCTCTCCTGATAGGGGTGCACTCGTATAAGAGTTTGGCCGATTTGCCTGCGGTCGCTCAAAACTTGAAGGGCCTGCGCAGTGTACTGACCGACCCCGCGGTGTGGGGTCTGCCGGCCGAACACTGCCGCGTGCTTTCTCAACCGCTCAGTGCCGAAATGGTGCTGGGTGCAGTGCAGGAAGCGGCCAGCCGAGCAAGAGACACCCTGCTGATCTACTACGCCGGGCATGGTCTAACCGATCCCTACACCGATGAGCTCTATCTGGCCCTGCCCGATTCGAGACACGACCGCGAGTACACGGCTCTGCGGTACGAGTATCTGCGCCGAGCCGTGCTGAGCTCGCAGGCTACTGCTCAACGGACCGTGGTGATTCTGGACTGCTGCTTCAGTGGACGAGCACTCGTCGGGAGCATGAGCGCGAGTGAGCAGGTCGCCGACCACGCGATAGTGGAGGGAACCTGCCTGCTCACGGCGTCCGCCGAGACGCGCGCAGCCGTCTCCCCGCCTGGAGAGCGATATACGGCGTTCACCGGGGAACTGATCACCGCGCTCGCCGACGGAATCCCGGGAGCACCGGACCCGATCGACATGAGCACCCTCTACCGGCACCTCCACCGCTCGCTCGCGGCAAAGTCCCGGCCCCTGCCGCAACAGCGCAATCGCAATAGCGGAGGGCTCATCGCCTTGGCGCGCAACCGCGCCACCGCACCCTCCGCTCCACCACTGCATGGCGACGCGCCCTCTTCGCTGGAGGTGCCGTCCTCCGGCACGGACGGCAACAGTCGGCAGTCCGACGTAGCTGCCGACGGCGAAGCGTCCGAGGAGTCTCTCCTGAAGCAGGTCGTGGTGGACCGCATCCGTGTGCTGGGTCCTGATCACCCCGACACCTTGGAGGCTCGGCACAAGCATGCCTACTGTCTCGGGGAGTCCGGCAGTCGTGAAGAGTCGGCCCGTCTGTTCGGTCGCCTCATCGAGGACCGCATCCGCGCGCTGGGCCCCGATCACCCCGACACGTTGTCCACGCGCCATCAACATGCCCACGACCTCGGCGAAGCCGGTCAGCGGCTGAAGGCGATAGAGCTACAAGAACGCCTCGTCGAGGACCGCACCCGAGTGATCGGCGCGGACGACCCCGAGACCTTGAGGACCCGACACAACCACGCCCACAACATCGGCGAAACCGGCCGATGGAACGAGGCCGCATCACTCTTCCAGCGCCTGATCGAGGACCGCATCCGCGTGCAGGACCCTGAGCACCCCGACACCCTCGACGCTCGGCACAAGCATGCCTACTGTCTCGGGCAGGCCGGCAACCGCCAGCAGGCCGCCAGCCTGTTCGGTCACCTCGCCGAGGACTACTCCCGTGCACTGGGCCCCGACCACCCAAAAACCCTGTGGGTTCGGCAAAGCCACGCCTTCTACCTTGGGGAGGCGGGTCAGCGGCTGAAGGGGGCAGAGCTGCAGGAAGGCCTAATCGAGGACCGCACCCGAGTGATCGGCGCGGACGACCCCGAGACCCTGAGGACCCGACACAACCACGCCCACAACATCGGCGAAACCGGCCGATGGAACGAGGCCGCATCACTCTTCCAGCGCCTGATCGAGGACCGCATCCGCGTGCAGGGCCCTGAGCACCCCGACACCCTCGACGCTCGGCACAGCCACGCCAGCTGTCTCGGGCAGGCCGGCAACCGCCAAGAGGCCGCCAGCCTGTTCGGTCAACTCGCCGAGGACCACTCCCGTGCACTGGGCCCCGACCACCCGAAAACCCTGTGGGTTCGGCACAAGCACGCCGAAAACCTTGGGGAGGCGGGTCAGCGGCTGACAGCGATAGAGCTACAAGAACGCCTCGTCGAGGACCGCACCCGAGTGATCGGCGCAGACGACCCCGAGACCCTGAGCACCCGACACAACCACGCCCACAACATCGGCGAAGCCGGCCGACGGAAGGAAGCCGCATCACTCTTCCAGCGCCTGGCCGAGGACCGCGTCCGCGTGCAGGGCCCTGAGCACCCCGACACCCTTGGGGCTCGGTACAACCATGCCTACTGTCTCGGGGAGTCCGGCGGTCGTGAAGAGTCGGCACAGCTGTTAGGTCGCCTCGTCGAGGACTACATCCGTGTACTGGGCCCCGATCACCCTGACACGTTCTATACGCGCCATCAACATGCCCACGACCTCGGCGAAGCCGGTCAGCGGCTGAAGGCGGCAGGGCTACAGGAACGCCTGATCGAGGACCGCACCCGAGTAGTCGGCGCGGACGACTCCGAGACCTTGAGGACCCGACACAACCACGCCCACAACATCGGCGAAGCCGGCCGATGGAACGAGGCCGCATCACTCTTCCAGCGTTTGATCGAGGACCGCATCCGTGTACTGGGCCCTGAGCACCCCGACACCCTTGGGGCTCGGCACAAGCATGCCTACTGTCTTGGGCAGGCCGGCAACCGCCAAGAGGCCGCCAGCCTGTTCGGTCAACTCGCCGAGGACCACTCCCGCATACTGGGCCCCGACCACCCCGACACCCTCGACGCTCGGCACAGCCACGCCTGCAACCTCGGCGAGGCCGGCAACCGCAGACGAGCCGCACAGCTGCTTGAGCATCTCGTCGAGGACCGTACTCGTTTACTGGGCCCCGATCACCGCAACACCCTCGACGCTCGGCACGACCACGCCTACAACCTTGGGGAGGCGGGTCAGCGGCTGACAGCGATAGAGCTACAAGAACGCCTGATCGAAGACCGCACCCGAGTGATCGGCGCAGACGACCCCGAGACCCTGAGCACCCGACACAACCACGCCCACAACATCGGCGAAGCCGGCCGACGGAAGGAAGCCGCATCGCTCTTCGGGCGTTTGATCGAGGATCGCATCCGTCTGCTGGGTCCAGCTCACCCTGACACCCTCGGGGTTCGGCACGCCCACGCCTACTACCTCGGGCAGGCCGGCAGCCGTGAAGAGTCCGCCCGCCTGTTCGGTCGCCTTGTCGAGGAACGCACCCGAGTGATCGGCGCGGACGACCCCGAGACCCTCAGGACTCGACACAACCACGCCCACAACATCGGCGAAGCCGGCCGGCGGAAGGAAGCCGCGTCACTCTTCGAGCGTTTGGCCAAGGACCGGATCCGTCTACTGGGTCCCGATCACCCCGACACCCTCGGGGCTCGGCACAACCACGCCTACTACCTCGGCGAAGCCGGCAACCGCAGACGAGCCGCACAGCTGCTCAAGCATCTCGTCGAGGACTGTACCCGTGTACTGGGTCCCGATCACCCGGACACCCTCAGGGCTCGGCACGACCACGCCTACAACCTTGGCGAAGCCGGCAACCGCAGACGAGCCGCACAGCTGTTCAAGCGCCTGTTCGAGGACCGCGCCCAGGTGCTGGGTCCTGATCACCCCGACACCCGAAGTGCCTGGAACAACCAAACATACTTCTCCCGCATCACATGAGGTGAGCCCAGCCCGCCGACACGACGTCCAACGACTTCACCAGCCGCAACGATGCGCTCAGCCAGACCGGAGCCCGCGTCTACGAACGGCGCCAGCTCCAGGCACGAGGCAATCGGGCCGGGCGCTGTGAGCGGGGGTGGCCAATACGGCGGCGGGGTCTGGGCACGAGCACGGGTTTTCTCCGATCCGGGTGGGCAGGGCTGTGCCCGCCAGCGAGGTCGTGCCGGCGGGCCGCTGGTTCAGGAAGGACGGGGTGCCGGTTGTGGCCGGGCTGCGTCTCGTGCTGCGGAGCAAGGGCGGGGCGCTGGGTCAGCGGTTGCTGATGCGGCCGAACAGGCCGCGGACGATCTGCTCGGTGTGGGTCGAGTGGTGGGTGACCGGGGCGTTGTAGTGGTGCGTGTGCGGGGCTGCGGCAGTGCAGGCGTGCTGGACGGCGCTACCGATCGCGGGGGCGAGGGCGGCCAGGGGCAAGGTGACCATGAGGACGGAGGTGAGGGTGACGGCGGCGAGGCCGTGCAGCACGAGCCAGGCGCCGCAGCTGACGCCGGTGACTCCGGCGCCGATGCCGATGGAGGCGTTACCTGTCTGCATCAGCACCAGAAGCCCGGGCTCTTCTACCTCATCGCTATTCATCGTTCCATCGAATCCCCAAACCGCCTTACTCCGCTCACCAAGTTTAGGGAAACCCTCCACCCTCTTGGCGCCAGGCAGCGGCTTCACGTGCGGGGCATAGTGAGCCTCTTCCAACCTGAAGTGCCATCTCAGGGGCCTCAGCTGGCGTGGGCTCAACCCTGAAGAAGCCTCCGTGGACGGTCTCGCCGTAGGGAGTCGCCATCACATACCCCCGTCCGGTTGTGTTGATGTGGGCCAGACCCTCTGGCAGGGTACGGATGTCAAACGGGGAGGGACCCATGCTGAAGCAAGTCGCCGAGGGTGTGCTGATCCACCGGAGTGAGTTGCTCGAGAACAACACCGTTGTCGTGCAGGGCAGGGACGGCGTGCTGCTCGTGGACGCCGGGATCACCGGCGCCGAAATGACCTGCCTGGCGAACGACCTTCGTGAGCTGGGCCAGCCCGTGGCGGCGGGTTTCTCGACGCATCCTGATTGGGATCACGTGCTCTGGCACGCCGAACTCGGCGATGCGCCTCGCTACGGCACAGCCCGCTGCGCGGCCTTCATGCGGGAGGTGTTGTCGAACGCAGACTGGAAGGTCGGCGTCACCGAAGGGCTGCCGCCGGAAATCGCCGAGGACACATCGCTGGACCGGTACGGCCTCATCACTGGCCTGCCCGCTGAAACCACGCAACTCCCCTGGAACGGCCCCACGGTGCGGATCATCGAACACACGGCGCATGCCCAGGGCCATGCGGCATTGCTGATCGAAGAGCGCCGGGTTCTCATCGCCGGCGACATGCTCTCCGATGTCTTCGTTCCCATGCTCGACGACGCGGATAACCCGATTAAGGACTACCTCGTCGGGCTGGGACTGCTCGAGGGCGTAGCGGGCGACGTCGATGTCCTCATCCCCGGACACGGGTCCGTCGCCAAGGGCGATGAGGTACGCGCGAGGATCAAACTGGATCGGGCGTACGTGGAGGACCTGCGTGACGCCCGGGTCTCCAGCGACCCACGGGTCGTATCACCCAAGCCCGGCTGGGAGTGGGCAAGCGCCATTCACGAAGGGCAGACCCGAAGCCTCGCCCGAGGAAGCGAGCGCGAGGGGACGCCTGACTAGTGCCGTAGCAGGCAACGTTTGCCCTGTTGTGATGTGACGCGCCGTCCTGGTGCTGTGCTGGGCGGCGCGTGGCCGTCACTCTGTCCGAGTGGCAGAGCGAGTACGGGTACGCGAGATCGACGATGACGAGGGCAGACGGCTGCTGAGGATCATCCGCAGGGGCACGGGGTCGGTGGTGACCTGGCGGAGGGCCCAGATGGTGCTGCTGTCCGCGCAGGGCATGCCGGTGGCGAAGATCGCCGAGGTGTCGTTCACCAGCGATGACCGGGTCCGGGACGTGATCCACAACTTCAACACTGACGGCTTCGACTCGCTGTATCCGAAGTACAAGGGCGGCCGGCCGAAGACCTTCACTCTGCCCGAGCGGCGCGAGATCAAGAAGATCGCCAAGTCCAAGCCGACCGAGCACGACCTGCCGTTCTCGACCTGGAGCCTGACCAAGCTGGCGGACTTCCTGGTCGCCGAGGGGGTGGTCGACGACATCAGCCACGAGGGACTGCGCATCCTGCTCCGCGAGGAAGGCGTCTCCTTTCAACGCCTGAAGACCTGGAAGACCTCCCGCGATCCGAACTACGCGGCCAAGAAGGCCCGGGTCGAGCACCTCTACGCGATCGCCGACGGCGAGGTCATACCCGAGGACCGCGAGCCCGAAGTCGTCTTCTGCATGGACGAGTTCGGCCCCCTCAACCTGATGCCACACCCTGGACGGCAGTGGGCCGAACGCGGTGGCAAGCACAAGGACCCGGACCGCGAACCCCGCCGACGGCGCCGGGCGACCTACAACCGCTACGGCGGAGTGCGACACCTGTTCGCCGCCCTGGACCTGGCCAAGGACAAGCTCTACGGCCACATCAAGCCCATCAAACGGCGCACCCAGTTCCTGGAGTTCTGCCGCTACCTGCGCACGCTTTACCCGCCTACGGTGCGGATCGCGATCGTCTGCGACAACTTCTCCCCGCACCTGACCACGAAAAGATGCCAACGGGTCGGCACCTGGGCGGCGGCGAACAACGTCGAGATGGCCTACACGCCGACGAACTCCTCCTGGCTGAACCGGATCGAAGCCCAGTTCACGGCCCTGCGCTACTTCACCCTCGACGGCACCGATCATGCCGACCACAAGGAGCAGGGCAGCATGATCCGCCGCTACATCATCTGGCGAAACCGCCACGCCGACGACCGGCGCCTACACGCCGTCGTCAACAAGGCAAACGTTGCCTGATCCGGCACTAGAGAGCTGCTTCCGCCACAAGACGCCCCTGCCAGTGAGCCTCTTCTCAGCTGGCGGCGCTGATGGCGAGTTGGACCGTCCTGCGCAACGACGAAGCTCCCGGTAGACGGGTTCTCGACCAGGAAATCCCGTGTCCGCCAGGAGCTTCGCGTGCTTGTCTATCCGTCCTCGATCGACTTGTCCACCCGCACCCTGCGGTTCCTGACCGGACAACTGACGGCCAGGCGCCGGGACATCGGGACGCGGT
This sequence comes from Streptomyces zhihengii, assembly GCF_016919245.1. Lineage (NCBI taxonomy): Bacteria > Bacillati > Actinomycetota > Actinomycetes > Kitasatosporales > Streptomycetaceae > Streptomyces > Streptomyces zhihengii. The sequence continues at coordinate 2,369,681 of NZ_JAFEJA010000002.1, read as the reverse complement.
GGCGGCGGCTTCCCGTGGCACGTCAGGCCCTGCTCGCCCTGGCCCACCTTCGGTGCGGTGACACCTACGCCCAGCTCGCAGCCGGGTTCGGCATCGGGATCGCAACCGTCTACCGCTACATACGTGAAGCCATCGAGGTTCTGGCCACCCTCGCCCCGACCTTGACCGAGGCGATGAAGACACTCCGGACCAAGGCGTTCGTCATCCTCGACGGAACCCTGCTGCCCATCGACCGCATCGCCGCCGACACCCCCTACTACTCCGGGAAACACAAACGCCACGGCATGAACGTCCAGGTCCTCACCGATCCGCTCGGACGGCTGCTCTGGGCCTCGCCGGCTCTGCCCGGCTCGACCCACGACCTGACCGCCGCCCGGCAGCACGGGATCATCGACGCCCTCGCCGCAGCGGGCCTCAAGTGCTGGGCGGACAAGGCGTACCAAGGAGCCGGTGGGCACGTCCGGGTCCCGTTTCGGGGCCGCCGCCTCAAGCAGTGGAAGCGCCGCCACAACACCACCCACGCCAAGATCCGCTGCCTTGGCGAGCAGGCCATGGCCACCCTCAAGGGCTGGCGGCTCCTGCGGAAACTCCGCTGCAGCACCAACCGCATCACCAACGTCGTGAAGGCAGTAGTCGTCCTTCACCACGCATCAGCGTGAGGTTGGAAAACGCTCAGTGGTGCCATCCTTGAATAGCAGCCTCACGAGTTGGGAAAACTACGACACTCACACCTGGCGGAGGTCACGAACGACGGAGCATGACGCAAACGTCGGAGAGGCCCCACCGCCCGTGCGGTGAGGCCTCTTATTTGTCGGACGCCGTGGCTACTTCCCGATGCGCACCTTGTCGTTGTCGAGCAGCGACGTGTGTGTTGCCGCAGCGACGATCAGCATGATGATCAGGAAGCCGACGAACGGGGACTCGCTGTCCGGGTCGGCGAAGGCCGTGCTGATGCCGAGCACGAGCACCTCGGCGGCGACGTACACGCCGGCCAGCCAGGGCTTGATGACGCCCTTCACCGCGGCCACGACGAACGGGACCGCTGCGCCGACGCTGATGGTGACGATCGGGACGAGGGTCCAGATCACCTTCGCTGCGGTGGTGTTGAACATGCGCGGCCGCCCGGTCGGGAGCGGCGTGTTGACGTACGGGCTGGGCTGCGGCTGGTACGGGTTGCTCATGGGCTGCCCTCGGTTCGGATGCCTGGTGGTCAGTCGTCGTCGCCGAGGTTCACGATGAGGACCTTGACCTTGCCGGACGTCGACAGTTCGGCGTAGACGTGCCGGCTGCCGTCGACTTCGTTGGCCCGGGCCTTCTGTACGAACGCCTCCAGCTCGTCGAAGGTCATGTCCTTGTCCTCGCCGGTGAACCTCAACTCCAGTGCCATGGCGGTAGTGTGCCGCGCCGGCATGGCCCGTGTGAGGGAAATGACGGAGCCGTTGCCGCGGGGTGCGGCAGGGGCTCGGGGCGGGTGCGGTCAGTGGCTGTGCGTGGACGGGTACCACCAGCCGCAGGGGACGCAGTAGTACATCGGCGCGTCCGCTCCAAGGGCGGCGAGGAGTCGTAGGATCATCGGTCAGTCACCTCCCCACCGCGTGATGCCGTTGGACGTCGGCAGGGTCGTGGACGACTGCACCGGCCTGGCCGATGGCTACTACACGGAACCCCTCTCCAACCCCCTTCTCCGGAACGTTGTTGGCGTTGTCGTTGTCGCCTGACCTGCAACAACAACCCTCAACAGGAGTCGCGGCCACAGGAGGGGGAGCGGTCGGGATGTCGTCCATGTGGATGCCGGGCGGCCCGTTAACCGGGCGCGGCGAGCCCGCACCCCTCCCCCGCCACCTCACCGGTCCCGCCCTGCGCCGCGCGCGGGTGGCGCAGCGGATCGCCGTTCGGATCCGGCGCGAGGCACGGCACCTGCCGCTCGGCCCCCGAGGCTGACACACCCGGGCGCCGGGTGCCGTCGGCGGCGGGTCCCGGCGCGGATATGTCTCGTGCTCCTGGTGCCCGTCACCGGCGGCGGCGCAGGAAGACGGCCGCGAGTTCGGGCAGCGCGCGCACCACGGAGACGGTGTCCGTGCGACGTGCCCGCAGGAGCGCGACGACGCACACCACGGTCAGACAGATCACGCCGAGCGCGAGGATCAACGGCACAGCGAAGAGCATCGCCGGGTCAAAGGTCATGGAGTCCTCCACAGGTAGAAAAAGCCGTCCCACCCGGACAGGCCGGGGCGGAACCCCCACTGCAGGACCAGCGAGTCGAATGCCGGCAGCCGGGCCTCTCTCCTCCCTCTGCAGTTCTTGCGGTTGTCGCCCGGGACCGGTGACGGGGCCGGTGCAGGACCGCGGCCAGAAACCCGGCACCCGGGTATCGCACCGGCACCCAGGTATCACAGGGCGGCTCGGCGGACACGGCTTCCGCAGGCGGTGCGGCCGGCCGGTCGCCGGGAACGGCTGTCCGTGGGCTGTGCGGGGGCGGGGGCCGGCGGATCTCCTTCTGCTTCTGCCGGCCCCCGGACAACTCGTGATAGCGGAAGGCTGCTGCCCGATGGTCAGGTAATACCGAGGGCCGCGTCGACGCCGCAGTGCGAACACGCCTCGACGCCATCGGCCGCTGCCTGGGCCGCGGCCGCCAGCAGCGCTCGACGGCGGGCAGTCCGCGGATCGCCGACGAGCACTACCCCGACGCCCCGCGGGGCGAGCGCACCCCGAAGCCCATCAACCCGGCCGAGGCCCAGTTCCTGACGATCGGCCCCGAGCGGGGCCTGGCTGGTCGAGGCCGCGGCGACGGGCATCCGCCGGATCAGGGCGAAGATGACCGACGCGGTCGCGCTCGCCAAGCTCTACGGGACCGCCGACGTCGACCGCGCACTCGGCACCGCCGCGACGGTCGGACGCTTCGCCAGCGGTGACCAGCTGTCGATCCTGGACCGCCAGGGCGAGGACAACCGCACCGAGCCGATCCGCCGCAGTGAAGCCCACAGCCTGCAACTGGGCACCTCCGCCTGGTCGGGCTTCGGTAACTGAGCTCGCCGGCGCGTCAGGTCGCAGAACTGGGCGGATCCAGGTCCTCGTCCGGGAAGCCCCAAGCAGGCCTGCGGCCCCACTCAGGGCCAGCGAGAACCCGCACGTCGAACGGGCTCATGTCGTTGTCGTGGTCCCGGGCGGTGAATCCGGCCGCGGACAGGATGGCGATCACTGCGGCGGCCATCGCGATCTGGGTCTCGCCGGACTGCCGGATCGCCGGGGTCACCCCTTGGTGCTGCCGCGCGTCTCGCATCGCGTTGCTCCGCAGCCGGGAGCTGACCTTCCAACTCACGACAACCTCGATCTCTTCGCCGTGAAAGTGGTGATTCCACGCGTCGACACGGACCATCGCGCCGATGGCCAGTTCAGGGGCAAGGCCGGGAGAAGCGACGGGCAGGCCGGCCGCCGTGAGTTCGTCACGGACCTGCTCGGCCAGCCGCTCAGCCTCGGCCACCCCGTTCTCGGGCCTTGACCCCGAATCCTGAACACGGGTTATGCGGCTTGGGCCAGCGTAGTTGGTGTGAGCTGGAGAGCTTCCTCGAAGGCGATCGGTGATCGTTGCCCGAGGTAGGAATGTCGGCGTCGGGTGTTGTAGCGGTGGAGCCATCGGAAGGCGTCGAGCCGGGCCTCGCGCTCGGTGGACCAGCTTTTCCGTCCCTGCAGGGTCTCGCGTTTGAAGGTGGCGTTGAAGGACTCGGCGAGTGCATTGTCCGCGCTGGACCCGACCGCGCTCATGCTTCGCCGCACCCCTGCTGACCTGCATGCTTCAGCGAAAATTCTGCTCGTGTACTGGGCTCCGTGGTCGGTGTGCATGATCGATCCGGCGAGGCTGCCGCGGGTGCGGATCGCCGCGGCCAGGGCGTCGGTGACGAGGTCCGCGCGCATGTGGTCGGCGATCGCCCAGCCCGCCAGGCGTCGTGAGGCAAGGTCTATGACGGTCGCCAGGTAGCAGAACTTCCCGCCCTCGATGGGCAGGTAAGTGATGTCGCCGACGTACTTCGTGTTCGGTTTGTCCGCGGTGAAGTCGCGGCCGATCAGGTCCGGGGCCTTGGCCGCGGCCGGGTCTGGGACGGTAGTGCGGTGCCGGCGACGCAACCGGACCCCCTCGATCCCGGACGCCCTCATGATCCTGGCGACCCGCTTGTGGTTGACCACCTCACCGTTCTTCTCGCGAAGCTCGGCAGTGATCCTCGGGACTCCGTAAGTGCCGTCCGATTCCTGGTGCACCGCCCGTATCCGGGTCGCCAGGCGGGCGTCGGCTGATTGCCGGGCGGCGCGGTCAGCGGCTGTCCGGCGCCAGTAGTAGAAGCTCGAGCGGCTGACGCCGAGGATGCTGCACAGCCGCTTCACGCCGTGACGGCGCTGGAGGTCGGCGACACACTGGAAGCGGTTCACCAGCGCGTCTCCCCGGCGAAATACTTCGCCGCTTTGCGCAGGATCTCGCGTTCCTCCTCCAGCTCACGGACCTTCTTCCGCAAAGCGGCGTTCTCCGCCTCCAGCGGGGCCGGCGGCGGATAGGGTTCCTGCGTCCGCCGGCCCCGGGGACGACTCACGCCGGCGGCCCTCACCCAGTTCCGCAGGGTCTCCGGATTGATCCCCAGATCGGCGGCGACCGACCTGATCGTCGCTTCCGGCCGCGACTCGTACAGCGCGACCGCGTCCGCCTTGAACTGCGGCGGGTAGTTCTTCATGACCACGAGATGTCCGTTCTCAGATCCTCAGGATCCAGTGTCTCGTGTGTTCAACATCCGGGGTCAAGGCCCCTCCTCACTCGTCTCTGCCATGCCCCGCAACCTATCCGACCCCTCCGACACGAAAGACAGCACCAATGACCAGCACTCCAGCAACCACGACGCCAGCCCCGGCCCGGCTGGCGGCACCTGTGTCGGCGGTCGCCGCGACGTCCGGCGCCGCGTTCGAGGAGGCGATCACCCTGACCCGAAGGTTGGAGCTGCCACCATCCGCCGAGCGATGGCGGAGATCATCCCCACCGCGAAAGCCCAGCGCTGGGATCCTGCCGAGATCGTCCTGGCCCTACTCGCGGAGGAAGCCGCTGGCCCACCGCGGCCAATCTCCGCACCCGCCGCACGCCGGCTGCGTTCCCCAACCGGCAAGACCTTCCGTGACCGGCGACCCTGACCGAGCCCGCCGTCGGACGGCGCAGCCCTCACATGGCAGTCAGCGTGGTGGTCTTGCCGGCGCCGTTGGGGCCCACTATGCCGTAGAACATTCCGGGCGCTGATCGGTCCCGGCGGTGAACGTGATGAGGACAATTGGCCCCGCATTGACTGTCTGCGGGGGGCTGACGTGGGTTTGCTCCGATGAGGAGCCTCAGTCTCCGCAGGGCCGGAGGCTCGTGGAGGGGCCTCTGTGAGGCGGGGTGGGCCGGCAGCAGCGATCCTGCCGGCCCACCTGCGGCTCCTCTACGGCTTGGGAACGGTGCAGGTCAGTGTGGCCTTGGGGGCGCCGCAGTGGCCGAGCTGGGGGATCACGCAGTAGGGGTCCTTGTCGAGCAGGCGGTACTTGCCGGACAAGCCCGAGCTGAACGCGCCGCCCATGGAGGTGTAGTTGATCCAGCTGGACATGGCGGAGCGACCGCAGACCTCCGTCCACGTCGGTGCCGCACGACGTTCGTCGTCATACAGGTGCCACTCGCCGCGCTTGACCCGGGTGGCGTAGGTCTGCACGCACCAAGCGCTCGTGTACGGCAACGCGCCGACCATCCGGACCGGGTGCGCCGGTATCCGTCGGGCATGACATACGCGGAGTGGGCGGCTGGCGTACGAGCACACTATTTCGGGCGGCCGGAGCGGGAACGACGGGGACGGGACTGTCGGAGGCCTCGCGTAGGTTGAGCGCCGTCGCAGTCGAACGGAACGAACGAGGAACAAGGTGAAGGCATACAACCTGGGGTTCGGAGAGTCCATGGACGCCCTGTCGGTCCGGCCGGGCAAGCCCGTCGAGATCGATCTGCCCGGGGCCCGCGTCGCCGGTTGGTGTGGCGGTCGTGCGCCCGGAATCGGAAAGGCCTCCTGGCCCCGGAGCCCTGTCACGGGGCTGCCGATGACCCATGTCATCACCCTCGAACTGCCCGAGGACTACCGGCGCAAGGGCCAGGACCTGGTAGCCGTCTCCTTCTTCCACGCCGACGACCACGTCGCCGACGACGTCGAGGGCGTGGACGAGCTGCTGGCGGGCACCGTGCCCACCCCGGAACAGGCCGCCGATCCGTTCCTCGCCGCGGTGGCCGCGACGGCCGCAGCCCGCCACCCCCGGCAACAGGACCTGCAGGACCTGATCGGCGGCGCGCACGCGCTCATCTGGCTCACCGCCGAGGAGTTCGCCGCGCCCCGAGTAGATCCCCCGGCCGACATCCGGCCGGACGGCCTCGGCGACGAGTACAGCCGCGGCCAGAACGCCTGGGACGACAGCGCCCCCGAAATCACGGTCTGGATCGGGGAGCGCACCGGCGACCCGAACACCGGCATCGCCCCGGCGGACCACGGCGAGGGCGATTACGTGCAAGCCTGGTCCTCGAACGACAAGGATCTCGAAGCGTTCTGGCCGTCCGTCGAGGGCATCTCGCACCTCGGCGGAACGGTGATGCCCTGCCAGACGTTGCCGAAGGGGCTGACACCGTACGTCTTCGAGCTGGAGGACGGCGTCGGCGGGGTCAACTTCGGCGGCGGCAACGCCCAGATCGACCTGGAGTCGGGCGTCTTCGACTGGGCGCAGTAGCGGACAGCGGAGCCCGCTGCCCACGACGGCGCCGAGCGTGAGCGCGGCTGCGGGCAGCCCCGCGCGGAACCGAGCAGTACGCGACGAGCGGCGCGCCGAGGGCGTATGGACGTCGGCTGGATGCGCCGGGCAGGCGGCCGCGAAGCAGCGGGTGGACGGTGTGCGATGCCCGAAGCCCGCCCCCGTGGCGAGGTCGGCGGGGGCGCAGGTGGGGGGGGGCAGGGTGACGCCAAGGTAGGCGGCCGCCGAGGTCGGAGGCCATCCGGTTTCTCGCGTCTCAGAAACGTCACCAGCTTGCCGGACTGTCCCGGGCTCGCCAGGACGGTTCCGTCGCCGTGATCACTCCAGTCACGGTGAGACCTTCTCAGGGCGGATCATGCCCCGGCCCTTTACTCGGCCAGTGCGGCACTTACCCGGGCCAGGCCGTCGCCGGGCAGGGCGAAGTCATTGGCAGGGTTGCGGAACGAGTACCTGCCGTCGTTGCTCCGCGTGCCGTTGTCGGTCGTTGCCCAGCGCACCGGACCGGTGGGTCCTTGCTCTTCGAGCATGGCTGTGGCGAGCGGCGCGGCGGACTGCACGCCCAGGCGGGCGTGCAGGGCCGCGGCCAGGCGGTCGACTGCCTCCGGAGGTGTGGCCGAGTCCGCGAACGCGGGCAGCAGGAGGCGGGCGTGGGGGTCTGTGACGGTGCCGCCGGGCAGACCATTGTCCGCAGCCGCGACCAGGTCCGGCCAGGACAGTCCGGGGCCCATGAAGTGCCCGTCGGTGCGCGCGAGGAGTTCGGCACGGTCCCAGTCTGGATGGTGCACCAGGCAGTCGACCCCCTCCTCGTCAGGAACGGCGCGGTAGACGACGTGGAGCTGGTGGCCGCCAGCGAGCGGGATGGTGAAGAGGGGCCATTCAGGCCGCCGCCACAGACGCTCTCGGTGGGCCCGGTGGTCAGCCCAGGCGTAGCCGGGGCCGAACATTAGCGCACCGGCTCTGCCCTGGGCGCAGGGGTAGAGGTGCCCCATCCAGAACAACCTCTCGTCCAGCAGCTCGGGGCTCAGACCGAAAGGACCGTCGTAGAAGCCGGCTATCCGTATGGGGTGTGCATGCGCGTCACTGCTCACGCGGCCATCATGCAGCGTCACCGTCAGGTCGGCGGAGCTGAGGCCTGAGCGGGAGATCTTTGCGGGACAGGGACTCCAGCTGCAGATCGTGATCCTGATCGCGGTGCGGTCGCCGGGCGTTGAGCGGTCTCATGCTGGGGCGGGGGTGGCTGCTGGGACACTTCATGGACGCCTCCGATCCTCGCGCAGCGAGGACCTGGAGATCAATGGCGTTCACCCGCAGCGCGATGAGCGGGCTCGGTGGGTGACCGGCGAAGGGCGCACCACCTTGCTGACCTTGCCCCCGGGATCTCTCCGCGTTGTTGAACGGCGAAGCGAGTGGTACGTGGGGCGTCCTCGGCCGGCTTGAGTGCTCGGGCCGTAGTTTCATGAGTGTCGGTGTCTTCATGGCGAGTTCTGATGCTTGTGCAGTGCCGTGGCGGCCCGGAAGCGGAGCCGTCCGCAGCGGTCCTTGTCCTCGTCGGTCGCGTCGTCGGCGCAACAGCAGTGCCACGCGAGCCGACGCAGGTCCTCCGGGTCCAGCCAGAGAGCGATGCGGCCTTGCACGGTCTCGGCCTGCGGGTCCGTGGGTTGTGGTGATTCCATGGGTCAGGACTGTACGGCCGGTCCCGGAGCGCCATGGCCGGGCCGCGGTGGAGTTCGTACGCGGTGCCGCGATCGCCACTCGGCGACAGCGCTCTCTCGTCGACGGTACTCCGTTTCGTGGCTCCGGGAGGGAACGGACGGGCCGCCGGTGGATTCACCGGGTTACGGATGCCTGCGGAGGCGATCACGGCGAGGACGGGAAGCCGGTTCGCCCGTGCGGATCACCGCAGTTCGAATGCCAGATCTCGCGACCGCACACGCTCGCGTGGACCGGCCGCACGCAGGACGACGTCCAGCACCCGTGCCGGATCGGCTGCGTAGGCGTGCGAGAACCACGCCATGTTGGCCTCCACCACGGCCCAGCGGTGTCCTGGGCGGTACGGGTCCAGCAACTGCCCGACGTCCACGACGACGGCGCTCGGCAGCGTATGTCCGGCTGCTGCGGCCAGCCGGTCGGCGAACTCGGTGATCTGCGCGGTGACGGCACGGTCGGCGCGCTCCGTGCCGAGCGGGCGGGGGTCGAGCCGACCGAACACCGCGTACCGGCTCGCCGTGACGATCCGGCCGTCCAGAAGGAACAGCCGGTACTCGGCCGCGAAGGTCACCACATCGGACAGGAGCACCGGTGTCGTCGGGTCCAGTGAGAAGGGCAGCCGGGAGCCGTCGGTGTACACGTCTGGCGGGAAGGACTTGTCACGAGGCGGCTTGATGAACGTCGGCCGATCGATAGCCCATGCGTCCGCGACGGTCCCGGCCCGTACCCGGCGGCCGGTGAACTCCTCCGGCAACTCGGCGAGCCAGTCGTCCACCGGCTCCAGCAGGGCGAACCCGAGCCGGCCTGCCAGCTGGGCACCCGCGACCGGTCCGCCGTACCAGTGAGCGGGGCCCGCGAGGCCGGGCTCCTCGGCCTCCCTGACCGGCATCCCCCGGTCCGTCGCCTCAACGGCCAGCAGTTCCATCGTTGACGTCCGCCGCCCGGGCATGACCAGCACCGCACTCCCCTTGCACTCCGCAAAACCGCCATGCTACGGGGCTGGTCGTCCAGTGCGATGGTGGACCTGACCCGAGGCAGGCTCGGCAGTGTCAGGGCCGCAGCCGACGGAAGAGGATCGTTCGATGGCGACATACGACCTGGGACCGGCTGACCGAGTCGGCCGGTCCGGGTCCAGTCACGCGAGTAGGACGGGACGTCGTGGCAGGCCGACGGATCCGGGACTTCGGGCCGAGGCTTGCGGGTGACACACGCGGTGCGCCGAGGATGGCCGCCAGCCGCTGCGGCTGAAGTGGCAGGTACCGTACGGGGCGATGCGTACCGCCCGCGCCCGAGATGGGCAGGTCGCCGTCGATGACGAGCCAGGTGCGGATGCGGTCCAGTTCGTCTCACAGCCGGCGCGGGCCGCCCTAATGGACGGTGGGCAATTCCCGGGCCCTGGGCGCCGTGGCGCAGGCTCAGGAGCCGTCCGGGTGCAGCATGTAGGTGGTGCGGGTGCCGTCCGCGGGTGTCTCCATGCGGTGTTCGATGCCAGGGACGGTGAGCTCGAGGGTGGAGCGTACGTCCCAGGTCCGGCTGATCCGCGTCACCGGGTAGCGGCCGGTGGTGTCGCTTTCGCCGTCGGCGTTGCGCGCGGTCGCCCACAGACCGGCGTTGTCGACAGCGGGAGGTAGTCGTCGCCGTGCGCCAAGCGATGTGGTTGTAGGCTGCCAGACCCCGACGAGGCCGACAACGCCGCCTTCGCGCCCGCGGATCCCTCGTACCCGCCGCCACCGGGCGGGGTGAAGGGGAGCGTTTTCGGGATGACGGCGACCTGGTTCGCCTGGTGGATGCTGTGGCTGGTCCGCGCGTCCGTGCTGGTGGAGGGGGACGCTCGTCGTCGTCCGGTACGTCGGACCGGGAGATCTGTTGGAGTGACGAGCACGGCCGGCACGAGTGCGGCCGGCACGAACGCCGTCTGCAGCTTTTGAAGGATTCCTGAAGGAGGCAGCCGCACCATGGCGCTGAACGGAGTCGCGCGGTACGGAGGGCGGAGTTCTGGACGAGGGGCGACCGCACCGGCCCGGACCGGCCGCCGTCCCGGTGCGCGAGTGCGGCGAGAGGCTGGTGGATCTGCGTGACGTGCCCGCCCTGCTGATCACGGGGCGGGGGCCGGTCTTGCTGCGACTGGGCGTGGTGGACCGCCTGGTCACGGCACAGACGATGCTGCCCGAAGGGCTGCGGCTGCTGGTGATCGGCGGCTACGGGACCGGTGCCGGACTCCGGTGCGCCGGGCACGAGACAGGTGCCGCGGCGGACCTGACCCTGTGCCGCGCGGACGGCGCGGAGCTGTGGCCAGGAGCGGCGGACCCGGTGGCTGTGGAGCAACGACACACCCTGAGCAAGGCGTTGAGCATCGCGGGACTGAGCACATACGCTCAGACCTGGTGGCATTGGTCCCACGGCGACTGTTCTTGGGCGTATCAGCGGAGTGCCGGGCATGCACGGTACGGTCCGGTCGAGCGCTGAGTGACACCGTTCGTCGGCGTACGCCGCCTCACAGCGTTGTTGAGGGGGCAACATGCTGCACGTGCGACTGCTCGGGCCCATTGACGCCGTGGGGGCGCGGGGCCGGATCGACCTCGGCGGGGCGAAGCCCCGCGCTCTGCTGGCGGCCCTGGCACTGGAGCCGGGCCGGGTCGTGTCCGCCACCCGGCTCGTGGACGTCGTGTGGTGCGACAACCCGCCGGCTAGTGCCCGCGCCCTCATCCAGACCTACGTCTCCACCCTGCGCAGGGCCTTCGCCGAAGCCGGGCACGACGGCGTCATCGTCACCCGGGCTCCCGGCTACGCCCTGCGCTCCGAGGCCGTGTCCGTCGACGCCGACCGCTTCGCCCGGCTGCTGTCCCGGGCCGGTGAGGCAGCCACCGCCGAGGACTTCGCCGAAGCGGCGGCCCTGCTGCGCGAGGCCAGGGCCCTGTGGCACGGTCCGGCACTCTCCGGCGTCGCGGACCCGCCGCTCGCAGGGGAGGCCCGGCGGCTGGACGAGATGCGCTTGTCGGCCGCCGAGCAGCTCTACGCCGCTGAGCTGGCAGGGGGCCGACTGGACCATGTGGCGGAGCTGACCGCCCTGGTTGACGCGCATCCGGTCAACGAGCGGCTGCGCGGCCAGTTGATGGTCACGCTTCACCGCCTGGGCCGGAGAGCTGACGCCCTGGCCTGCTTCCGGACGGGCCGGGACGCCCTCGTCGGAGAGCTGGGCATCGAGCCCGGACCGGAACTGCGCGAGTTGCACAGATCGATCCTGCAACCGCCCGACGGCCCGCCGCCCGGCGAGCCGGACCGGACGGCAGGCGCGGCCAATCGCCAGCCGCCGGCCCATCTGCCTCCCTCCCTGCCGGACTTCACCGGCAGGGAAGGGGAACTGCGTCTGCTGGCGGAGGGCCTGGCCTCCACCGCTCCGGTCCATGTCGTCGCCGGGCCGGGAGGCAGCGGTAAGTCCGTCCTCGCCGTGCACGCCGCCCACCAGGTGGCGGCCCGCTTCCCCGACGGGCAGCTGTACAGGGAACTGCGGGGCATGACCGGCAGCCCGGCCACCACCGGTGAGGTCCTCGGTGGCTTCCTGCGCGCGCTGGGCGTACCGGAACGGCGGTTGCCGGAGTCCGACCAGGCCAGGGTCGAGCTCTACCGCACCCTCGTCGCGGGCAGGCGGCTGCTCATCGTGCTCGACGACGCCGCGAACGAGCAGCAGGTGCGCCCCCTGCTTCCGGCCGGCAGCGGATGCGCGGCCCTCGTCACCGCACGGGACCGCCTCGGCGGCCTCGCCGGGGCCCGGCTGACCGAACTGGGCGCGCTGGTGCCGGATGAGTCCATGGAACTGCTCACCACCATCGTCGGAGCGGACCGGGTGCGTGCCGAGCCCGACGCAGCGGCCCGCATCCTCGCGGCGTGCGACCATCTGCCGCTGGCCCTGCGCATCGCCGGGGCCCGGCTGGCGATGCGCAGCCGGATGCCGCTGGCCACCCTCGCGGAACGCCTGGACGACGAACGCCGCCGTCTCGACGAACTGTGCGCCGGCGACCTGGCGGTACGCTCCACCATCAGCCTCAGCTTCGGGACACTGAGCGAGCAGGCCCGCACGGCGCTGGGCCGTCTCGGCCACCTCGGGCTGCCGGACTTCTCCGCCTGGGTCGTCGGCTGGCTGCTGGAACTGTCGGACTCGGGCGCGCAGCGGGTCCTGGACTCACTCGTCGATGCCCAGCTGGTGGAGTTCACCGGGGTGGACACCACCGGCACGGACCGCTACCGCCTGCACGACCTGATACGCCTCTTCGCCCGCGAGTACGCGGAGAAGACGGAGCCGGCGCACGTCCTGAGGAACACCGTCGAGGCGCCGCTGCACGGCTGGCTGGCGCTGCTGCGGGCGGTGGCGGCGACCCGGCCGCCCGCGGCACTGATCTGGCAGCCGTCTGCGACCGTGACCGTGGCCAAGCCCCCCGCCGAGCGGACCCGGCGCGTCCTCGCCGGTGTCGCCGACTGGATGGAGGGAGAGGAGCCCGGCCTCGCCCACACTCTCGAACGCGCCGCCGAACTCGGACTCGACGTGCTGGTCTGCGAGGTCCTCTCGGCGCACACCGCCGTCGAACTGGGCGACAGCCGCTACCGGTTCGGGGAGCGGATCACCTCCCTCGGCGTCGCGGCCGCCCAACGCGTCGGCGAGCAGGGCACCAAGGCCGCCATGCATGCCGAACTCGCCCGCCTCCGCTACGCCCAGGACCGGTTCGCCGAGGCCCGCGCGCACTACGGCGAGGCGCTCAGCGGCTTCAGGATCGAGCACGACGTGCGGGCCCAGGCCGCCGCACTGGCCGGTCTGGGGGCCGCGTGCCGCGAACCGGGCCACCTCGCCGAGGCCCTGCACTTCCTCGACCAGGCCAGCATCCTGGTGCGAGCCCTCGACAACCAGCGCGGCATCGGTCACGTCCACCGCATCCGCGGCTCGGTCCGGCTGGAACAAGGGGACTACGAGGGCGCCAGGGACGACATCGGCACAGCCCTGTCGGCCTACCGGGAGGCGGGCAGCAACCGCGGCATCGCGCTGGCCCTGCGCACCGAAGGGCTGTACCACCGGGCACGCGGCGACTACGAGGCGGCGCTGGGCGCATGTGCGCAGGCAGCGGACCTCTTCGCCGCGCTCGGTGACCGGCTGATGCGCTCCTATGCCGTACGGGCACATGCCAAGGCGCAGTTCAGGCTCGGGGCGCACCAGGAGGCGCTGCCCCGGCTGGAGTGGGCGCTGGGCGTGGCGACCGCGTCGGGCGACCGTTTCGGGCAGGCGGTGGCACTGCGGTCGATCGGCCAGCTCCACCTGGCGCGGGGACGACTCGACCAGGCGCTGAGCCGCCTCGACTCCGCGATGGTGCTGTGGGAGGCGATGGACGTCCAGGTGTGGCGGGCGCGTACCGAGTACGACCTGTCGCTCGTGCACGCGGCCCGCGGTGACGCGACGGCGGCGCAGGCGTGCCGCACCCACGCCATGGGCGTGTTCCAGGAGCGCGGAGCCCGGGAGTTCGCCGAGATCAGCGGTTCTGCAGAAGCAGGTGCAGAGCGGCTGAAGCACAGTTGAAGGAGCTTCTCCCAGTGTGGTCGGCACAGCGAACGACCGACTCCCGAGGGGGAACTGTCCATGCGTATCAGCCTGCGCCGCCCGGTCACCGTGCTCACCGGTGCCCTCACCGCGTCCGTGCTCGGCCTCACGGCCGCCGTCGTCAGCGAGGTGGCCGCACCGTCCACCGCGTACGCCTCCTCAGTCGGAGGGGCGATCAGCCGCGCCGAGATCCTGAACCGTGCGGAGTGGTGGATCGACACCTACGGTGCGATCTACAGCCAGGACCAGGCCGACGCGAAAGCGTCCGTCACCGGGGAGAAGTACCGTCCGGACTGCTCGGGCTTCGTCTCCATGGCCTGGCGCCTGCCGAAGGACGGCGGCTGGGACCGCAACACCCGCAACCTCACCTCGTACGGGGACACCGCCGGTGTCTCGCTGGACGACCTCAAGCCGGGTGACGCGATACTCGACTCCGTCGACGGGCACGTCGCCCTGTTCCACAAGTGGACCGACTCCAGCAAGACCAACATGTGGGTCTACGAGGAGTACAGCACCGGCGACGCGGGCCGGCACGTCGTCAAGTCCAAGTCGGCCTATGCCGACTCCGGTTACCGCGGGATCAGCTACGACGAGGTAGTCGGCTCGACGGGCTCGGCCTCCGTCTACGGCACCATGAGCGACGGCCGGCTCACCTACACCCGCATCGACACCGAGACCGGGCGGCGGAGCCACGGCGCGGTCGTCTCCACGGCGAAGCTGGGCTTCACCCCCAAGGCCATGGCCACTCTCAACTTCAACACCGTCCTGGTCACCTCCACGGCCGGACAGCTCTACCGGGTCGACGTCATCACCAACAACGACTCGCTCAGGTTCGAGACCCCGGTCCACCTGGGTGGCGGCTGGACCCACGACCTGCTCACCTACGACGGCAGCGGCCACCTGTACGGCATCGCCGACGGCACCCTGCGCCGCTACACCATCGGCGCCGCCAAGCCCAACGCCTCGCACATCACCGGGAACACCATGATCGACACCGGCTTCGCTCTGAGGACGCTCACGTCCACCGGGCCGGACTGGCTGCTGGGCACCACAAGTGCCGGTGAACTCCTCTCGTACCGCATCCGAGGCGCCGGTGACTGGTCGCGCTACGAGCTGCGCTCGTCCACCTGGCAGACCATGGACAACCTGATCGCCCCCGGCGGCGGCGCGTTCTACGGCCACCGGGCCGATGGCGGCTCGGTGCACGCCTACCTGGACACCCTGCCGGATAACGGCAGCGGCGCCGACCTGACCGGCACCGGTACTGTCGACGCCAGTGGCTGGACGCAGACCCTGCTGTCCGCCCAGCCCCGCACCGCCCAGTAGGCACACGGCCGGCGACCGGACGCCCCGGCAGCCGGGAGATTCGTCACCGCACGCGCTGTCGGGGCCAACAGGCTCCGGCAGCGCGCGGCGGTGTCAGCCGGGGGGAGCGGCGCGGCGGAACTCCGGATGCGGAGACTCCGCGAACGTCGAGGAGGCGCAGACCGGGGGACGGAATCACCCGTTCGATGAAGCCGCTCTGTGAGGACAGCCGGTTTATGACCGGATCAGCGGATCCTCTTCGCATCCTCAGCATGCTTGTCGCGTGGGTCGCCACGCCGTGGCACTCGCCCCGCCCTCCCTGGTCCTTGCCGTCGGGTCGGTGATTGTGCTGGTCACCGCACTGGCAGTCTTCGTCACCCCTGGAGACAACGGGATGGAAAGAGAAAGGATCCTCGTCCCGGTCCCGGGAGCGGTGACCATCTGCGTGGTCCTGATCCATCTCTTCGCGGCGATCCTTTCCTCCTGGGTGGCGTGGCCGACGTGGGCAGCGGTCGTTGTGACGGCCCTGGCCGCGACAAGTCTGATCGCCGAGCAGCCCCGCTGGCGAAGCCTGCTCGCCGGCCAGGTGTCCAACGACGAGACCCGGCACAGCAAGACGCGGGGGGAGACACACTGGTCTCGGAGCAGGGTCAGGAACCGGACGATGAAGGCGGCACAGAGGGCGACGGCGATCGAGCCGAACGCCGGCGGACAGGACGCTGCGGTCGGGGCGGTCGCAAGTTCCGGCTGCGGGCGCGCCCCCTGCTGTCGCCACGGCACGGCTGATGGCATCCTGACCCGGACAACTGCTGCCGGTGCGGCTGACGTTCACCAAAGCGGCACCCCGGGCGGGACCCGGGGGGCCGTGGGGCGACCGCACCCCGGCAAGCGACGAACGACGGGGGACTGATGAAGGCACGCCTGACCTGGGCCTGGGCGGCACTGCTGACGGGCGCACTCGCCGCCGGCGGCTGCGGAACGGCCGAGCGAAGCAGTGGTCCGGCCGGGGGTCCGTCCCCCGGAGCCACGGCGTCGAGCACCTCTCCCCCGGACCCCGCCGCCACGCTCGTCGAGCTCTCGGTCACGGGCGGGTTCGCCGGTGTGCGCGATGTCGTGGTCGTCCGGGAGGACGGCACGTACGCCAGCTACCGCAAGCAGGGCAAGGGCGACTCGGGACGGATGGAAGGCGCCGAACTGGACCGCCTGAAGGACGCACTCGACGCGGCCCGGTTCACGGCCCTGCCGGCGGAGGTGACGTCCGCGCCCATCGCGGACGGCTTCACCTACCGCATCACCCACCGCGGCCACGCCGTGACGACCTCCGACCCCGTGCCGCTCCCCGAACTCAAGGCTGTGCTCGCCGCCCTCCCGACCCGCTGAGCGCCGCCTGGCGGGCCCCAGCCCTACCCGCGCCTGCACCAGGCGTGGGACCTGATCAGGATGCAGGTTAGGCGCCGGGGTGAAGCCGAGAGAGGTAAGCGCGGTGGGTAGCCGGCCTGCTGGCGACGACCGGCCCTGCCTGGTTGGTGTCGGCAAGGTGCAGCGCCTGGTGGACGAGGCGGCCGTCTGAGACGGGGGCGACCAGGCGGTGCTCTCGGCGAACCAACCGCCGGTGCTGACGGCCTGGAGCTGGAGCGGGCCGCCGATGGCGACGACCTGCGTCCTGAAAAGCCGGGCGGCTTCGGCAAGAGCCGGGCGGCGGCGCGGTTCGTCGACCATGGGCGCCTCGTCGACGGCCAGGACGTCAATGCCGCGCAGCCCGTCGCCGAAGTCGATCGCTCCAGCCGGGAAGCGACCGTGCCCGTCGGGATCCCGCAGGCATCACCGAGCCCCTGCGCTGCGACCGCTGGTGAGCGTCACGCCCGCGTGTGGTACTGGTCGCGTCCCAGTCGACCCTGCACTCCTCCATGAGTGAGGACCCGCCCGCGCCTGCGGCGCCCATGACCTACTCCACGCCGTCCCGGCGGTCAGCACCCGCTCCACGACGAGCCGCTGACCGCCGGAGAGGACGACACTGATCTCCCCTGTATGCGGTGCTCGGTCTGAGCCAACCGTCGTGCGGCTCCACCGACCACGGCGACGTCCGCATCAGCGCGGCATGCTCGGTGGCGACCCGGGCTCCTCCTCGTCCTCCTCCCGGACGTCGTCCCCACCCCCGCCCGTGCCGTCGTCCTGTTCCTCTCCGCGTTCAACCCCGCACACGACGACCAACCCCCGGCCTTGCAGCTGCGACCACCAGGTCCTTCATCGTCGCGTGCCGAATTCGCGATGCGGCCGGTGCGAACGCTGCCGTCCAGGCTGTCCCAGGCGGCCACGATCGCGGGGTCGGTGAGCATCCGGACGAACGCGGTGAGCGAATTCGGGCGGCCGGAGTCGAGGAGGGCGCCGGTGGGAGTCATGGAGAACGTGTCGGGTTCGTGCTCCTCCAGCAGGCCCATACCGGCGAGGGCGCGCAGCAGCTGTGTCATGGGCGGGTGCGCTGTCCGCGCCTACCTCCAGCCGTTCGCACCATCCCGGCCGCACCGGCTGCCCGACCGCCATCGCCGCGGACCGTCGCCGGGTGGATCCTGACCCACCCGGAAGCCCTGCCGGAGAGCGAACGACTCAAGCTGAAGTCAGTGCTCGCGCACTGCCCTGAACTGGACGCTCTCGCCAGTCATGTCCAGACGTCCGGGAGGATGATCATCGCACTCCAGGGCGACCGGCTCCCGCAGGGGATCAAAGCGGTCCGCGCCACCGACCTGCCCAACCTCCAGGCCTTCGCCAACGGCCTCGACCGCGATCTCGCCGCCGTAACCGTCGGCCTGACACTGCCGTGGAGCTCCGGCGTCGTCGAAGACCACGCCAACCGGATCAAAACGATCAAGCGCCAGATGTGCGGCCATGCCAGCTTTGCGTACCTCGGAAGGGAGTCCTACTCGCCAGCTGAGTTCTC
Organism: Streptomyces zhihengii; assembly: GCF_016919245.1. Taxonomy (NCBI): domain Bacteria; kingdom Bacillati; phylum Actinomycetota; class Actinomycetes; order Kitasatosporales; family Streptomycetaceae; genus Streptomyces; species Streptomyces zhihengii. Next base: position 2,351,367 of record NZ_JAFEJA010000002.1, on the reverse strand, counting down.
AGCTTCTGCGCGCAGGTCGTGAATGTCGTGAACAGAGAAGGTCACCGGCGAAGGGTTCGCGTCGCATTCCCGGCCGTGCAGATCCTCCGGGCGCAACGACCAGGCGATGGCCTCGTCGGGGCCGCAGTACGACGGGTCCAGCTGGAATGTGGTCCGTGTACCGGAGGGCTTGGATGTGGCGAACTCCTCCCAGTCACCCGCCGACAGCGCCCCGGCCAGTTCCTGGCGGAAGCCTCGCCCGTCCAGCCGCACCTCAACAACGGTACGGACGCTGAGGGCCGCGGCCGTTGCGGGCGCCCATCGCTCCTCGTCGAGGAGGGATCCAAAGAATCCAGGGAGAGGCTTTCCCTGCTCGTCGCCAGGGCGGCGCTGGTCATCCTCCACGCTGAAGACCAGGTCCGATTCGATCTCCACTCTGACCTGGCCATGCGTACCGTCGCGGTGATGCAGCGCGTCCCACACCACCTGCTGAAGAATTTCTGTCGGCAGCTCAGGACTTTCCCGGGCGACCCGGAAGTACATCGCAGGACGCGCCCGCACGTGCTCCTCGAAGCTGAATACCTGGATCTGTTCAGCCGTGTAGCGCTCCACGGAGCCGATCATCGCACCCCGGGCGCTGCGCATCATCGGTCGCATCACCATTCCTCCCCACCAGGCACGCGCTGTCGAAGCGCTGACCGCCGTCCTGGCAGCAAGCACGACCCCGCATCCAACCCATCGGACAGGAACGCTGGGAGATCGAGCTCGCCTTCGACAAGATCAAGAACCACCCCGGGCCGGGCGGCCCGATCAGATCGCGGACACCGGAGGTCCTCCGGTGAGCCGTTTCAGGGGTGGGGTGGCGGATGTGCGGAGTCCGGCCGTACAGGGCCATCCCCGGGACGACGTTCACGCAGGGCACGATGCTGGTACAGCAGGCCGCAGAGAACTCCGGCGCTCCGCGCCTCCGGTCAGGGAAGGCCTTCGCCCCCGCCCTGAAGGGCGAGCACCGGCCAAGATCAGAGGTAGAGTGGACTGTCGAGATCGCCATTCGAAAGAAGAGTCATGCCCCGCAAAACGGCGGCTGCTCTACGTCTAGACACTGCCTGCCGGTCCCATCTTCGGGACTACCGGCGCCGGTCCTCACAGTTCTCACCCCATACGCGTCGTCAGGCGGCCCGGTTTGAGGCCGAGCGCGGCCTTCCTGTTCAAGCGCTTGAGCACGCCGTCCAATGCTGGCGGGGCTTCGTGCACCGTCCAGGATGGCCGCTCTACCTGCCCAGACCGCATCTACCCGGCTACGACATCTGGGACGACCGCCTTCTGATAGAGCGAGCGATCGGCGCTCTCGACAGACGAGCAGCCCGGGAAATCGCGTCAGCCGTCAAAGATGCCGACGCCGACTTCCTGGCACGTACACTCCCCGACCCTCACGCTCCTCCTGCCTGGCCATGGTGGCGTGGCAGATGCCAGGACCTGGGCGACATCATGCATGTTCCATCACAAGCGCATGTTCCCGCTCGGCCATCGGCTGGATCGACTAGCGCCGACCATCCCGCATCAGCCCCCGCAGATAACACCCGCCCCACCGCCGCTGATCCCGCCGCGCAACGACCCGAACACATCGGCAACGAACTACGCCATCTCCCCCCTCCCCGGAGCCGTTCCACCTCCCCCAGTCTCAGGACCAGAGGATGCCCTCCACCAGGCATGACCGCCCCACGTAGCGAAGACCAATAAGGGCTGCCGATGCGGCGGGGGAAGCACGCGGCGGCCCTGGCCGATGGTCCACGGACCCCCAGCGCACCGTGGTCCCCTTGTCTCAGCGGTGCCCCGAGACCGGTTCATATCCCGATGGTGGCGCCCCGCGGCGGCACCTTGGCGCTATACGGCGGGCCGTCCGACGAAGCGCCTGGACCCAGCACGCCTGCGCCGACCGGTCCGTGATCACCCGCGTCGGGCCGCACCACGCGGACCTGGCCGAGTACGCCGACGGCCCGGCCGGGCTGCCTACTTTGTCCGCGACGCTGCCCAGCCTCATCGTCCGTATGTCCGGCGGCGGTCTCGCCGTCGACGAGGCTGGCATGTCAGCCCCTCGGCCCAGGCCCGGGAGGCCAGCTCGTCGATCAGTCGGTCACCCACCACCCTCGCCGGCTGAGGCTCGTCCGTCTCGCTGCTCTCGCCTCGGTCACATCTCACTGGTCATCGGCGCATCCTTCATGATCGGGAGTTGCACCGACCGATTTGCAGTCCCGCCCTGCGTCAGAGGATTCACCGATCGGCGGCAGAGGCATCGCTCCTTCCGATTACCCTCTCGGACCTGGGTAAAGGGCAGCGTGCCGTCGTGTGGCGGGGTTTGCGAAGGCTGTGATCGCCGGGCCTGCTGCGTCGAGCCGCGTCTGGACGCCGGGGATCAACCGAAAGTAGACGAGAGCAGCAACAGCAGCACGAACACGGCCATGGGCGAGAGCAACATCGTCGACACGTGAGCGAGCAGAGCTTTCGGTAGGCGCAACAAGGCAAAAGACGTCGCACCTATGACGAGCCAGGCGAAGTACAGCTGACCGGCAGACTGCCAAGCAGCGGTTTCCTCCTCCCGGGTGGTTGGCTCCGTGCCGATGACTCCTATGGATGCTAGGAGCAGCGCGGCACACACCAGCAAGTCGCCAAGAACGACGATCGCAGCCGCATGCTCGCCCGCAAGCTTGGCCTGGCCCCAGGGCCGTTTCACACTCATAGGATCCGGAGCCTACCCATCCCCAGAACGGCCCGTCAGTCGAGCACGCTGAACTAGAGGTCCGGAGCCAGCACGCGATGCACGCGGCAACGTCTTTGGCGGTCACGCGCCATACCTCGCCGACGGTGATGCACCCCGCCTGGCCGACGGGCACGAGACGTCGGTGGAGGAGCCACACTGGGACCGCACCAGCGAGGGCCGGCCGTGTGGGTGGGCAGCGCGCCCGACCACTGGTGAATGCAGCGGCCTGACGCTGCAAGCGCCGGACCTGCGGGCATGTTCTATGGGGCTTCGCGGTCCAGGAGTCACCCGATCCACGGAGCCCGTTCCCTACCCCGCGTCGGGGAATAGCGGTCCTGTGCCTGTCCGCCGAGCAGCAGGTCGTCTTCCACCAAGGCTACGGGCCCGCTCAACGCGACTGGCAGGGCATGGCATGGCTGCGCACGACCTTCGGCGGGCCCATCGGCTTCTGACGGGCTACCAGAGGGTGGTGAATCCCAGCCGGAGGCGGGCGTTCGCCTCGCTCTCGGTCAGGGAGCCGCCGCGCACGCTGTTGATCTGGGTGGGATCCAGCGCCGTGTTGTAGAGGCGCACGTCGTCGATCGCGCCGCCGAAGTGCTCCAGGCGGTCCGGTCGGGTCCCGAGGTGGATGTCGTAGGGCCCGTCGGGGCTGACGTCCCCGGTCCTGCCGCTCGCGATGGCGGTCGTAGCGCCGTCGACGGTCAGGCGCAGCGACTCGCCCTGGCGGACGAGGGCCACATGGTGCCACTGGCCGTCGCGGTAGGAGGAGTCGAGCCTCGCTTCCAGGTATCCGACGCTCCCGCTGACCACACCGCGGAGGGCCTCGGTTCCCGTGGCTGCGTCGCGCTCCGCTTTGAGGAACACCTGCTGCGCTCCGGTTCCGTTGCCGTAGGCCCAGAAGATGGGTTGGGCTCCGCCGGATTCGGTGTGCCGGAAGTGGGCGGTGACGGTGAAGTCGCCGGCCGACAGATCCAGGTCGGGTGAGCAGCTGGAGAGCCGGAGGTGGTCGTCCTGGCCGTCGAGCGCGATGGCCGTGCCGGAGCCGCGGGGAGTCAGCGCGGCACCGCCGTGGACGGCCGCGTCGTCACGGTAGGCGCCGACCGGGTCCGAGGTGCGGGGCAGACGCACCTGGGTCGTTGCACCGGTGACCTGGGACGGGCTGAAGGTGGTGAAGTCGATGTTGCCGTGCGAGGTGTTGACGGCCGTCTCGTAGACCAGGGCCACCGAGTCCGCGCTGATGAGGCTCATGTCCGAGTACCCGGCACGGTCGGGGCCGACCAGCAGGCCGGAGGCCGACCAGTTGGTCCCTTCGTCGCCGGACGAGCGGATGGCGAGTTGCTGCCGGTCCGACACGCTGCCGCCGGAGCGGGACGGAGCCGAGAACAGTATGCGGTCCTGGGTGCCGCCGAGGTCCTTGGGCGGCAGCCTGAGCAGGGAGCCGAACACGGGCGGGGCGTCGAGGACGGACACCGGCACCCGGTCGAAGGGTGCGCGGACCGAGCCGGGTACCGAGGGGTCGGAGAGCCCGGAGAAGGACTGGCCGCCGTCGGTGCTGAGCGCCGCGAGCCGGCGCTCGTCGTAGCCGCAGGCCGCGCTGCTGCGGGCGTTCACGTACAGCGACCCGTCGGTGCGTTCCACGACCGCGAGCTCGCCCGGGTTCGTCACCGTCACGGTGGTGCTCCTGATGGAGGTGGCGTGGCGGGCGCCGAGGTTCCAGGTGAGGCCGCCGTCGTCGCTGTAGTACAGCTGGCCTCCTCCGATGTCGTCCGACGCGTCGAGCGGGGTCCCGAGGTCGTCGCGGTGGTCGCCGGTGACGACGAGCCTGCCGTGGTGGGCGCCGCGGGTCAGCTGGATGCCGTGGCCGGGGCCGGTGGAGACCCAGTTCCAGGTGTCGCCCTTCAGATGAGGGAGCGGTCTGTCGTCGCGCCAACCGGCACCCTCGTCGATGCTGGAGACGACGCGTAGGTTCCGTACACCGCGGTCGCGGGTCCCGTTTTCTTTCAACTTCCAGTCGCTGGTGGCGTAGAGCACGCTGATGCGGCCGGTCACCGCGTCCACTACGGGCGAGGGGTTGCCGTGGGCGTCGTCGTCTCCGGCCGCCGCCCCGGCCACTACGGTCAGCGCGCCCCAGGTCCGCCCACCGTCGACTGATTTCTTCACCACGATGTCGTTGTGGCCTATGTCGTCGCAGGTGTCTACCCGGCCCTCGGCGAAGGCGAGCAGGGCACCGGACCGGGTCGTGATGATCGAGGGGATCCTGAAGCAGGTGTACCCGTCGGCGCCGACCGCGAAGGGTCGGGACTTCGCGGCCACACCGGCGGCTGCGGCAGGTGCCGGAGGCAGGAGGGTGGCACCGCCGAGGAAGGCGACCCCGGCGGCCCCCAGCACGGCGAGCCGGCCGGCCCGGCGGACCCGTCCGCGCCACGCGCCAGCCGGTCGTAACGTGCCTCTCCGGCTCGAGGGGCTCAGCGAACTCAACGAGCTTGCCGGGGACGGCGATTGGGTCGGGCGTTCGGATCGCATGCTGCTCCTTCGTTGCCTGGGCCAAGGCTCGGAAGAGTATGGACGATCACTGTGCGCCCGCCCCGGTCGGCCGCCGGTCGATCAGGTGAACATCTCGAGATAGTGCTTCTCGTGGACCGGGTGGTAGTCGCCAAAGTCGACCTCGGCCGGGTCGCCGCCGGTCTCGGCGGCGACGAGGCGGTCGAGGTAGTAGTCCCAGCCGGGGCCCACTCCACCCGCCATCGCAGGGTCGTCGCCCACGGACTGGCTGAAGGTGAGCCTGGTGGTGCCGTCGTGTTCCACGAGTGTCAGGGTCATGTGCCAGCTGTGGTCCTGGCCGGGGACGTGCGATACGAGGACCAGACGGTGCGGGGGCCGGCACTCCCTGATGGTGAGTACCTCGGCCTGGTGCTCGTCGCCCTCGAAGAGCATCCGGAAGTCGACCGCGCCGGACGCCGGGTCACCGGTCCACGCGCCGATCCAGCGGGCCAGGCGGTCCGACTCGGTGACCGCCGCCCAGACGTCCTCAATGCCGGCGCGGAACGTGCGGTCGAACGCGATGCTGTCCAGGCCGTCGATGGTCTCGCGGCGGCCGGTGGGAGTGCTGTTCATGCGGATTCCTCCTGAGGTCGTTCTCCGTCGGGCACGGCGTCGCCATCGCCCCTCCGATCACGGACGGCTCTGCGTACTTCGAGATCGAGGGCGTCGAACGCGCTTTCAAGGATCGGGGGGCGGCGCCCGCTGAGCTCGTCTACCAGATCCCGGACCGGATCGAGGCCCTCGCGGGCGAGGGCGTAGTGGCGCTCCCGTCCGCGGTCCTCGACGGTGGCGAGGCCGGCCTCGGTGAGCAGTCTTAGATGCTTGCTCACCGCGGGACGGCTGATGGGGTGCTGCGAGGCGAGGTCGACCACCCGGGCGGGGCCGGAGGCAAGCGCGCGCAGCAGGTCACGTCGTATGGGGTCGGCGAGGGCCATGAACGGGTCCACCCCCAATTAGTAACCCACAAGTTACCAATTGGCAAATGCGGGCGCTGCACCGTCCGGTGTATGCAGCCCGCGGTGCCGTGGTGGTCGGGCTTGTCCCGCAGGACGATGTGCGCGCGCAGGCAGTCCAGAAGCGTTGTCTGGGCCGGTGAAGGGCGGCCGCCATCGACCGCATCGGCCAGACTTCGATCGCCTCAAGTCCCGGCACGCACGTCAGCCCAGGGCAGAACGGGGTCATCCCGCCGGACCTGGCAGCGCTTGGTCGGCACAGGCGGTCAGCCGAGCATCATGGCAGGGCACGAAGACCTTCGGGCGGCGTATGCCCGGCCGGCTCCACCACACCGAAGGTCGTCGCCAGGATCAGGACCCAGTATGTCGGCAACGCGCGTGATCAGTACCGGTAGTTCTCGCTCAGCTCGTACACATCGCGGCCGAGGTCCCGCAGGAGGCGCACCAAGGAGAACGCGGCGTCCGCCTCTCGGCGGTGCCAGCGGCGGGCCGGACCGCTCCTCACCCCGCTCGCGTGCAACATGTCCAACGCCTCGTGGTCCAAGGCTTCCAGGGTGTCTTCGGTGAGCCGGTCGTAGCGGTGGCACAGGGGGGCGATGTCCCGGTCATGGCTCTCCCTGCGCTTGTCGAGTACGGGATCGAAGGTACGGGCGACGGCGTCACGGAAGGCGGTCAGCGTCCTTTCCTGCACATGGAGCAGGCCCATTGTTCTTACAAGGGACGGCGGGAAGAGCGGGGAGTGCCTGTGGTCGTCCTCGAAGGCCGAATCGATCATGGTTTCCCCGATCTCTCGCCAGGTGCGCAGTTCGGTCATGACCTGCTGGAACCGCAGGAGGATGGCAGGGGGAAGCGGCACCTCGCCGGAGGGTTCCCCCTCCCCCACCGCCACGAACGCTCGCCGCACGCCCCGTGTCACGGCCCGCTCCAGCAGCGCCGGGGAGGTGAGACGGTTGCCGATCTCGTCGAGGGAGCTGCGCACCCCGGTCGTCTGGCGCATCAGCTGGCTCATCCGGCTCTCGATCAGCGCGATGCGGTCGTCGTTGAAGGTGGCTTCGAGACGCTGCATCAACCCCTTGATCGCCGCGGAGAAATCGTCCGGGAACCGGCGGGGCGCGTAGCCGAAGACGCGCTCGAAGGGTTCGGTCACAACCTCCGAGAGGTTTCCCGCGAGATATCCGTTGACCACGAGGACGACGAAGGACGGACCGTTCGCTGCCGCGGACGCCGCCTCGCCCTGCGCCGCGACCCTCAGCGCCTCCTCGTCGTTCAGGATGGACTGGCTGAGGACGATCCCCAAGCCGGCGCCCTCCCCGCCCACCGGCAGCCAGAAGTCCACCACCGCCGCCCCGGGCTCCCCGGGCCCGCCGGACTCACCGGCGTCCCCGGACTCACCCGCGGTCTCGAATTGGTGGTCCTGTGCGAAAGCCCAGCCACCGCTGTCGAGGACCCGCACGATCTCGGCCCGCACATCCTGCGGCGAGGACGCCTCGAACTGGTCCCGCGCCACTTCCCGGAGCATTGCACGGGTGATGTCGGTCCCGGCCGCCGCCGCGGTCTGGTACGCGTGATAGCAGAGCCGGATGACCTTGCGCGCGTTCCCCCCGGCGAGTTCGACGAGGTAGGCGATCACCTCCTCACTGAACGGCCCGAGGTCCGCGCCGTGGCCACCTGGAGGGCCATCCCTCCGCCCGAGGGCGTGCCGGATGTACCCGCGCGTGTCCTCAGCGGACAGTGCCGTTGGCCGCACCACACAGGAGATCCGCTGCCGCGCGTCCCCGGGCAGGATCTCCATAAAGTCCGGGAGCCCGCTGAGAATCAGCAGCGAGCGGGTCTGTGCGAAGACCTCCAGCAGCTTCTTGAAGGCGAGGACCGACCCTTCGTGCTGCGCGCTGCGCGTCCCTCGCGAAAGAACCTTCTCGAACTCGTCGACGGCCAGCACGAACCGGTGTCCCTGCCTGCCGTATAGGAAGGCGAAGACACCGATGGCCTCAAGGGCCGAGATGTCGGTGTCGATCGTGCGCACGACGCCGCGCTCCTTCAGCACGGGGTCGGCGGGGTGGCCCGCGAGCCATTCCCAGACGGCCGCCTCGAACTCGGGACGCAGGAACAGGGCGAGGGCGGTGCCGAAGTCGCTGTGCTCGGTGATGTGTCCCAGCCGGGCCTGGAGCGACTGGAGGAAGGCGGATTCGCTCAGACCAAGCCGGCGGACGACCTCCTGTGGGTGCAGCCGGCGGTCCTTCAGCATCCTCGCGGCGTCCGCGGTCAGGGGTGAGTCGGCCAGTTCTTCGGCCACGACGTCAGCGTAGTACTCGGTGACCCGGCGGCGGACGTCGTCCTTGTCCAGCTTCGGGAAGAAGCGGTCCTTGTAGAGAGCCTGGAAGGTGTCGGAGGGCGCGTCGACGTACAGCGTGTGCGTGGCGTCCTCGCCGTGGCCCTCGATCCAGCGGAGCAGTTCGACGGTGAGATGGGTCTTCCCCGTACCGTACTCGCCGACCACGGCGACCACATGGCCGCTGCCGCCGGAGCCGGGGGCGTCCGGCTGTTCGCCGGAGGTGCGGAGGAAGGAGCGGACATGGTCAAGGGCCTGGCGCACCGCCGGGGTGGCGATGCTGAAATCGGGGCCGTCCGAGGGCGAGTGCCGGGCGACAGCACTGACCGGAAAGGGGTTGCCCCGGAAGGCAGGGGTGGGGGTGTGTTCTCTCGTCACAGCATCGCCTTCGCCACGTAGTACTCAGTGAAATCCGAGTAGCTCACCTGGTTGCGGCTCGCCCGTATCGCGGTGTCGAGGACGTGCTCGCAGGTGATCTGGAGTTCACGGATGGTGGTGCGGCCCCGGCCCTTGATCCGCGTCCGCATGAACTGCTGGATGGTCGACTCGTCGATGGCGGGTACGGCCAGGCCGTTGGCGTTCGCCAGGGCTAGCCGGTGGCTGACGAACTCCCAGCCGTCGCTCTCGTCGAGGACGTCCACGGCGAAGTGGGCGAGCGGCTTCGCTCCGGCGACGGACAGGGAAACGGCGGCCTGGGCCACGTTGTCGTAGGAGGACTCGCAGAAGAACAGAACACGCCTCTGAACCAGCCGCAGGTACTGATGCACTTCCTCCGCCAGCTCGGAGGGCGGCAGCAGGACGAGGAGGCCGAGGTCATGGCCCCGCACGATCCCGGAGAGGTAGGGGCAGAATATTGCCGGGTCCTCCCGCCGCCTTTCCAGCCCTTCCAGTTCCCGAGCGTTCAGGACGCCCAGGAGATCCAGCTCGTCCAGGAGCCTGCCGATGACGTGCCGGATGCGGGTCGCCATGTCATCTCCGGCTCGCCCGTCCTTCGTCAGATCGACGATGTGGACGGTGAGCGGCGCGGGTTGCCCTTGGAGGAAGTTCTTCGTCCACGACGCGGCACGGTGTGTCCAAGCGGTCTTCCCGCAGCCCTCAGGGCCGGTGATGAGGACCACCTGCCCGGCCTGTCTGATGTCCGGGTTCTCGCGGAGGTGCGTGACGTACGCCTGGTACGCATCCTCCGAGTGGTCGACTGGGGCATACCACGCGTCGTGGGCGGGCGTCTCCCACGGGCAGAGGGGACGGTTGTCCGCCGGTGTGCGCCCCGGGGCGGTGAAGGGGTTGGGCATGATCTCTCCGGATACTCCTGCCTGCTGGGGCGTCGTCTGCACCGTTCGGGCAGCGACCTTCCTCGAACTCATCGAACGGGGCACAGAGGGGACGCCGGGTCCTCCTTCCGCATGGGGCGGCGCCTCAGGGGGGTCAGCCCTTCGGCCGCCATCGCGATCCGCTCGACGTCGGACTCCAGCGCACCGAGCAGTGCCCCAACGCGCTCACCCCGTTGCGGAAGAAGGCCGGCCGTCCGATCGGCCTGCCAGCCTTCCTTCAGCTCGGCTCGATAGCGCGGACTGTCCAGATCGCTCACCAGCCGCTCGACGAACCGCCAGTTGCTGCGTCCGGCGGTCGCCCGCCGCAGCACGGCGACGAGGTGCCGACGGGTGGTGTCGACCTCTACCGGGGAGGGTCTGGCGCCCACTGTCGTCTCGGCCCACTCGGCGGCGTACGCGGAGACGGCGTCACGGAAGGCCGCCGTGGCCGTCCTGATCCCGTTCGCGTTCGCCAGGCCCCGATCCCGGGCGCTGCGGATCTCGGCGGCACCCATGGTGAGCAGCGCGCCGACCACCAGCGGCAGCAACCAGGACAGCAGGCCCGGCGCGGGGGCCGAAGCAGAAGGAGCGCCCCTGGTGAGGGCCTGGGCCTCGACGTGTGCCGCGCAGGCGCGCCGGAAGTCGGCGGGCCGGTCTTTCCGCCAGGCGTCCAGGGTCAGCGCTTCGGCCACGCCCCCTGCCGGGTCGACCGCAGCCGGTGTGCTGGCGGCCGTAACCAAGCCCAGCGCCGACGCCGCTTCCACGACCCCCTGGCGGCCGCTCGCCGAAAGGCAGACGACGTTGCGGGCGTCGTCCGGGGTGGCGGCGGACGCGGTGCCGGGCGTGAGCGCACCTGCCAGCAGGAGCACGGCACAAAGCCGGCGCCGTAAGTCTTCCCCCACACCCAACACCCCGTCCCCTGCGCGTGATCGGCCGCTCAGAGGCTACCGCTCGGCCCCGTGCCGTTCGACGGGATCGCCAAATCACGCCGACCGTCCGGCCCCTGCCCCTGGCGCCCCGGATGCGTCCGGGGCGGCGGTGGCCGCCGGTCCGGGCCGGGAACTCCTCGCGCCAGCCGTGCTGGCACCGCCGTCCGCCCGTCATCTCTCAGCACCTGCTCCAGCGTTGTCTGCTCCAGCCCGTGCTCGATCAGACGAGCACGGAACAAGCTCAGCACAGAGGCGTCGAACCCGGGATCATCCAGCTCCAGACCGAGATAAACTTCCAGTCCATCCGTGCCCGCACCTGGACAGCGGCCTGCCGGTCGGTGAGCCCCCTCCGTGAATTGCAACATCGACACCAGCGCCAGCGCCAGCGCTCCCGGCGATACGGCAGGGCGTCCCCGGGCCGAAAACGCCCCGGCAAACACCGCGTCTTCAAACAGCGGGCCCAACGCCTCGCGGATCCGCACCGCGAACGTCCCCTTGGGAAACGCAGCCAGTACCACCTGGACCGTAAGCTCCAACACCCCCACGTCAGCCCGAGGCTCCAGCGACATCCTTCCCGGCCCTCCCACGATCACAGCAACCATGGAAGACCAACGACACCTGCCTGCCCGAATCACGCCTTACTCAGCAGAGTCATGCACCGCGGAGCACTGGCCAGAATCAGAGGTAGAACACCTGCATCTGCTTGAGGACCTCGATGAGGGCTGCGGTGTCGTAGCTGCCGGGAATGGTTCGGCCGGCCCTTGGTCCCGAAGGGCCAGCATGACCCGGAAGGCGTCGGCTGGGCGGTCGTCAGGGGCTAGCCAGGAGCCGTTCAACAAGACTGACGAGGGCTCCGGCCGTGGCCCCTCACGATCGGCGAGGATCTCTCCGCCGGGCAGCCACTGCTGGCACCGCTCCCGGATGATCCCTTCGAGGCCGGGTCGGCTCTCCATTCCGCAGATCAACAGCAGGCCCGTGATCCGACAGGACGGCAGGCCTCACACGCATGGTTGCCCATCGCGGCCACCAAGTTCTGCGCCGCTGCCTTCACGGCTGGTCCCTGTCACTGGCCAACCTGTCTGCCAGACCCTGCCACCGAGCACGGCCTGGTGGGCTGTGCCTTGAACGTGCAGCCGAGGAGGATCATCATGTTCGAAGATCGTCAAGAGCAGCCGGATCACTCCGGAGCGGCTGGCGAGAGTTGGTCACCGCGAGATCTCACAGGAACGGAACCGCCTGTGTGGCCCCGTCGACAACGGGCAGCTCCCCAAGCGACAACGCCAAGATCACTCAACGCCGAGGCGCTGATCAGTGCATCGCCCCACGCCACCGTAGCAGCCGGCCCGGTATCTCTTCCGCCATTCCGTCCGCGTGGGTCAGCTCCTGCCCCCGAACGCGGCTCATGCCCGTGTGTGTCGTCCCCGCCGCGCACCCCGGTTCTGATAACGCCCAAGCAGCTCGCCCATCGCCATGCTGCGATCCACGCGCTGCCCAGGCAGGTCCACTCGGCAGGTAGCCGGTCTGCCGCCGAAGAATGAGTCGGCGCCAGACCCCGTAGCGGCCGTAGCCCTGGACTAGCAGACGGCCTGTTCCCGCGAGGCGCCGCGGGCAGGGCGTCAGTCACCGGGTGTGGCATCAGTCAGCATCGAGGCCGTCGATCAGGCGGTTCAGGAACCGGGTGAAGGTGGCATCGGGAGTGAGGGGACGCCCGGGGGCGGAAAGGGCTTCGGCAAGTTCCGGGTGGCAGCCGTCTGCGGCGACAGCGGCCAGGTAGCGGCCCTCGGCTGCGGCCCGACCCGGCGATCGTGAAACAGCGGCCTGCGCGATCTCATGGGCAACATGTCCGGCCACGAACGCGGTGATCTGGGCGAAGACCTCTAGCTTCGCCGCACCGTCCAGCCCAGTGGGCCGCAGGACGGCGAGCACGTGTTCGAGGAAGGCCAGCGTGTTGGGACCCGGTACGCGACGGGTGAACAAGGCCGCGGGCAGCCAAGCGTGGCTCAGCATGTGGGCGCGCTGCAGCCGGGCCACGGTCTTCAGATCGGTACGCCAGTCGCCGCTGGGAGGGTCCGTGACCGTGAGTTCGCCGCAGACGTGGTCGACCATCAGTTCCAGCAGCGTCTCCTTGTCCGGAACATAGCTGTAGAGCGACATGACGCCGGCCCCGACCTCGGCGGCCACCCGCCGCATGGTAACCACGTCGAGTCCTTCCGCGTCCGCCAGAGTGACGGCTGCCGCGATGATCGCCTCCCGGCCGAAGGAGGGTCTGCGGCCTTTGCGGGGCTCAGTGGGGCGCAGCCAGAGCTGTTCCGGATCGATGTCCACGGCATCGGGCTTTCCGTCGCGGGCCACGGCCTCGCACTCCTTCCCCTGGTTGTTGAGGTGACTTGTGCGAAGGCTATCCAATCCTCCTCTATTCTCGTACACAGTACGAGAATAGAGGAGGGGAACGATGCCACCACGCACGCCCGTCGACGTAGCCGGACCAGCCTGGGTGCCATCCGCCGGAAAGCCGCCACTGTCCTCCCGGATGATGAGGGCAACCTGGCGAGGCCTGCCGGCAAAACAACACGAAGTCCGATGGGCGCCAGGGCTGGTGGTACCGGCCGCCGACGGCAGCCCGCTGATCACTGACCACTACTTCCCGCGCGCCCAGGGCGACTTCCCCACCCTCCTGGTCCGCTCTCCTTACGGCCGAGGCCTGCCGTGGTCACCCCAGTACGGCATGCTCTTCGCCGAACAAGGCTTCCATGTAGTCCTGCAGAGCTGCCGCGGCACCGGCGGTTCGGGCGGCGTGTTCGACCTGTGGCGCAACGAGGCCGCCGACGGCCAGGCCACGGTTTCCTGGCTGCGCGATCAACCCTGGTTCAACGGAACACTGGGGACCGTCGGCCCCAGCTACCTGGGCTACGTGCAATGGGCCCTCGCTCTGGCCCCACCGCCGGAACTGAAGGCAATGGTGGTGCAAGTAGGGCTGCATGATCCCTACGCCCTGTTCCACGCAGACGGTGCGCTGCGCCTGGAGAACACCCTCGCCGTCGGCGTAGGCATGAACTACCAGCACCAGGGCATAGCACCCTTCCTCAGAGCAACGCTGCGCCTGCAGCGCCGTCTGCGCAACGTCACCACCGCGCAGCCCCTGCGTGGGGCGTACGTGTCAGCCTTGGGCAGCGAACTGCCGTGGTTGGACACGGTGATGACGCATCCGGACCCCGAGGACGCTTACTGGCGCGACGCGTCGCTGGCGGAGTCGGCGCAACGGCTCCGCGTGCCCACGGCTCTGATCACGGGATGGCACGACGCACTGGCCGACCAGAGCTTCGAGCAGTACGAACGGCTGCGCCAGGCCGGATGTGAGACCGCCTTGCTCGTCGGTCCCTGGACCCACACTTCGGCCTTGCAGCAAGGATGGCCGGAGGTATTCAGCGAAAGCCTCGCGTGGCTGCGTGCCCACCTGCACGCCGATCCCTCCGGCCTTCGTCCCACCGCGGTGCGTGTGCACATCGGCGGCGAAAACATCTGGCGGGATCTCGACGACTGGCCGCCAGCCGCGGCTGCCACCTCGTGGTACCCCGTCCTCGGCGGGCATCTCACCCAACAGCCCTCCGCAGATTCCGCACCCGTGACGTCGTTCCGCTACGACCCGGCCGACCCAACCCCCTCCCTCGGCGGCCCCCTGCTCTCCCGAACCGCCGGTCCCCGGAACAACGCCACCCTGGAGGCCCGAGACGACGTCCTGACGTTCACCGGCCCACCGCTGACCGAGCCCGTGGAAATTCTGGGTCCCGTCTCCGCACGGCTGAGCATCTCCACGGACACCGGACATGCCGATGTCTTCACCCGCCTATGCGACGTGGACACACGAGGCCGCTCCGTCAATATCTGTGACGGGTTCGTCCGAATCCGGACAACCGAAAAGGAGCCCTCGCAGGTCACCGTGCCGATGAGCTCTACCGCCCACCACTTCCCCATCGGCCACCGGATACGCTGGCAGATCAGCGGAGGCGCCCACCCACGCTACGCCCGCAATCCCGGCACCGGTGAGTCGCCGGTGGACGCCATCAACGTCACGCCGGTGCGCATCACGCTCCACACGAACTCGGCACTGATACTTCCCAGCAGCCCTGAGCTCGCGTAGTTCGTCAATCTCCGGGGAACGGTCAACGAGCCGGGCCGTCCGGCCCGGCTCACCCCTCCAGTCCTCTTCGCCGTCCAGGCCAGCCAAGTCAGGGGTACGCAGCGGCCCCCAGGAGACCACGGCTCAGTTCGACACGCTGAACGTGACAGAGAAATCGTCGGACACCGCCTCGAGCGGCGCGTCCAGAGACCGGAACGGGATGCTGGCCAGCTATGCGCAATCCCGCCACTCCGCCGCGTGACATCCGCTCCCTGAGCATACGGCGGCCGGCCGCGCATCCTCAGGGACGTTGCACGCCGGCTATTGCGCCGTACCGCTGCTCACGTCCGGGACGGATGTTAGCCCGCCCGAGTTCCCCTGCGTAGTGTGTGAGGACTCGGTGATCCATGACGTGCCGCCACAGCGGCGGAATCCAGGCGACGACGATCATGGTGGCGTAGCCCGAGGGCAGTTGCGGCGCCTCGTCGACATGGCGCAGCGTCTGGTAGCGGCGCAGCGGATTGGCGTGGTGGTCCGAGTGGCGTTGCAGTTGATAGAGGAAGATGTTGCTGGTGGTGTTGTTGCTGTTCCAGCTGTGTCGCGGGGCCACGCGTTCGTACCGGCCGTCCGGCCGTCGCTGGCGGAGCAGTCCGTAGTGCTCCAGGTAGTTGACGCTCTCCAGGAGCACGATGCCGGCCACGGCCTGCACCACGAGGTACGGGAGCACGGCGGAGCCGAACGCGACCGCGAGCGAGGCGAACAGCGCGAAAGTGCCCGCCCAGGCGGTGAGGACGTCGTTGTGCGGCGACCAGACAAGGCGTCCGCGGCGCCGCAATCTCCGGGCTTCCAGCTGCCAGGCGGAAACGGCTCCGCCGTACACCGTGCGCGGGAGGAAGCCCCAGAAGGACTCTCCGAGGCGTGAGCTCGCGGGATCCTCGCGGGTCGCGACCCTGACGTGGTGCCCGTGGTTGTGCTCCACGTAGAAATGGCCGTAGGCGGTCTGTGCCAGCGCGATGCGGGCGAGGAGGCGTTCGTTCGCCTCCTTCTTGTGGCCGAGCTCGTGGGCGGTGTTGATGGCGACACCCGCGACGACGCCGGTGGTGAGGGCCAGCCCGACGGCGGACGCCGGAGACAGCGTGTCCTGGGTCCACATCCAGCAGGCCCAGATCAGCGCGGTGTACTGCAGAGGCAGGTAGAGGAAGGTGCACCACCGGTAGTAGCGGTCCTCCTCCAGGCCTTTCATCGCCTCTTCCGGCGGGTTGCCGGCATCCGTGCCGATGACGTGATCGAGCACGGGGATGATTCCGAAGGCGAACACGGGCCCCCACCACCAGAATGCGTTCTGCCCGGAGAGTGCCACCAGGCCGGCGGCCTGGAAGGGGAGTGTCGGTACAGCGAGGCCGAGGAGCCACACGTAGCGTTTGCGGTCGCGCCAAGCGGCGGGAGGTGCTGGGGAGGGGTGCGGATCGGCTGCTGGCATGAGGACTCCCGGTGCATCGCGGCGGGGGCGGCGTGGACCTCGGCGAGTTCGGGTGCCCCGGCGGCCCACAGAGTGACACCCGTGTGCCCCGCGGCCAACAGGGGACAGCGCGTCAATGTTCTGACGCTCCGTCAGATACGTGCGGAGTCCTCGTGCCCCAGTGCGCCGAGGGCCGCTGCCGCCACTGTGCGCCCCGGGGCCGGATCCGCTCCCGGCGACGGCAGCAGGATCAGGCTGATCGTGAGCCGTACCGTGACGTCGGCCGCCGCGCCGCATGCGGCGGCGGAGCTGTCGGGGAACCTTGCGCGGAACCAGTTCGCGAGGAGTCTGCGCGCGGTCCCCACGACCGGTTCGGGTCGGGAGGTCAGGTATGGCAGCAGGCCGTCGGTGCCGTTGCCCGCCGCGTGCACGATCGAGGCGACCAAGGGGTTGGCCCGTGCCATGTCGAGTACCCGGTCGACCGACGCGGCGAGGGAGGCACCGGGGGAAGCCGCCGGACTCTCCAGCACGGCAGCGATCTCGGCGAGGAACGAGGCCGCCTCTTCCTGGGCGAGCGCCTCCGCGAGACCGTGCCGGCTGTGGAACTCCTTGTAGACCGAGGGTCGCGAGACCTGCGCCCGCACGGCGACGGTGTTCAGACTGACGGCGTCCCAGCCGCTCTCCGCGGCGGTCGCCCGCGCGGCGTCAAGCACGGCGCGGCGCATGCGCATCCTCCAAGCCGCGCGCGGCGGCGCCGGAGAGGAGGCGTCGGGCCCCGGTGACTCGTCGTGATCCCACTCGCTATGCCGGATATCCGCTCCCCTGCGCCTGCATGGCCCGTCCTGCGGGATGGGCTCACTGGAATGGCCGGTATGCCGCGTACGGGGCAGTGTGCTCAGACGAGCCCGATGCGGCGTGCCGTGTCCTCACCGTGCTGCATGTGCCGGTGCGCCTCTTCGCCAAGGGCCGTGAGAACACCCGCGACCACGGTTTCGACGACGGCGAGTGTCGGCACGAGGCTGTCGTAGGGCGACGGTGTCGACACCTGGCTGGGCAGGACGACTTCGGCGTGTGCGCTGACGGGTGAGAGCCAGGTGTCGGTGAAGACGACCACTCTGCCGCCGCGCTCCTGGGCGAGCTGGGCGATGGCGACCTTGTCGTCCTCGTACCGGCGGTAGTCGAAGACGACCAGGACGTCGCGGCGGGTGAGGGCCGCGAGGAGGGCGGTGCGTTCGACGTCCCGGTCGGGCAGGAAGCGGACGTCGTCGCGCAGTTGCATGAGGTGGAGGCCGAGATACCGTGCGAGGAGGTCGGTGAAGCGCCCCCCGGCCAGGGTGATCCGGCGCTTGCGGTCGCTGAGGAGAGTGACGGCGCGCTCGAGATCGTGGGGCGGGATCTCCGCGAGGGTCCGGGTCAGCGCGCCGCTGAAGAGCCTGGCGCTGCGGGACATGAGGCCGGCTGCGGATCCGTCATCGTCGACGGCGTCGTCTGCGGCTTCGTACAGGGTCAGCGGGGAGGCGTTGCGTTCGTCGAGCTCGCCGCGCAGTGCCGCCTGGAAGTCGGGGAAGCCGTTGTATCCGATCCGTCCCACGAAGCGCAGGACGGTGGGGGTGCTGACGGCGGCGCGTTCGGCGATGACGGCGACGGTCTCGAAGCCGGACGACGGGTAGCCGGACAGGATCACACGGGCGACCTTGCGTTCGGCGGGGCTGAGGTCGCCGAGCTTGGAGCGAATGTCGTCGGCGATCGTGCCGGCCATGTCCGTGTCCTCTTCCCTGGTGTGTGTGAGGAGAGCTTAGTGCCGCACGTGTGCGGGGCGGCCTCCTGAGGTCACGGCGCCCGGCACCGGCCGCCGTTCGACCGGCTCACCGGGGTGCGATGGCGATGTCCAGGCCGATGAGGGTCTGCGCGCTGGTCCTGTCCGTCGTCCAGGCGAGGAACCCGGGCTTCTTGGTGAAGGTGACGGTGAAGCGCGGCCCGGATTCGTAGGTGGTGGCGACGGCGCTGTTCTGGGCGCGGGTCGCGGCGAGGGCGCGCGCGGTCGTGCGGAAGGAATACGGGGCGCCGGAGGGGTTCGCGACGGAGAAGAAGACGTCCGTGTTCGCGGGCACCGGGCCGAAGCCGCGTGGAGTGAGGGGGCGCTTGCCCGCGGCTGGCAGCACGAGCCGGTGGCGGGCGTCGTAGCGGTCGCCGTCGGTGAGATAGGTGTACCGGGCTCCCTTCAGGGACCATCCGCGGGCGTCGGTGCCGGTGCGTGCGCGGCTGAGGTCGAGCACCGCCGCGCCATTCGGGCCGATGACACGCATCGTCTCGTGAGAGGTCCCGGGGTGGTCGACGACGAGTGCGGTGTTCTCCTCCAGGGCGTAGACGGTGTCGTGTCCGGTGTCGGCGGCCAGACGCAGCGCGCGGCCTTCGCGGCCGTAGGCGCCGGTGTGCGTGTCGACGAGTCCGCTGCGCAGGAAGCCGAAGCCACCCTCGGGGAGGTGGCCCAGCCGGGTGGGGTCGTCGAAGTAGCCTGCCGCGCTGCCATCGCGGAGACCTTCGTACGATTCGCCGCCGGTCACCATGTCGGGGCCGGCCGCGATCTGTGCGCCGGCGGAGGAGCCCGCGACAACGGCTCCCTCGGCGAGTTTGGTCCGGATGACGGCCAGGACCTTGGAGTCGGTGTGCTCGGCACCGCGCAGCAGGCTGGTGACGTAGCGGTACTGGTCGCCGCCGCCGAAGAAGAAGCCGGTCATCGAATTCACCTGGGCGACGACGGCGTCGGATTCGGCGTTGGCGATGTGATCGAGATCGATGGGGATCCACTGGGCGTCGGCGGCGCCGTGCCTTCGGAAGAGGTCGGCGTAGTAGGCGCCGTTGCAGGCGGAATTGCTGCACGTGTCCGGGTCGTCGGCGTTCGGGTCCTGGCTCTCGGGCACCGAGGCCGCCGTCAGCACCCCGATCCGGGCGCCCGCGCCGCCGGCCCGCTTGATGATCTCGCCGTACACGCGGGCGTTGTCGTCCTTGAGGGCACCGCCGACCAGGACCAGCGAGCCGGTGCGTGAGCTCGCCGGGGCACCGGTCGCGTGGACGGCCGGTGCCGAGGTGAGGGCCAGGACGAGTGCGGCGCAGCCTGCGGCGAAGGAACGGCGGCCGGGCCGGGAGGGAAGGGGCATGGTGTGCCTCCGGATGTCGGTTGGGGTGGCGGAGCGAGCAGGCGCGGACGAGGTCCGCGGGAAGGTTCGTGTCAGGGGCTGCCGGGGTGGCCGAGCGAGACGACGAGCGCGGCCAGGAGAGCGACGCGCTGGGGGACGGTCGAGGTGTCGAGCCACTCGTCGGCGGTGTGGTCGGCGCCTCCGACGGGGCCGAGTCCGTCCAGGCAGGGAACGCCGGTGCCCGCGATCAGGTTGGCGTCACCGACGCCGCCGGTCGCGGCGGCACCGAAGCTGAGGCCGAGTTCGGCCGCCGAGGTGCGAGCGAGGGCGAACATGTGCCGGGACCGGGATGTGTCCTCCATGGGCGGGCAGAGATCGAGGCGTTCGACGGTGACGTCCGTGCCGCGGACTTCGGGCCGGGAGGCGATGTCCCTGATGGCCTGTTCGGCGCGCCGGAGATCGGCCGTGGTGGCGGCACGGACCTCGACCCGCAGTTCCGCGTCGGGGCAGACGATGTTGGTCCGCTCCCCCGCGCGGACGACCCCGACGTTCACGGTGACGTCGTCCCAGTGGCCGTTGAGGGCCTGGAGCGCGACGACGAGGTGGGCGGCGGTGAGTGCTGCGTTGGCACCTCGCTCGGGTTCGATGCCGGCATGGGCGGCGCGGCCGGTGACGGCGAGGCGGAAGTCGGCGACTCCCTTGCGGGCGATCACCAGGTCGCCGTTCTCCCGGGCGCATTCGAGACCGAGACCGAAGTGCATGCCCCGCGCTGTCGCCTCGGTGACGGACCGGCTCGCCGGGGAGCCGATCTCCTCGTCCGGGGTGGCGAGGAAGACGAGCTCCGCGTACTCGTCGAGTCCCAGGTCGCGCAGGACTTCGAGCGCGACGAGGCCGGCGAGGAGTCCGCCCTTGTCGTCGCTGACTCCCGGGCCGTGGGCCAGGGAGCCGGTCGTGGAGAAGGGCCTGGCGGCGGCGGTGCCGTCCTCGAACACGGTGTCCATGTGCGCGGCCAGCAGGATCCTGCGCCCTCCCCTGGTCTCGGGCAGCGTGCCCCTCTTCCGGCCGATCACCACGTCCCCCGCGGGTGTGTGCCGCACCGGGGTGAGCGGGACGCGTTCGACGGTGAACCCGAGGCGGTCGAGTCGGGCGTGGACCCAGTCGGCGACGCGGTTGACTCCGTCGGAACTGTAGGAGCCGGAGTCGATGGCGACGAGCTCGGCCAGGTCGGTGAGGTACCGGTCGTGGAGGGAGCGGGCGTGGGCGAGGAGGTCGCTGATGCGGTGCCGGTTCCGCAGGGGGGCGCTCACAGGACCTTGGACAGGAAGGTGCGGGTGCGCTCCTGCTCCGGGTCGACGAGGATCTTGCGGGGGTCGCCGGCTTCGACGACGACGCCTTCGTCGATGAAGACGGCGGTGTCCGCGACCTCGCGGGCGAAGCCGATCTCGTGGGTGACGACGATCATGGTCATACCGTCGGCGGCCAGCCGGCGCATGACGTCGAGGACGTCGCCGACCAGTTCCGGGTCGAGGGCGGACGTCGGCTCGTCGAAGAGCATCAGCTTCGGTTTCATCGCCAGGGCCCGGGCGATGGCGACGCGCTGCTGCTGGCCGCCCGAGAGCTGGGCGGGGTAGTGGCCGGCGCGGTCACCGAGCCCCACCTGCTCCAGCAGCCGGTGCCCTTCTTCGCTCGCCTGGGCTCTGGAGCGCCCGATGACCTTCACGGGGGCTTCGGTGATGTTCTCCAGTGCGGTCATGTGCGGGAAGAGGTTGAAGCGCTGGAAGACCATGCCGATGTCGCGCCGCCGCTCGGCGACTTCACGTTCCCGCAGCTCGTGCAGTTTGTTCCTGTGCTGGCGGTAGCCGACGAGGTCACCGTCGACGGTGAGCTTCCCGCCGTCGACCTTCTCCAGGTGGTTGATGCAGCGCAGGAAGGTGGACTTGCCCGAGCCGGACGGCCCGAGCAGGCAGCACACCTGGCCGCGCTGGACGGTGAGGTCGATGCCCTTGAGGACTTCGAGGTGTCCGAAGTGCTTGCGTACGCCTTCGGCGCGCACCATGGGGGCGTTCATCGCGCTGCCTTCGTGCCGGTGGGGTTCTTGGTGAGGAGGCCGGCCGCTCCGCCGAGCATGCGCCGGAGCGGCGAGGCGTGGCCGGCGCGGGCGGTGCCTCGGCCGTAGCGGCGTTCCAGCCACGACTGGGGGATGCTCAGTAGGGTCACCAGGCCGAGGTACCAGATGCTGGCGACGGCGAGCATGGGGATGACCTGGTAGTTCTGCGCGTACACGTCCTGGATGTTGGACATCAGGTCGTGGGCCGCGATGACCGACACCAGGGCGGTCATCTTGAGCATGTTGATGGTCTCGTTGCCCATGGGCGGGATGATGACGCGCATCGCCTGGGGCAGCACGATGCGGCGCATGGTCAGCGCGGGGCGCATGCCGAGCGAGTGCGCGGCCTCGGTCTGGCCGGTGTCGACGGACTGGATGCCCGCCCGCACGATCTCGGAGGCGTAGGCCGCCTCGTTGAGTCCGAGCGCGAGGAGGGCAGCGATCGCGGGGGTGAGAAGGGAGTTGGTCTCGGCCCGGAAGAAGGTGACGTCGGTGAACGGGATGCCGATCATCACGTATTTGTAGAGCGCGGCGGCATAGCCCCAGAAGATGATCTGGACGAGCAGCGGTGTGCCGCGGAAGATCCAGACGAAGAAGGTGGCGAGGCCGTAGAGGACGGGGCTGGAGGAGAGCCGCATGACGGCGATCAGGGTGCCGAGGCCCAGGCCCAGGGCCATCGCGGCGGCGGTCAGCCACAAGGTGGTGGCCAGTCCGGTGAAGATGAGGTCGGCGAAGAGGTAGTCGCCGATGATGTCCCAGCGCAGGTTCCGGTTCCGGGCGAGGGAGCCGGCCAGTCCGACGAGGGCGGTGACGGAAGCCGCGGCCGCGAGCCACCTGGCGTAGTTGCGTACCGGGACGACTTCCAGGTCCCGGGCGGCGACAGCGGTTGCGGGGGTGTCGGCCGGCGTCTTGGTGTCGATCATGTCTAGTCGACCGCCGCGTTCTTCGTCGCTTCCTTCACGGCGATGGACGCGACGCCGTACTTGTCGAAGATCTTGGTGACGGTTCCGTCGTCGATGAGTGCCTGGAGAGCCTTCTGGATGGCGTCGGTGAGTTCCGGCAGTTCCTTGGTCACGGCGATGCCGTTGGGTGAGGCGTTGTAGCCTCCGGGGGCCTGCGCGTCCTCGACGAGGTCGAACGTGCTGCCGTCGTCCGCCGTCTTCGCGACCCAGCCGGCCGCGGGCTTGGTCAGCACTTGGGCGACGACCTTGCCGGAGCGCAGCGCGAGTTGGGCGTCGGAGTCCTTGGGGAAGGTCTGGATGCCGATCTTCCCCTTGCCGGCCTTCGCGCAGGCGGCCTGGTGCGACTTCAGCAGGTCGAGCTGGTTGGTGGCCGTCTGGACTGCGACCTTCTGTCCGCAGAGGTCGTCGAGGGTGGCGATCTTGGCCGGGTTCTTGTCGGCGACGAGGATGCCCGAGCCGGACTGGGAGTAGTCGACGAAGTCGACGACCTGCTGGCGTTCCTTGTTGTCGGTGATCGCCGACATCGCTGCGTCGAACTTGCCGGCCTGGATGGCGGGGACGATGCCGTCGAACTTCTGCGGGGTGAAGGCGAACGTCACGCCCAGCTTCGCGCCGAGTGCCTGGCCGAGGTCGTAGTCGAGGCCGGTCAGCTGGCTCTCCCCCTCCTTCACGAACATCTCGAAGGGCGGGTACGGCACGTCGGTCGCGACCCTGACGGTGCCGGACTTCCTGATGGAGTCGGGCAGCGCGTCGTGCAGGGCCTGGTCCTTCTCGACGGTGACACCCGCGACGGAGGCCTTGTCCGCGGGTGGGGTGGCGCTCTCGGGGTTCCCGCAGGCGGAGAGCGCCGCGAGGGCCGTGGCCACCATGGCGGTGGCTGCCAGGGGGCGGGTGAGTCGAACATGCATCGCGGTAGCGCCTCTCGGGTGGTCCCTGCCGACGGCGACGCCGTCGGCCACAGACCAGAAAGTACATATGAACGCCAGGCGTGACTAGATGTATCGCCTGTTACTTTCCTGCAACGCCGCACGACTGCACACAAGAAAGCTCATCAAATCCCCCAAAGATGGATATATCCCCGAGCAAGGCAGTCCCGGGCATAGACCTCGACCTACATCTATCCATCAAATGCTTCAGCTTGTATGTTCCGTTACATCCACCGCCTCGCCTCTCCCGGGCCCATGCCCCCACGGAGGAACCATGAATCAGCGCCCCGTGCTCCGGCCTGCCGCCTCCGCCGCGGTTGCTCTCCTCACCCTTGCCGGCGTCCTAACCACCGCACACTCGGCACAGGCAGCCGCAAACCGGATCCGGCTCGGCAGCCCCACCGACGTCGATCGCGCCGCCTGGAACGGTCCCGCCTTCACCATGAACGGTGCCGGGTCCGTCGTCGCGGCATCCATGAGCAGGGCGATCGACGCGATCCGCGGCAACAGCGGCAGCCTGGACGTCGTGGTGCCCGCCGGGTCGGCCCCGACGTCGGGGAGCAGGACCCCCGAGTGCGACACCGTCATGGGTCTCGCGGGAGTCAACTCCTGCACCACCTGGACACTCACCAAGGCATCGGACGGCAACAACACCCAGGTCAACACCGACGTGCGCAAAGCCGAGTTCGTCGACTTCGCCGGCGGCGACCAGTGCCGCTACACCGGGTGGAAGGGCACCGCACTGGAGACGTCCGTCGAGTCCGTGGTCGCCAAGGGCGGCGGATCCGGGGGCGGCAGTGCGGGGCACCACATCAACAGCCCGGTCGTCTACGACGCCTGCAACGGCAGCGTCACCAGCGCCGAAGCGGTCGCCGATCCGTACGACAGCTACATCAGCTTCACCACGGGCATGTTCGACTGGGCCCATTACGGCGGAGTCGTCAACGACTCGCACTTCGTCACCCGCGACCGGATGGGGCGGACGATGGCCTTCGTCGCCCGCGCCGTCGAAGACGGACTGGCCGGCGGCCAGAGCGCCTGGGGTGTGGGTGTCGAGGAGGGCGGCGGCTCCCTGTACATCGACCGCAACGGACTGGCCACGCTCTACGGCGAGGACGCCTATGTCGTCCTCGCCGACCACCGGCCGGAGCGGGCCGTGCCCGGCCGGTCCCTGAGCTACTCCGGCTTCAAGATCTGGCACCTGACACCAGGCAGCACCTTCGACTTCAAGAACCGGCCCACCTGCGGCTACTACCTGCGCAGCGTGACCAACGGCGTGCCCGATCCCAACCTCTACAACGGCACGCCCAGCACGTGCGGCTCCCGGAGCGGTACCGCGCCGACGGAGTCGTAGAAGGTCAGCGCTTGACCACCCGGCCGAGCGGGCCGCGCCGGTCTCGCGACGAGCCGTGGGGAACAGTCGGGTCGTGCTGTGCGAGGGGCAGCGCGACGTCGACGACTTGGCGGTTGGAGGGGAAGGTGCCGACGAAGGTGGTCTCGCCGTCGAGGATGCCGACCTCAAGTGCGACCGGCGTGCCCTCGGACGGAGCAGCCATGCCGAGTTGCGCGCCCTCCCTGACGTGCGGGCCGGGGGGGCACGCCGTGCGCACGACCACGGTGGCGTTCGGCATGACGGGGTCATCGGTCCGTCGCGGCAGACTCCGGGAACTGCCCGGGCGGCAGAGTACGGCGGACCCGCTCCTTGCCTCGCCGGACGGCAGGAGGTCAGGCGTGGGACCGGAATCCTTCGGTGGCTGCGGTCAGCCGGTCCCTTCCCCCCTCACCGGGCGGCATCGCCCTGGCGGCGATGATCGCCGCCTGCACCCGGCGCTCCACCCCGAGCTTGGCCATCAGCCGCGAGATGTTGTTCTTGACCGTCTTCTCGGCCAGGTAGAGCTCCGTGCCGATCTCCCTGTTGGTCAGTCCCTGCCCCACGAGTGCGAGAACCTCCCATTCCCGTTCGGTGAGGCCGGACAGACCCTGCGGACGACGGTCCTCGTCCGACGCGGTCTCCCGCAGTCTGGCCATGACGCGGGTCGTCGCGACCGGGTCGAGGGTCGACTGGCCGGCGGCCACCGTGCGGACCGCGTGCACGAGTTCGCCGCCGGTGATCTGCTTCAGGACGTAGCCGGAGGCCCCGGCCAGTATGGCGTCGAGCAGGGCGTCCT
The DNA here is from genome assembly GCF_016919245.1 of Streptomyces zhihengii. Taxonomy (NCBI): domain Bacteria; kingdom Bacillati; phylum Actinomycetota; class Actinomycetes; order Kitasatosporales; family Streptomycetaceae; genus Streptomyces; species Streptomyces zhihengii. The sequence continues at coordinate 2,325,692 of NZ_JAFEJA010000002.1, read as the reverse complement.
CGTCGTCGAAGCAGGTCAGCATGAGGCAGGCCAGCCCCGGCAGTCGCGAGCGCAGTTCCCTGCAGACATGGATGCCGTCCCCGTCCGGCAGTCGGACGTCGAGGATTGCCACTCGTGGCCGGAGCGCGGGGATGCGGGCCAGGGCCTGGGATGCCGTGCCGGCCTCCCCCACCACGCGCAGATCCGGTTCGGCCTCCAGCAGATCACGCACGCCGAGGCGCACCACCTCGTGGTCGTCGACGACGACGACGGTGACAGGCCCGGCCTCGCGATCGACGCTCCCGTTGTCCGGCATAGCACAGCTCCACGGACATCCCGACACGCCGGCCTCCGCCGCCGGAGGAGAGCGTGGCCCCTATGTACAAGGCGGCTCGCGGGCCGCCCCGGCTCCTTCTCCAGGATCCCACCGCCTCGCCGGTCCCCCAAGTCAGCGACGGGCACGACGGGCGAGAGCCCGCCGGCCCCTGAGCCGGGAACGCCACCTGACAGGGGCACCCGGCACCCGGCCGCGAGGGACCATTGGGCCCTCCCCTCCCCGGCACCGCGCAGTCACGATGGTGGAGGGGAGCGGTACGCGTACGCGGGCGGTGAGGCAATGGTGGAGGAACCGGCGGCGAAGAGCGGCGCACGCACCGGCGGTCGGCATGCTTCCGGGCGACGCACCGTGGTCGCGGACGTGATGTCGCGAGCACCTCTCACGGCTTCGCCCGGGACGACCTTCAAGGAGCTCGCCGCGCTGCTGCTCGGCGAGAACCTGTCGGCGGTTCCCGTGGTCGACACGGCCGGCCACCTCGTCGGCATCGTGTCGGAAGCCGATCTGGTCCACCACGTCTCCGCGCTGTCGCCCGCCGGCGGCCGGGCCTCCTCACCCGCACGGACGGAAGCGGCCTGCACGGCACGTGCTCTGATGAGTGCGCCGGTCGTCACCGCCCGTCCGGACTGGAGCCTCCAGGAGACCGGTCGCACCATGGAGCGGATGCGGCTCAAGAGGCTGCCCGTGCTGGACCGTACGGAACGTCTGATCGGCGTCGTCAGCAGGTCGGACCTGCTGCTGCCGTTCCTCCGCAGGGACGAGGACATCGCCGCCGACGTGAAGGCCGTGGTGGAGGGGTCGATGGGACTGCCCGAGGGCAGCGTTCACGCCACCGTGCACAACGGAGTCGTGTATCTGACGGGCATGGTGCAGGAGCGGGCCGACCTCCCCGTGCTGGACCGGCTGTGCCGCAGGGTCGACGGAGTCGTGACCGTGCGCGGAAGCATCCGCTGCATGTACGACAACCGTTCCCTCGACGTGGAGCCCCCGCACGGGCACGAGGCGAGAGGAGCAGTCATGAAGCGGGTGAGATCGGTCGCCGATGTGATGACCCACGCGGTGATCACCGTGGACGGCGACACGCCGTTCCGGCGGATCGCCGAGACGATGGAGCAGTGGCATGTCAGCGCGCTCCCCGTGCTGTCCGAGGAGGGCCGGGTCGTGGGCGTCGTCTCCGAGGCCGATCTGCTGCTGAAGGCGGAGGGCGGTGACGAGGCGCGCGCCGTGCGGGCGCGGGAGCTGATGACCCGTCCCGCCGTCACCGTGGCGTCCGGGGCGTCGATCGCGGAGGCGGCGCGGCTGATGGCACGGGGCCACCTGAAGCGGCTCCCCGTGGTCGACGACGGGCGCCTGGTGGGCATGGTCAGCCGGGGCGACCTGCTGAAGGTATGGCTCCGCCCGGAGGAGGACCTCGCGGCGGAGGTGCGGCTCGTGCTCGTGTCCGCCGACGCCCTGGACGTGCGCGCCGGCGTCGTCGACGGCACGGTGGTCCTTTCCGGCACCGCGCCCCCGGCGTACCCGGCGGACGTGCTGGTCAGGCTGATTCGCGCGGTCCCCGGTGTGGTCGATGTCGACTCCCGTCTGACAGCCGCGCGGCCGGATGCGTGAACGGGAGAACGTGACACATGCGCCACCTCCTGAACCGGAGGTGGGCGGAACTGCCCCTCCGGGAGGGTGAGCGGGATGACGGATGCCACCACGACCGATCTGTACGAGGTGACGATGGCGCTCTCCTATCTGCGCGAAGGACTCCGTGACGCCGCCACGTTCAGCCTCTTCGTCCGCGCGCTGCCACCGGAGCGCGGCTTCCTGGTGGCGGCCGGCCTGGAACCGTCGCTGGACTACCTGGAGGGATTCCGGGTCGGGGACGAGGAGATCACGGCATTCGCCCGCGCCCTGCGCCGCCCGGAGAGCGAGCTGGGCTCCCTGTCCGGCCTGCGGTTCGGCGGCGAGGTGCGGGCGGTACCCGAGGGCCGTCTGGTGTTCGCCGGTGAGCCGCTGCTGGAGGTCACCGCGCCGCTGCCGGAGGCCCAGCTCGTCGAGACGTACCTGCTGACGCAGGTCTGCCATCAGACGGCCGTCGCGTCCAAGGCCGCGCGGTGCGTACTCGCCGCCGACGGGCACCCTCTCGTCGACTTCGCGCTGCGGCGCTCCCACGGCCCGGGGGCGGGCTTCCAGGCCGCCCGGCTGGGCGCGCTGGTCGGTTTCGCCGGGACGAGCAACGTGGCGGCGGCGGTCGCTCTGGATGTGCCGGCCTCCGGCACGATGGCCCACTCCTACATCGAGGCCTTCGGCGACGAGGAGGCCGCTTTCAGAGCGTTCGCCCGTGCTCATCCCGGCCCGGTGACCTTCCTCGTCGACACCTTCGACACCGAGACCGGTGTCGAGGTGGCGGCGGACGTGCTGCGGGACATCGGCCCGCCGTCCGGCAGCGGGATCCGGCTGGACAGCGGTGATCTCGGGGCTCTCGCCTTCCGCGCGCGGCGGCGGCTGGACGCGGCCGGCCTGCCCGACGTCCGGATCATCGCCAGTGGTGGCCTCGACGAGTACGCCATGCACGATCTGGTCGCCGGAGGGGCGCCGATCGACGTGTACGCGGTCGGCACCCGGGTCGGTGTGGCAGCGGACGCCCCGTATCTCGACGGGGCGTACAAGCTGGTCTCGTTCGCCGGTCACCCCGTCATGAAATTGTCCGCGTCGAAGGTGACCGCGCCCTGCGCCAAGCAGGTGTTCCGGCGACCGGGGATGCGGGATGTCGTCGGCCTGGCCGAGGAGGAGGAGCCGAAGGGGGCCGAAGGCCTGCTCCGCACGGTCATGCGCGAGGGACGCCGGACCGGTCCGCCGGACCGGCTCGTGGACGCCCGTCGGCGCTTCGAAGCCGACCTCGCGGACCTGCCGCCCGAGGCCGGGGCGATCGTCTCGCCTGCCGCCCCGGTCCCGCTCGTCTCGGACCGCCTCCGGGCTGTGACCGGGCGCGTGCGCGCGGCCATCGAGGCCCGTGGCGCGAAGGCACGGGCGACAGGCCACGGTCGGCATCGGGTGGGCTGAGGTGACGCGCCGTCCGCCGTACGGAGGCGTGAGCGACTACGACGGGTCCTCCCCCGGCGCTTCCGGCGGCCGGGGCACGATTTCGACAGGGCAGTGCGCATGGTGCAGCACCGTATGCCCGACGTGCCCGATGCCCGAGCCCATCTCCATGAGCCGGTGCCGCGCGCCCATCACCAGGAGATCGACCCGGCGCGAGTTCTCGACGAGTGCGGCGGCCGTCCCGCTGTCGGCGTCGACCTCGGTGGACACCGTCAGCGAGGGGTGCGCCCGACGGATCACGTCGGCAAGCGCGTTGGCCCGCGCCTGGCCCTGCCGGGTGACGGCGTCCAATTCCTCGAGCATGGGGACCACGTGCCCCATGGGTGACAAGGGATTCCATGTACTGATCAACAGCAGCGAGGCCCGGCGGGACTCCGCCTCGGACGCTGCTTCCATGACCCAACCGGCGTCCCTCTCGTCCCGCACGGCGGCGGCCACGACCCCCGTGTCCGGACGGTCGAGCTGTCCCCGCACCACGACCACCGGGACAGGGGAACGGGCGGCGAGGGCGAGTCCGACGGAGCCGAGGAGAAGTGCGGGAAAGCCGCCCCGGCCCCTGCTGCCCACGACGACGGTGTCCCCGCTCGCCGCGGCCTCGTGCAGGGCAGCCACGGGGTTCTTGGTGCTGAAATCACGCTCGACCGGCAGGTACGGAAAGCGCTCGTGCACCGTTTCCTCCGCCTCGGCCAGATGAACGCCTCCCACCCTCCGGATGCGCTCCACCGTCTCGAACGAGGCGAAGCGGGCGAGGCGGTCCAGATCTCCCGCATGGACGATCCTGAGCGGGACCCCTCGTCTGTCCGCGGTCCTCGCCGCCCAGAGCGCTGCCGCCCTGGAGGCGGCGGAGCCGTCGATGCCGGCCACGACGGGTCCGAGGGCTGCACCGTGCGCCTGGGCAGATGCCATGGCTCCTCCTTGGATCGCTCCTCCGTCATGGGCAACGCTGCCAGGGGCCGGTGCGCGGGGGCAGGGTCCCACCGGTCCGTGCGAGGACCGAAGGTCCCTCGCCGGCAGGGACGCCCGACGGTCCGGACGGCGGCCCTCGGTTCCACCGGCAGCGGGGCGTCCCGTGGTTCGCACGCACGCGCTCCCGGGTGAGCGGGCCCGGCAGGTCGCGCCCGGCGACCGGCACGTCCTCCCGGAGCGGGCCCGGAGTCGGGTCGCGCGTCACCAGGCATGCCGCATGCGGTCGGGAGAGGCACTCTGGAAGGAGGCGCTCGGCAGGCCCGGGGCACACAGAGGCAAGGGAGATCATGATGTCCGATTCCCCGCACAGCGTCGCCGAGGTGATGACACGCAGTGCGATCGCCGTCGGACAGGACACCCCGTTCAAGGAGATCGTCGCGCGCATGCAGAAATGGCGAGTGAGTGCCGTGCCGGTACTCGAAGGCGACGGACGGGTCATCGGTGTCGTGTCCGAAGCGGACCTTCTGGAGAAGGAGGCCCGCCGTCCGGCCCCCTCCACAGCCGGTGCGAGGGAACGCGCCAAGGCCGCCGGAGCCGTGGCCGCGGACGTCATGTCGCACCCCGCGATCACCGTCCATCCGGATGCGTCGATCCCGGAGGCGGCTCGCATCATGGCCCGCTACCGCGTCAAGCGACTGCCCGTGGTGGACGCCGTGAACCACATCGAGGGTGTGGTCAGCCGCAGCGACCTGCTGAAGGTCTTCCTGCGGGCGGACAAGGACCTGGAAGCTGATGTCAGACGGACGGTGCTCTCCACGCTGCCGGCCGGGAACGACATCGAAGTCAGCGTCGACGAGGGCGTGGTCACCCTGTCCGGCCGGCTCAGCGACCCGTCGCTGGCCCCCCTCCTGGCCCGAGCGGCACAAGGAGTCGAAGGCGTGATCGACAGCCGACTGGCTGTCGCCTGAGTTCTCGTCGCCCCGCGCGGCACCCGGGAGGGAGAAGGGTCGTCCGATGCCGCGTCCCCCCGGGCGGGGAATCCGGGCGGGGAATCCGGGCGGGACAGGCGCATCGTGCTCCGCCGGACGGCAACACCGGCAGCGGCACCGGGTCGAGTCGCCTGGCAGGGCCCTTCGGACCGCATAGGGGGCCGTCCGGACTCTGCCTGTGGCGGGCGCAGGACGAAACCCTGGTATGTGACGGAATTCGTCCGGGAGGAGGAGGTCCATGAAGCACCACACCGTTTCGGACGTCATGACGACCGATGTGGTGGCGGTCGCCCCCGACGCACCGTTCAAGAAGATCGCCCGGATCTTCCACGACCAGGCCGTCTCGGCGGTCGCCGTCGTGGACGAAGGCCACCGGCCGATCGGTGTCGTCTCCGAGGCCGACCTCCTTCGATCGGTGGCGGAGCTCCCCGGCGTCGAGGGCGCATGGCGGGGTGTGCGCCTGCTGTCCCAGGAGCGGGGACTGCCCGAGGCGGAAACCGCAGCCGATCTGATGAGTGCGCCGGTGATCACGGCATCAGCGGACTGGAACCTGACGGAGGCCGCGCGGCACATGCAACTCGAAGGTGTCAAGCGCCTGATCGTGACGAGCAGCGACGGTGGACTCGCGGGTGTCGTCAGTCGCAGAGACCTGCTGCGGCCCTATCTCCGCAGCGACGAGGCGATTCACGGCGAGATCGTCGGTGCGGTGCTCGGCGGCGTGCCGTCGGCAGCGGAGACGATCCGCGTCCAGGTGAGGGACGGTGTCGTGACCGTGAGCGGAGACACCGGTGAACGGGCCGCCGCGGACGTGGCGCGGCTCTGCCGATCGGTCGAGGGGGTCGTCGCCGTCCGTACGTCGCCCGACACAAGCGGTACCGGCCCGCAAGCGGACGTGCCCTCGCGGCGGGAGGGATGACAGCGCGCACGCGGTGACGCGGTGCCCGCAGTCGCACGCCGGGAGGGCACGTCCGGCCTCGGGACCTACGACTCCTCGTCCGCCCGCCGTACGGGGACGGTGCGCCGGGTCCCGGTCCGCTCCTCGGGCATGGGGACGCGGACGGTGAGGATCCCGTCCTGGTAGGAGGCGTCGACGTCCTCGGCGGGGATCGTGGCGGGCAGCCTCACGGTCCTGCGGAACGAGCCGTAGCGGAACTCAGAGTGATCCTTGTCCTCCTCGCTCTCCGTGTGCTCCGCGCTCACCGTCAGCAGATTCTCGTCGACGGTGACGGTGACGTCGTCCGGACCCATTCCGGGCAGCTCGGCGCGCAGGACATAGCCACCGTCGCCACTGGTCACCTCCACGGGGATGGAGTGCGCGGCGCCGCCCGGGCGCCAGCCGGGCAGGCCCGGGAACTCGCGGTTGAACCAGTCGTTGAAATCGGGGAACAGGCTGTGCCTGCGTTCCACCTTGTCTCCGGTCATCGTCTCTCTCCTTGCTCCGGGCGGAGCGGGCTCCGCCGTGAAGATCGGGCCATGACGACCGCCCCTGCGTCCTCACTCCCACTCTCCCGCTCCGCTTCCGGGCGGCGCAGTGCCCTGAGGGCTGTTCAGGAGGGCCGAACAGGCCCTTCTCGGGGAAGCTGACCGGGCCGGCCGAACCTGCCCCCGAGTCCGCCATGATCACTCCTGTGTCGGGCCCGCCCCGTCGGCCGGCGCTCTCCCCCGGATCACGGAACGGCCGGGGAGTGCCGCGGGACGACGGCGACCGGGCACGCCGCGTGGTGCAGGGCGCGGTGGGCGACACGGCCGAGTTCGAGCCCGATGACGCCCTCTCTGCGCTGTGCCCCGACGACGAGCAGGTCGGCGGCTGCGGAGAGTTCGGTCAGTCTCCGGTGGGCGGGGCCCTCGGCCGTTCGCGCGCGCACGGCGACCTGAGGGTGCTCGCGTGCCGCCGTCTCCAGGGCCTTGTCGAGGAACTGCCCGGTCCTGTGCTCGAAGTCGGCGTCGGACTCGTGGGGCAGCAGCGGGTGGCCGGCAGGTGTGAAGCCCGGGCGGCGCCACAGGCGGACGGCTTCGAGGTCCGCGTTCCGTGCCGCCGCCTCGCGGAAGGCGAACCGCACCGCGGGCGAGTCCACGTCGTGGTCCCCGACGCCCAGCACGACTCGGCCGTGGTGCGCGTCGAGGGCCCGCCGGTCACCGCGGACGACGACGGCGGGTCCGTGGGAGCGCGCGGCCACGAGGAGGCCGACGGAGCCGAGCAGGAGTCCGGCAAGTTCTCCGCGTCCGCGGGAGCCGACGACCAGCATCAGCGCACCGTGCCCCGCGCGCAGAAGCGCGCCGGCCGCGTCCTCGGGGACGACGTCGGTCGTCATGGCGAGGCCCGGCGCGCGGCGTCCCGCGCGTTCGGCGGCCGTGCCGACGACGTTCTCGGCGAAGACCTGGCCCGAGGGCCGGTGCGTGGTCAGGGCCGGCGTCACGCCTTCGTACCGCTCCCACAGCGAGGCGTGCAGGATGCGCAGCGGGCAGCCGTGCCGTTTCGCCTCGTCGACTGCCCAGTCCAGTGCCGTGAAACCGGCGTCGGAACCGTCGACGCCCACCACCACTGGCGAGACCATTGCCTCCACCGCCTTCCGCGTCGCTGACGCCCTATCCGTCGTGTGCTCCGTGTCCGTTCCCGTCCCGGTGCGGGAAGTGCTGGACCCGCGCGTCCGGGCCGGGGAAGACCAGCGTCACGTGTCCCGTGTCCGACCACCGGACGTCGTAGGGCGGGGTGCCGTCGGCATGGTGGAGCCCGACGACCTCACCGTCCCGCCCCTCGTCTCCCACGGTGGAACCCCCGACGACCAGCCGGTCGCCGAGCCGGGCCCACAGACCCGCGCGTTCCTTGTCGTCGTGGTGGGTTCCACTGGTCATGGCTCACTCCTGGGCTGGTCGCAACCGCACGGCCGTCACCTTGTACTCGGGGCACGAGGTCGCGGTGTCGGCGTGCCCGGAGGTCAGGGAGTTGACGTGCTCGTCGGGGAAGTGGAAGGCGCAGAAGACCTGTCCGGGGGCGAGGTCGCCGCCCACCCGGGCGGTGAGCCTGGCCTGTCCGTGCCGGCTGTCGACGACGACGGGGGCGCCGTCGCGCACTCCGTGGCGTGCGGCGTCCTCCGGATGGAGATCGAGGTGTCCTTGTGGGTCGAGGCCGAGGTTGGCCCCGCGCCGGGTCATGCTGCCGGAGTTGTAGTGGGCCCAGCGGCGTCCGGTGACGAGCAGCAGCGGGTAGTCGGCGTCCGGTTCCTCGCCCGGGGGCAGATAGGGAGGGGCCGCGAGATGGGCGCGCCCGTCGGATGTGGCGAACGTCCCGGCGTACAGAGTGGCTTCTCCGGGGGCGTCGGGCGAGGGGCAGGGCCAGTGCAGTGCCCCTTCGCGGTCGAGGCGTTCGTGCGAGATCCCGGCGAAGTCGGGGGCCAGGCGCCCGCACTCGGCGAGCGCGGCGGCAGGGGTGCGGCAGCCGAGGTCGGCGCCCATCGCCGCGGCCACCGCGTGAACCACGGCGAAATCGGTGCGCGCGCCGCCGGGCGGCCCGACGGCCGTGCGCACCCGCTGGAACCGGCGGTCGAAGTTGACGAAGGTCCCGTCCTTCTCCAGCCAGGACGCCACGGGGAGGACGACGTCCGCGTGGCGGGCCGTCTCCCCTGCGAAGAGCTCGTCGACGACGACCAGGGGGCAGGCGTCGAGCGCTTCGGCGACCCGGGTGCTGTCCGGGTCGGTGGCGCAGACGTCCTCACCGATGATCCACAGGGCGCGCAGCCGGCCGTCGCGGGCCGCGTCGAACATCGCCGGGATCCGCAGCCCCGGTGTCGTGGGGACGGGGCGGCCCCAGACCGCTTCGGCACGGGCGCGTGCGGCGGGATCGGTGACATGGCCGTAGCCGGGAAGCAGATCGGGCAGCGCACCCATGTCGGACGCTCCCTGGACGTTGTTCTGTCCGCGCAGGGGGGTGATGCCGAATCCCCGTCCGGTGGCGCCCACCGCGCCCCGGAGGATGGGCAGGTTGGCCAGGGCGCGCACACCGTCGGTGCCGTGAAGGTGCTCCGTGACGCCGAGTCCGTAGACGATCGCGGGGTGTTCGGCCCGCCCGTAGTAGCGGGCGGCTGCGACGATGTCGCGGGCCGGGACGCCGGTGATCGCGGCCACCCGGGCGGGCGGGTACTCCGCGAGCAGTGGGGTGAGTTCGTCGAGTCCGGCCGCGCGGTCGCGCAGGAATCCGGGGTCGGTCAGCCCTTCGTCGACGAGCACGTGCGCGAGCCCGTGGAAGAGCGCGACGTTGGTGCCCGGCCGGTTGGGCAGATGGACGTCGGCGTGGCGGGCGAGTCCGACCCCGCGGGGGTCGGCCACGACGAGGACGGCGCCGTCCAGGGCGCGTTGGAGGAGCCGTGCGCCCACGACGGGGTGGGCCTCGACGGGGTTGGCTCCGACGACGAGAAGGCAGTCGGCCTGCTCGACGTCGTCGAAGGAGTCGGTGCCGCCCGCGCGTCCGAAGGAGGCCGTGAGGCCGGCGGCGGACGGGGCGTGGCACAGGCGCGAGCAGTTGTCGACGTTGTTCGTGCCGATGACGGTGCGCACGAACTTCTGGACTAGGTAGTTCTCCTCGTTGGTCGCGCGGGCGGAGGAGATGGCCGCGACGGCGTCGGGGGCACCCTGTCCGACGGCGGCCCGAAGGCCGGAGGCGACGACGCCGAGCGCCTCGTCCCAGCCGACCCTCGTCAGGACTCCGCCCCGGCGCACCAAGGGCTCGGTGAGACGTTCCGACGACGTGAGGTAGCCGTGGGCGAACCGGCCCTTGACGCAGGCGTGCCCCCGGTTGACCGGTCCGTCGCGGGCGGGCAGGACGGCGGCGACCTCGCCCTCGCGGACGACGACGTCGAGGGCGCAGCCGACTCCGCAGTAGCCGCAGGTGGTGCGGACCGGTGCGGGCTCGGGCCGACGGGACGTGAGCCCCGCGGCAGGGCCGGGCTGGGTGATCGCGCCGGTGGGGCAGGTGTCCACGCATCCGCCGCAGGAGACGCAGTCGGACTCCGCCCACGGCCCGCCCGTGCCCGGGGCGGCCACCGTGTCGGCGCCGCGTCCGGTCAGGGTGAGGGCGAAGGTCCCCTGCACGTCGGAGCACATCCGGACGCACCGCCCGCAGGCGATGCAGAGATCCGGATCGAGGCGCACATAAGGGTGGCTGTCGTCGGGTTCGTGTCCCGGGGAGGCGGCGGCGGTGTCCGGATCGATGTCCAGGAGGCGGCAGGTCTCGGCGAGTTCGCTGGGCGATGCCTCCGCCAGGGCGCGCCGCGGCAGCGTCGAGGCGATCAGGGCGACGGCGTCCCGCCACAGCTCCCGCACGTGCTCGTTCCCGGTGTCGACCGTCATGCCGGGTGTGGCGGGTGTGACGCAGGCGGCGACGGTCCGGCCGTCGGCGTCCACCAGGCACGTCCGGCAGAAGCCGGCGGGCGGCAGGCGGTCGTCGTGGCACAGGGTGGGCAGTTCGGCGCCGACCGCACGGACCGCGTCGAGGAGGGTGGCCCCGGCGGGCAGCTCGACCGGCACGCCGTCGACCCGCAGCCGCGTCATCGGTCCCACCCCGCGAGTGCGCTCCCGTAGGCACGGGCGAGGCTGCGGACGGCGGCGGGTACCCGGCGGCCGAAGGCGCACAGGCTCGCCTCGCCCATGAGCCGCACCAGAGGTCCGTACGCCTCTCCCGGTGCCGTACCGGCACGGGCGAGACCGAGCCCGCGGCGGGTGCCCGTCCGGCAGGGGGCACAGGCACCGCAGCTCTCCTCGGCGGCGAATTCCCATACGTGGCGCAGGAGTTCGTAGGGCTCGATTTCGGTGTCGAAGGCGACCATTCCGGCGTGGCCGAGGGCGGCACCGTGCTCCGCGAGGTCCCGCGAGGTGAGGGGGACGTCCAGGTCGTCGCCCGGAAGGAAGCCGCCGAGGGGGCCGCCGATCTGGAGGGCGGCCGGTTCGCGGCCGTCCCCCAGGCCGCCGCCGAGCCGCGTGACGATGTCGGAGACCGGCGTGCCGAGTTCCACCTCGTAGGCGCCCGGCCGGGCGAACCGCTCGGAGAGGCAGACGAGCTTCGTACCCGTCTCGTCCGGGGCACCGCGCCGGGCATAGGCAGCTCCCCCGCGACCGACGATCCAGGGCACGGCCGCCAGCGTCTCCACGTTGTTGACGACCGTGGGCGCGTCCCACAGTCCGTGGTCGGTCGGGTAGGGCGGGCGGGGGCGGGCGCAACCCCGGGCGCCTTCCAGGCGGGCGATGAGCGCTGTCTCCTCCCCCGTGACGTATGATCCCGCGCCCTCGACGATCTCCACGTATGGCCGGGCCCCGGCCTCACCGGGGGTGCGGGCCAGTTCGCCCGCCTCCGCGGCGCGGTGTGCGGCGCGGCGCAGCCTCGCCTGGGCCCGCGGGTACTCCGACCGCACGAGGACGAAGCCGCGTGCGGCACCGCAGGCGTGGCAGGCGAGGGCCAGTCCTTCGAGGACCCGTTCGGGATCCTCCTCCATCAGCAGCCGGTCGGCGTACGACCCGGGGTCGCCCTCGTCGCCGTTGGCGACGACCACCACGTCCGGCATTCCCGCGACGGCATTCCACTTCGCGGCCACCGGGTACCCGGCGCCACCGCGGCCGCGCAGCCCCGAGACGCCGATCTCCCGCCGCACGTCCGCGGCGCCGAGACCGTGCGCTACGCGATGCCACGTCGCCCAGGCGGATGCGCCCGCCACGATGCCCGCGAGCAGGACCGGGTCCCCTGTGGCGTCGGTCGCGGGGATTGCGGGTGCCTGCCGCGGCTCCCGGCCGGTGAGCTGTGCGGCTACGCGGGGGCCGGTGCAGGGGCCCGTGCCGTCGAGCGCGGCGGGACCCGCGTAGCAGTAGCCGAGGCAGCGCACGGTCTGGAGCGAGGTCCGGCCGGATTCGTCCGCCTGTCCGGCTGCCACGCCGAGTGCCTCCTCGATCTCGCCAAGGTGCCGGCCGGAGCGGGCGGCGAAGCAGGCGGTCGCGGTGCACACCCGCACATGGCGTTCTCCGTGCGGGGCGGCGAGGTCCGCGAAGTAGGTAGCCGGTCCCAGTCCGGCGGCGGCCGGCAGCCCGGTCGCGGACGCGACCTCCGGCGCCCACGTCTGCGGCGGTTCGGGGGTACGGGCCCGGTGGCGTTCCAGTGCGGCGGGCAATGAGCCGCCGCGGGCGCCGTTCCGTGCTCGCAGGCTCCGGAACGCGTCGTGACGGCTGCCCGGACGGCCGGGCGTCCCACCGGCCATGTCTCCAGAGTGTCCCGGCGTACTCCCGTCCGCACCCCGGTGCATCTACGGCTCCGCACTGCGCAGGACGCTCAGGCGCCTGCGGTACTCGTCCTCGTCGATGTCACCGCGTGCCAGCCGCTCGCCGAGTATCCGCTCCGGGGTCGCCGGGCGGACCCCTTCGGCACGGCCGGAGCGTTCGGTGTGTTCGGCGGGTCCGGCGGTGCGGTCCAGTGCGCGGAAGACCAGGACGACGGCGGTGATGAGGAGGGCCCAGAAGAGGACGGTCCCGGCCGCCATGGTGAACCAGCCCCAGCCGTTCATGCCGTCTCCGTACCAGAGCATCATGTCCCTCACCCCATTTCCTCCCGGGCGGGACAGTTCCACGGTGCGCTCGCCACGGCTCGGCGCACAGGGCCGGTCGGCCCCCCGGCGGCGGCCGGTCGCCCGTGGGAACGGGGCCATGGGGCCCCGCGACCTGCGTCGCCGGATCCCGTCAGGAGCGCACGAACACGACCGAACCCGTCGCCGCGACGACTCCCCCGGACGTGACGAGGAAACGACTGCCGCCGTGCTCCCAGGCCACGTCGACACGAGCTCCGCGGACCGGGACCCGATGCGTCAGGTCGAGGCGCAGACCGGCCACGGCGGCGGAGGTCCGCCCGCTGGTCAGCAGCACCGCCTGCCGTCCCGCCTCCAGCACCGCCGTCGCGGTCAGCGACGACGGCGCACCCGGCAGCAGCACCGGGTGACCCGGATCGCGCGGGGCGATCACCAGCCTCCCCTGCGCGCCCCTCGCCAGCAGGACGTCTCCCTCGCACCCGGCACCCACGGCAGCCGCCGGCGGATGGAGCAGCCCGGGGAGCGGCACATCGCCTGCCGGGGGCACCTCGGGTACCCGGCCGGCCAGCTTCACGGTGCAGGAGCCGATGGGTACCCCGCCGTGCAGGTATTCGGCCGTCACGCGGAACGCGGCGGCGCCGGTCCCGCTCGCCAGGAGGTCGCTCACACCGATCCGGACCTGCAGGTCCGTGGCGCAGCCGCGCTCCCCGGGCCAGCTCTCGGGGCGCAGTCCGAGGCCGGCCGAGACGGGTTCGCACGGCGGGTGGCCGGCGGGCGCCGGGTACCACCGGGCGAGGGCCAGGGCGATCTGACGGGTGGATTCCAGCATGAGCAGAGGATGGTGCCGCACCACGGGCATGCGGTCGTTGAGCGGATGCAGTCGCGGCCACTGGCAGCGTGCCGCGTAGCTGTGGCTGCCCTGCCGGGCGAAGGACTGGAGGAGCATCGACGACATGGTCGGGAGGCCGAGCGCGTGCCAGCTGGGGGCCGCTTCGCCGTCCGCCGGCCCACGCGCCGCCGGCGCCCCGGTGCCGTCGGGGTGCCCGGGGGCCGGAAGCGTCGTGTCCATTGCCGTACCGTTCATGCGACTCTCCCGCCGAAGGCCCCGGCGGTTTCGACCGCCCACGCCCACTTCACAGGGCGGTCGGCCACCGGATGCGCAGGTCCCCTGTACGGGGGGATCCTTGCCGTCGGACGGTCGCACGCGCCGTGCCGTCGGACCGCACGCCACACGGCCGGTGTGCATCCGCCCGGACGCGGGCCGGTGTAGTGGCTCTTGAAGAGACCCCTGCCCCGTCTCCGTCGGAGGTTCGACGCCATGGCAGCACGCCACGAGGCCCGGCAAGGGGTATCCCGTCGTACCGGCGCCGAGCCGCTCACGGCGCAGGCGCCTCACCGACTGCGCCGCGTCCTGTTCACCCAGCGCTGGACGGACGTCGTGTTCCTGCACTGGGAGGCCGACCCGTTCGAGGTCGCCCGGCTGCTGCCGGCCGGTACGGTTCCCGACCTGCACCACGGCAGGGCCTACGTGGGCCTGGTGTTCTTCCGTATGGAGGACCTCGCCCTGGGCCGCACACCGCCGCTACCCTATCTGGGGAGTTTCGACGAGGTCAACGTGCGCCTGTACAGCCGCGACGCCCTCGGCCGCCGGGGAGTGGTCTTCCGTTCCCTCGACTGCGACCGGCTGCTTCCCGTCCTCGCGGCCCGAGCGGGCTTCGGGCTTCCGTACCGCTGGGCGCGCACCTCGCGCCGCTGGTACGACAGCCGGCTGCTGTACCGCACCCGCCGCCGAGGACACCCGGCCCGGCCCGGCGGGCGGGTGTGGCTGGACGTCGGGCGGGAGGCCGTGCCGCCTGGACCCCTGGACGCCTTCCTCACCTGGCGCTGGGGTCTCCACGCCGGATTCCTGGGGCGCTCCTACTACTTGCCCAACACCCACACCGCTTGGGAGTTCCGGCGGTGCAGCCTGTTGGGCTGGGAGACGTCCCTGGTCGAAGCGGCAGGACTCGGCCCGCCGCTGGGGAACCCGGTCAGCGTCCTGTTCTCACTGGGCGCGTCCGTGCGGTTCGGCACCCCGGAAGTGCTGCCGGCGGGCCACCACGCGTGACGACCCGTGTCCGGCGGCCTTCGCCGCCGGGCCGCGCGGATCACGGCCCCGGCCGGAGAACGCCGCGGTCAGCTCGCGCGCTCGGCGAGGAACGCGCCACCGTCAGCTCGCGCGCTCGGCGAGAAACGCGGCGCTGTCCGTGAGAGTGGTGAGACGGGAGGTGTCCTCGTCCGGAATGGACACTCCGGCCCGTTCGGCGAGGGTCTCGACGAACCGCAGGAAGTCCAGCGAGTCCATGTCGAGTGCCTCTCGGAAGGGCTCGTCGGGTCCGAGGCCGTCCGGCTCGGGGCCGGGGACGACGGCGGCGAGCGATTCTCTGACGAGGGCGAGTGCGTCCGCGTGGTTCACAGGTGCTCCGGGCTCTGGAGTTGACGGTCGACGACGCTGAGGAACCGGGCTCCGACGGACCCGTCGGTCGCCCGGTGGTCAGCGGAGAGGGTGGCTGTCACCACGGGCCGGACTCCGAGCAGCCCGTCCACCGCCCACGGGCGGTCGACGACCCGGCCGAAGCCGACCAGTGCGACCTGCGGAGGGTGGATGACACCGAAAACGGCTTCGGCGCCCTGGTCCCCGAGATTGGTGACCGTGATCGTCGCGCCGGAAACCTCCGAGCCGCGAAGGCGCCCGCCGCGGGCGCGGACGACCACGTCCTTCAGGGCCGCCATGAGGGCGGTGACCTCCAGCGTGTCCGCGTCGTGCAGTGCGGGTGCGACGAGGCCGCCGCCCCGGAGGGAGACGGCGACGCCGACGTGGACGCCGGAGCCCGCCTCGAAGTGGTCGTCGATCCAGAAGCCGTTGAGGTCGGGCACTTCGGCGGCCGCCCGTGCCGTCGCCTTGATCAGCAGTGCTGCCGGAAGGAGGCGTCGGTCCACGGGGCTGTTGCGGTTGTGCTCGTGCAGCCATTCCATGGCGGGGTGCAGGTCGATGGTCGTGGCGAGGTGGTAGTGCGGGATCTCGCGGTTGGCCCGGGTCATGAGGTCAGCGATCGCCCGGCGCATCGGGGTCGGCCGCTCCTCGCGCGTCGGCGTGGGCGCGGTGGGCCG
This sequence comes from Streptomyces zhihengii, assembly GCF_016919245.1. Lineage (NCBI taxonomy): Bacteria > Bacillati > Actinomycetota > Actinomycetes > Kitasatosporales > Streptomycetaceae > Streptomyces > Streptomyces zhihengii. The sequence goes on along the minus strand of NZ_JAFEJA010000002.1, from coordinate 2,309,691 downwards.
GGGCGCGGTCTCGGTGCGCGGTCCCGCGGCGGCTCTGCGCACGTCACCGGCGCGTATCGCACCGTTCTTGCCCGTCCCTCCGATCTCGGCGAGGTCGACGTCCAGCTCGCCGGCGAGACGGCGGGCCAGGGGTGTCACCTGCCGGCGTGCCGGCGGACGGGCCGCGGCGGAGTCCTCACCGGCCCGCTCGACGTCGTGCCGGGTCACCCGCCCGCCGGGGCCCGAGCCGTGCACCGACGCGAGGTCGACTCCGGCGCGCTCGGCGTCACGGCGGAGGAGAGGCCCCGCTTCCAGGCGATCGGGGGCGACGGGGGGTTCGGGCGCCTCGGCCGGCGGCAGGTCCGGAGCCTTCGCGGCACTGTGCTCGCGCTCGGTTCGCCCCTCGTCGGCAGGGGGCGCGGCTCGCCGTGTACGGCGTGGATTCGCACGGGCCTCCGCCGCCTCGGGTTCGGTCTCGATCGTGGCAAGGACCGTACCGACGGACACCGTCGTACCGGGCTCCACGAGGAGGGCGCCCACGGTGCCCGTCTCGAAGCACTCCACTTCGATGGCCGACTTGGCGGTCTCGACCACGGCGACGGCATCGCCCCTGCCGACGTGGTCGCCGGGATGGACCAGCCACTCCTGCAGCAGGCCCTCCTCCATGTCCGCGCCGAGGGACGGCATCGTGAATTCGGCCATGGTCAGTTCACCGCCCGGTGCACGGCCGCGACGATGTCGGCGGGCTGCGGAAGTGCGGCTTCCTCCAGCTGGCGCGCATAGGGGATGGGCACCTCCGCGCAGCCGACGCGCTCCACCGGGCTGTCCAGGTCGTAGAACGAGTCCTCGGCGACGCGTGCGGACACCTCGGCGCCGATGCCTCCCGTGCGCCATGCCTCGTCGACGACCACGACCCGGTGGGTGCGGGCGGCACTGGCGGCGACGGTCTCCGTGTCGAGGGGGCGAAGGGTGCGCAGATCGACCACGTCCGCCTCGATGCCCTCCTGTGCCAGTGCGTCGGCCGCGCTCAGGGCTTTGGGCAGAGAGCCACCGTAAGTGATCAGGGAGACGTCCGTGCCGGACCTGCGGACGGCGGCCCTGTCCAGTCCGGCCGTGGTGCCGGACCGCGGGAGCGCGCCCTTGGCGTTGTACAGGCTGCCGTGCTCGAAGATCAGCACGGGATCCGGATCGGCGAGCGCGGCGGGCAGCATGTAGCGCGCGTCCTCGACCGTGGCCGGAGTGAGCACCCGGATGCCCGGGATGTGCGCGTACCAGCCCTCCAGGCTGTGGGAGTGCTGTGCGGCGAGCTGCCGGCCAGCGCCCGTGGTCATCCGGATGACCACGGGGACGGGCAGCTGGCCGTTCGACATGTGCAGCAGTGTGGCGGCGTTGTTGAGGATCTGGTCGAGCGCCAGCAGGCTGAAGTTGACGGTCATGATCTCGACGATCGGCCGCATCCCGGCCAGCGCCGCTCCGATGCCCGCGCCGACGAACGCGGACTCCGAGAGGGGTGCGTCACGGACGCGTTCGGGGCCGAACTCCTCCAGCAGGCCGAGGCTGACGCCGAAGCATCCGCCGTAGCGTCCGACGTCCTCGCCGATGAGGAACACGCGTTCGTCCCCGCTCAGTGCCTCGCGCAGGGCGTCCCGCATCGCTTCGCGGTAGGTGGTCACGGCGTCTTCGGGCGGGGCGGTGGTCATGTCAGTTCACCTCCGGCGGACGGCTGGTGACATGGCGGAGGAGGTCCGCGACGGGCTCCTCGGGCGCTGCCTCAGCCGCGGCGACGGCGCTCTCCAGCTCGTCGAGGACGCGCTGTTCCATGGCCGCGAGATCGCCGTCGTCCAGCGCGGTCTCCTGTCGCAGGCGTGCTTGCAGCAGGCCGATGGGGTCCTGTGCCTTCCACCGTTCGATCTCCGCGCGGTCGCGGTAGCGGTCGGGGTCGTACATGGAGTGCGCGCGGAACCGATAGGTGCGGGCCTCGATGAAGTGCGGGCCCGCCCCGCCCCGGATGGCGGTGACGGCCCGGCGCGCGGACGCGGCGACGGCTTCGGCGTCCATCCCGTCCACGGCCCAGGCGACCATGCCGTAGGAGCCGGCGCGTGCGGCGAGGTCGGTCTGGGCCTCGTGCCGGCCGATCGCCGTGCCCATGGCGTAGAGGTTGTTCTCGCAGACCAGCAGGAGCGGGAGCCGCCACAGGGCGGCGAGGTTCGCCGTCTCGTGGAACTCGCCCTCGGCGAAGGCGCCGTCGCCGAAGAAGCAGCAGGTCACACGGTCGAGTCCGCGCATGTGGTCGGCGAGGGCGACGCCCGCGGCGAGCGGCAGTCCTCCGGCGACGATCGCGTTGCCGCCGTAGAAGCGCCGGCTCGCGTCGAACAGATGCATGGAGCCGCCGCGGCCACCGCTGCAGCCGGTCGTCCTGCCGTACATCTCGGCCATGATCGCCTCGGCGGGAACGCCGCGGGCGAGCGCGTGGCCGTGTTCGCGGTAGGTGGCGACGACCGAGTCGTCCGGGCCCAGTGCGTCGTTGACGCCGACGGCGACCGCCTCCTCACCGATGTACAGGTGCACGAAGCCCCGGATCGTGGCGGCACTGTAGAGCTCGACGCACCGCTCCTCGAAGCGCCGGATGCGGAGCATAGACTCCAGCAGGCGGACGCGGTCCGCGTCCGGCCCGGCGTGCGGGCGGGGTCCGGCGGTGGGCGTCTTCTTCCGGGCCGGCTTCTTCGCCGTCTTCTTCGACGGCTTCCTCGGCTCGGCCGTCGTCCGGCTCCGGGTCTCGCGGGTCATGAGGATCCCTCCAGCATGGACAGATCGCCTGTGGGCAGGCCGAGTTCCCTCGCGCGCAGCACGCGGCGCATCACCTTGCCGCTGCGGGTCTTCGGGAGATCCTGGTCGAACGCGATCTCCCGCGGCGCGACCGCGGGGCCCAGCCTGCCGCGGGCGAACGCCAGGAGCTCCCGCTCCAGAGCGGGTGTCGGGTCGACGCCGGGCCGCAGGGAGACGAAGGCCTTGACGATGTCGCCGACGACGGGGTCCGGCCGCCCGATCACCCCCGCCTCGGCGACGGCGGCGTGCTCCATCAGCACGCTCTCCACCTCGAACGGTCCGATCAGGTGTCCCGCCGACTTGATGACGTCGTCGGCGCGCCCGACGAACCAGTACCAGCCCTCCGCGTCCCGCCGGACCACGTCACCGGTCAGATACCAGCCGCCGGCGAACGCGGCCTCGTAGCGCTCCTCCTCGTGGAGGTAGCCGCGGAACATGGACGGCCATCCGGGCCGCAGCGCCAGCTCGCCCTCGGTGTCCGGGCGTTCGACCTCGGTGACCCGGCCGTCGGTGACCCGCGCGCGTCCGTCCTCGCCCCGGACGAGCACCGCCGCCTCGACCCCGGGCAGCGGCCGCCCCATCGAGCCCGGCCTGATCTCGCAGGCCGCGAAGTTCGCGATCATGATGGCGCCCGTCTCGGTCTGCCACCAGTTGTCATGGACCGGGAGACCGAGCACGTCCCGGCCCCAGACGACCGCTTCCGGGTTGAGGGGTTCCCCCACGGAGGCGATCAGCCGCAGAGCGGACAGGTCGTATGCGCGCGGCAGGTCGTAGGGGCCTTCGCGGGGTGTGCTGCGCATGAGCATCCGCAGCGCCGTGGGAGCCGTGTACCAGACGGTGACCCGCTGCCCGCCGAGGATCCGGTACCAGCGCCGCGCGTCGTACTCGCCCTGGTCGACGACGGCTGTCACACCGTGGACGAGCGGGGCGACGATGCCGTACGACATGCCGGTGACCCAGCCCGGGTCCGCGGTGCACCAGTACACGTCGTCCGGGTGCAGGTCGAGCGCGTAGGCGGCCGTGGCGTAGTGCGCGACGACCGCCTCGTGGACGTGGACCGCGCCCTTCGGGCTCCCCGTGGTTCCGCTGGTGTAGTGCAGCAGGGCCATGTCGCCGGGCGAGGTCGGCGGGATGGCGAAGTGCCCGGGGGCGGCGGCCATCAGCATGTCGAGGGACCGCGTGCCGGGCAGGTCCTCGCAGCCGGGGCCGGCGATGAGGAGGTGATCGAGGTGGGTGAGCCGTTCGCGCTGCGCGGCCACCTTGCGGCGGTACAGGGCCGCGGTCGTCACCAGCACGCGGGCGTCGCCGAGTCGCAGTCGCTGTGCCACCGGATCAGGGCCGAAGGCCGTGAAGAGGGGACACAGGACGCTGGTGTTCTTCAGCGTTCCCAGGACCACCGCGTGGAGATCGGGGCCGCGACCGAGCAGGGTGAAGACCCGGTCCCCGCGGCCGATGCCCAGAGAGGACAGCACGTTCGCGAAGCGGGACGACCGGTCGGCGAGGTCGGCGTAGGTCACGGTCGACACGGAGTCGTCGGGCGCCACGCACAGCAGGGCGGCCTTGTCCCCCGCTCCGTCGCGCACATGGCGGTCGACGGCCTCGTAGGCCATGTTGAGCCCACCGCCGGGAAGCCCGGCGAGGGCGGCGCGGGCCCGGTCCCAGGTGAACTCCGACCGGGCTTCGGCGTAGTCGGCCAGATTCGGCGTCACACGTGACGCCGCGGTCTTGGGCAGCGGATCCCAGCGCATCAGTCTGCCTCCCGACGCTCAGCACGATGTGTCCGCCGGACCGACGCCTGCGCTCGTCCGGCACGGGGACCTGTTCTCCCATGGCACCGCTGTTCCTGTGCGGACGGGAGGGCCGAACGGGCCCTACCGCGGACCCTCAGTGCCCAGGACCCGCCACGGGGCCGCAGCCGGTGTTCAGTCCGGTTCCATGTAGGGGCGGCGGAACACGGTGGGCCGTCCCTCGGCTCGGGGGCCGACGGCCGAGAGGGCCCGGACGACCGCGGCCTCCAACGCACCGCTGGTGTCGATGGGTACGGCGGCCGGCCAGGGCGGCTCGGCCTCGGCCATCGCCGCGGCTGTGCCGGGATCGGCGTCCGAGATCCCCGGGGCCCGGTCGGCGAGGCGGGCAGCCGACATCCCGCCCGGTACCCGGCAGTGCAGGGCCACCATGTCCGCGTGAGCCCGTTCGGCCACCTGCCGGGCGGCTTCGCGCTGCCGGGCGTCGGTCCACGAGGCGTCCAGCACCACGGACTCACCGGCCGCGAGCAGGGACGACGCGCGGTCCAGGAGCGCGGAGTACGTCCGCTCCGTCCAGTCGGCGGAGTAGATGCCCTCGCCGAAGCCGGCGGCGGCGGACTGCTCGGCCGGGATGCCCGCGAGTTCCTTGCGCAGTCGGTCACTGCTGAGCAGGGTGACACCGAGACGGTCGGCGAGTGCCCCGGAGAGCGTGGACTTGCCACTGCCCGGAAGACCGCCGACCAGCACCAGGCGCACGGCTGCCGCGTGGAGGTGGCGCAGCGTGGTGGTGATCAGCCGGCCCGCCGCCGCGTCGGCACCGGTGGCGCCCTGCGCGTTCTGGATGAGGGAGACCTTGGCCCGGACGAACGCCCGGTAGGCGACGTAGTGGTGCCAGAGCGAGAGGGGTGCCGGATCTCCCGAGTACTCGCAGTAGGCGGAGAGGAAGTGCGCGGCGGCCTCGGGAGATCCGAGCTGTTCGAGATCCATGGCCAGGAAGGCGGCGTCGTCGAGGCCGTCGACGTATCTCAGCCGGTCGTCGAATTCGAGGCAGTCCAGCACACGAGGGCCGTCGTCGAGACAGAACACGTCCTCGGCGAGCAGGTCGCCATGGCCCTCGACCACCCGTCCCTGCCCGATGCGGGCAAGGAACAGCGGCTCGCGGCCCGCGAGGTAGCGGCGGACCAGACGCTCGATCTCCTCGCAGCCGGGAGGAGGCGCCCCGGCGGTCAGGGAGCGTACCTGCGCGAAGCTCGCCTCCCATCGGGACGAGAGCGCGGCGAGGGTGCCCTGCTCCTCGACGTCTTCGCCCCGAAGGGCCTCCGCGTGACGGCCGGCGAGCAGCCGTGCCACGGCCCGCAGCGCATCGTCGACGGCGGCGCCGTCGCGCACCAGGCGCGCCAGGCGGCGCTCCTGCGGCATCCGGCGCATCACGACACAGGGCTCGGGCACCGCGGCTCCCGGGGCCCGGAACTCCCCGATTCCCAGGTAGACGTCCGGCGCGAAGCGGCGGTTGAGCGCCACCTCCCGCTCGCACGCCTCCCTGCGTGCCTCCACGGTGGAGTAGTCGAGGAATCCGAGGTCGACGGGCTTCTTGACCTTGTAGGCCCTGTCACGGAAGAAGAAGACCACCGCGGTATGGGTCTCCCGTGCCTCCGCGCGGGGGAACTTGTCCGCCTCGGGGCCGGGCGCCGGCGCCCTTGCCCGGTCCGGCCGGCCGGCCGGTGTCGTGGCCGTTCGGCGGGCGCTGATGTCGGTCATGGCGGAGCCCCTTCCGGCTCGTCGGTCTCGGGTTCTCGCTCCGGTCCGACGGCCCGGCGCGACCGCGCGTCCCGCTCGTGGCCCCTCTCCGGCGCGGTGGGTCTCGGTGCACACGAGTCGTCGGCACGCTGCTTCACCCGACGGAGGGCGGCCGCCAGGGCCCGCCCTCCGGGCCGGTGATCCGCTGAGCCACGGAGACCACGCCGTCCACGCTCTTGCACAGTCGCTCGATCACCGGTACCAGCCCCGCGGCGGCGACCGACCCGCTGAGGACGACCTGTCCCTCGCGCACTTCGACGGTGATGTCCGACGGGGTGAGACCGAGCATCTTTTCGAGCACGTCGCCCGTGATCTCCTCGCGGATGGCGTCGTCGCGCCTCAGATAGACGCGCAGGAGATCGCCCCGGCTGACGATGCCCTGCAGCCTGTCCGTCTCGTCCACGACCGGAAGCCGCTTGACGTTCTGCACGGCCATGAGGCGTGCGGCCTCGGCGGCGGTCCACTCCGGGCGCGCGCACACCGCGGGAGCCGACATGAGTTCCTCGGCCCGTGCGCCTTCGGCCTTGGCCGTCTCCGACGGCTCCAGGTGCGGAGGCCGCACCCGGCCGGCCGGATCGGGCAGTGCCGAACTCTTGCGGAGCAGATCCGCCTCGGACACCACGCCCATGGGGCGGTCGAGCTCGTCGACCACGGGGACGGCGGTGACGTCGTTGTCGGCGAGCAGCCTGACGATGTCCTTGAACGTCATGTCGCGTCCGGCTCGAACGACCTGTTTGCTCATGAGCTCCGCGACGGTCCGGTGGTGCATGTCTCGTCTCCGTTCCGATCGGTCAGGAAGCCGCGGTCAGCGTGCAGTGGACGCCCGTCACGCCTTCCACCGAGTGGGCCAGGCGCTCGGCCACGGCGATCAGACGCTTGTCGCTCACGGCACCCGCGAGGGTCACCACGCCCTTGTCGACGGCCACGCGCACATCGTTTCCCTCGTGCCCGAAGAGTGGGGAGACCACCTCACTCCTGATCTCCGCGGCGAGGGTCTCGTCGGGGCGCAGGAAGACCTTCAGCAGGTCCGCGCGGCTCACGATCCCCTCGATGCGCCCGGAGGCGTCGAGCACGGGAAGTCGCTTCAGACGGCGGTGTGCCATGAGTCGCGCGGCTTCCGCCAGCGTCGCCCGGCCGCTGATCGTGACGGCCGGCCTGCTCATGAGGTCGCGAGCGGTCAGGGCGACGGCCTGCTCGGCCGCCCGGGGGTGGCGCATGGTGTCGACCAGCCCGGGGGGCCTGTCGCGGTACTCCTCCTTGTGCAGCAGGTCCGCCTCGGACACCACGCCGATCACCGTGTCCTCGTTCTGCAGCACCGGCAGTGCGGTGACCTTCCAGCGTTCCATGGCCGTGACGATCTCTTTGAACGACGCGTCCGGCGGCACCGCGACGACGCGCCGTGTCATCACATCGCTCACCGTGTACGTAGGGGGAACCATGGGGCATCTCCTTGTTCCGTGCCGGCCGCCCGTCGCGCGGAGGGCCGGTCCCGCTTTCGAGTCTCCGGGCGCCGGCGCCCCGCCGACAGGGCCGACCGGCCCCGACGTGCCGGGCGTCAGGGTCATCGGTGCCGTGTCCACACGGGCTCCACGGCGGCCCACTCGCGCTCCCACGCGGCACAGCACCGCCGGTCCAGAGCCCAGTGGATGGCGGCACGGGTCAAGCCCCAGACCACGACGAAGCCGCTGGGCGCGAGAACGGCGGCAGCTACCGTCGAGGCGGCCACGTCGTACGCGTCCATAGGCGGCTTCACGATATTGCCGCCGGCCTCGTCCACGTAGACCGTGGCCCGGTCACCGGCCCGCTTGTCCATGGAGACCTCGGCCGTACCGGTACGAGCTGCTCCGGCGTCCCGCCAGCGCACCGTCGCGCGGGCGTCGCGGTTCGCCCCGCTGCTGTCCGCCACCGCGTGAGGGTCCTCGAGAAGTCGTGCCGCGACAGGGCGTCGATCGCGTACCTGTTCCTGACGGTTGTGGTCGAAGCCGCTGTGTGCCCAGACTCCGACGATCACCGTGACGAAGGGAAGTCCGACCAACAGCACCACCAGAAGCGCCCGGTCGACCCGCTTCCGTGTGATGTCGAGAGGCCGCACCAGCGGACCGGCGGGGACGTGACGCGGACCATCGGTGGCCATGGGGGCCTCCAGTGTCACCAGGCGGACGCCTCCATGGTGACTCGGCCGCATCCTCCGGCAGCAGGGGACGAAGGTCCCGGGCGGGCAGGCCGACCGGGGCCGGCCCGGCGGGGGTGACCGCGCCGACGGGACCTTCGGTCGGGACCGGGACCCGCCCGGCCCTGCCCGGACGGGAGTCCCGGTGGCAGCGTGGAGCCCGCGCGAGGGCCGCCCGGCGCGCCGGGCGGCGAGCAGACGGCGTCCGGCCGGAAGCGAACGGGGCTGTTCATGAAGTCGGTCTGGCAGTGGAGCTATCGGGGATACGACCCCAAACACCAACGGCTGCGCGAGACCCTGTGCACGCTGGGCAACGGATACTTCGCTGTCAGAGGATCCGTTCCGGAGTGCACGTCCCTTCCCGTCCACTACCCGGGTCTCTACGCGGCCGGCTGCTACAACAGGCTGCGCTCCACCGTCGACGGAAGGACGCTGGAGAACGAGGACCTCGTCAACCTGCCGAACTGGTCGGTCCTGCGGTACCGGCGCCGTCCTGACGGCTCCCCTCCCGGTGACTGGCTCTCGCCCGACCACCGCAGTCTGCGGCACAGCGGCGTCCGGCTCGACCTGCGCGCGGGCGTGCTCACCATGCGGTGGCTGTTCCAGGACGGGCTGGGCCGCAGACTGGCCGTCACGCACACCCGCTTCGTCCACATGGGAACGCCGCACCTGGCCGGTCAGCGCACCACCTTGCGCGCACTGGGCTGGAGCGGGGACATCGAGATCGACGCGGAACTCGACGGGTCGGTCGTCAACGCGGGCGTCGAACGCTACCGCGCTCTCGCGAACGGCCATCTCGTCGATCTGCGGACCGGCGTCACGCCCGAGGACGTGCAGTGGCTCTCCTGCCGCACCTCCCGGTCCCGCATCGCGGTCGGGATGGCCGTGCGTACGGTCGTCGCGGGGGCCGACGTGCGGCACAGCGCGACGGCGACGGGAGTGTCGACGTCGAGCAGGGTCGCCGTCGCGAGGGGCGGGCGGGTGACGGTTACCAAGATCCTCAGCCTGCACACCTCACGGGACCGGCCACCTGCCGATCCGCTGTCGGCGGCTCTCGCCGAGCTGGCCGCGACACCCGGTTTCGACGCGCTGCTCGTCACCCACCGTGCCGCCTGGGACGACCTGTGGAGGGAGGGCGAGGTCGCCGTTCCCGGGGAGGCCGGCCGCATCCTGCATCTGCACCTCTTCCACCTCCTGCAGAGCGTCTCCCCGCACACCACCGGACTCGATGTCGGAGTACCCGCGAGGGGCCTGACCGGTGAGGCCTACCGGGGACATGTCTTCTGGGACGAGGCCTACGTCCTGCCGTATCTGGACCTGCACTTCCCGGGCCTCGCACGCTCACTCGTCCTCTACCGCCACAGACGGCTGCCCCGGGCCTGCGAAGCCGCACGCCGGGCGGGCCACCGGGGGGCGATGTTCCCCTGGCAGAGCGGCAGCGACGGACGGGAGGAGACGCAGCGGCTTCACCTCAACCCGCGCTCCGGCCGGTGGCTGGAGGACCGGTCCAGGCTCCAGCGGCACGTCGGCTCCGCCGTCGCACTCGACGTCTGGCGCTACTGGCAGGCGACGGGCGACGACGACTTCCTCCACGGTCCCGGAGCCGAACTGATGCTCCGCGTCGCACAGTTCTGGTCGAGCCTCGCCGAGTACGACCCGAGCGACGCGCGATACCACATTCGCGGCGTCATGGGTCCCGACGAGTACCACGACGCGTACCCCGGATCACAACGCCCGGGGCTGGACGACAACGCCTACACCAACGTCGCGGCGGCCTGGGTGCTGGGCAGAGCGCTCGACCTGGTCGGCGCGCTCCCGCCCGCGAGGCGGGACGAACTGCTCGGTGGCATGGCGCTCGCCGGCGAGACGGACCGCTGGCAGGATCTGACCCGTCGCCTTCATGTGCCCTTCCACGACGGTGTGATCAGCCAGTTCGCCGGATACGAGCAGCTGCGCGAACTCGACTGGGCGGACTACCGCGCACGCTATGGGGACATCGGACGGCTGGACCGCATCCTGGAGGCCGAGTCGGACTCGGTCAACCGGTACAAGGCCTCCAAACAGGCCGACGCCCTCGTCCTCGGATACTTCTTCACACCGCGGGAGTTGCACGCGGTGTTCGACCGCCTCGGGTGCCCCGTCGACGACGACGTCTGGCGTCGGACGGTCGACTACTACCGTCGGCGCACGAGCCACGGTTCCACCCTGAGCAACCTGGTCCACGGCTGGCTGCTCACCCGCCTGCGGGGGGCGGACGCCTGGGAGTACTGCTCGCAGGCACTGCTCAGCGATGTCGCCGACATCCAGGGCGGCACGACCGCCGAGGGCATCCATCTGGGTGCCATGGCAGGCACGCTGGACCTCGTCCAGCGCGGTCTGACCGGCCTGGAGTGCACCGACACCGCGCTGCGCCTGGACCCCGTGCCGCTGCGGCAGCTTCAGCGGCTGTCGTTCCCGGTCCGCTATCGGGGACACCGCGGGATCAGGCTGCACGTGGTGCGCGGACGCGTCGGGGTGGAGGTGCCCGCCTCGCAGCACGGCCCGCTCGACCTGATCCTCCCGGGTGACCGCCGGGTGACCGTGGAGCCGGGACGAGAGCGCTGGTTCCATCTGCCCGACAGCCCCGATTCCACCGGGCGATGAGGGGTCGCGCGGCCTGCCGAACCGGTCCGAACGGCCCTGTGGCCGCCGTCGCCGGCGTGTGAGGGTGGAAGTCGCACCGGAAGGTCCGGATGCCGGCCCGGAGGGATCGCCATGAGCCAGCGTGCACCCCACCACGTGGTCGGCGACGTGATGACGTCGACCGTCGTCGCCGTCGGACCGGACGCGCTCTTCAAGGAGATCACGGGGGCCATGGAGCAGTGGCGGGTCACCGCCGTGCCCGTCCTGGACGAGCAGGGGCGGGTCGTCGGGGTGGTCTCCGAGGCGGATCTGCTGCACAAGGAGGAGCTGCGCGACAGCGAGGCGACCCTCGTCGGGCAGCGGGAGCACCTGACCGACTGGGCCAAGGCGGGCGGCGTCACGGCGCGGGACCTGATGACGACGCCCGCGGTCACCGTGCCGTCCGACGCCTCGCTCCCCCAGGCCGCGCGCCTGATGGCGCAGCACGCGGTCAAACGTCTGCCGGTGGTGGACGCGCACGGTGTCCTGAAGGGCATCGTCAGCCGCTCGGACCTGCTCAAGATCTTCCTGCGCACCGACGAGGACCTGGCGGCCGAGGTGCGGCGCGAGGTGGTCGACCGCTTCCTGCCCGTCTCCCGCCCCGGCATCGGGGTCACCGTCGACAAGGGGCGCGTCACCCTCACCGGGCCGGTCGCCGACCCCGCGCTCATCCCGGTCGTCGAACGACTCGCACGGGCGGTGGAAGGCGTCGTCGACGTGCGCTGCGACCTCATCGCCCCCACGACCGCCACCGGCCGTGGTGATCGGTGACCTGTGTCCGCCGGCGCCGTCCGGCGCCCGCTTCCGGTCAGGGCCGAACGGTCCTCATGAGGGCCCTTGGGCCCCTCCCCACCGACATGCGCCGCGTGACAGCGTGACGGGTGGAAGCACCTGTCACATCGACGGAGGAGACCGCCATGACGCACACCGTCACCGCCGGCATCGACGGGTCACGTGAGAGTCTGGCGGCGGCCGCGTGGGCCGCCGACGAGGCCGTGATCCGCGACCTTCCTCTGCGACTGATCCACGTCGGAAGCGACCGGGCCGGGCCGCTCACCCGCCACATCGAGCCCGAGGCACGGCGCCGACGGGCGCTCGGTCTGCTCGACGACGCCGCACAGTACGTACGGTCCGGGCGGGCGGGACTGCGAGTGGAGACCGTTCTCCTGTCGGGCGAACCGGTCGAGCAACTGTGCGCGGCAGGTGAGGACGCGGACCTGCTGGTCCTGGGGTCACGAGGCCTGGGCAGCCTCACCGGTTTCGTCACGGGCTCGGTCTCCCTCGCGGTCCTCGCGCACATCCGGCGTCCCGTCGTCCTCGTCAGGGCCCAGCCGTCGCAGGAAGCCGCGGAGGCGGTGTCCCCAGGTGACGAGGTCGTGGTGGGACTCGACCTCCCGGCCGACGGAGACGTGCTGGCCCATGCCTTCGCCCACGCCGACCGCCACGGCAGCGGCCTGCGTGTGGTGCACTCCTGGCAGTTGCCACCGCTGTACGGGCCGGACACCACCGGTGTCATCAACGTCCTGATGGACGAGATCGGCGCCGAGGCCCGCGGCGGTGTACAGGAGGCGCTGGCGCCCTGGACCGAGAAGTATCCCGGCGTGGCGGTCGAGACCAGGTGCCGTCACGGCCTGGCGGCGGACGATCTCGTCGAGGCGTCCGGGAACGCGGCACTCGTCGTCGTCGGCCTCCGGCGCCGCGCCACCACCTGGGGCGTGCACATCGGCCCGGTCGTCCACGCCGTGGTCCACCACACCGCCGCCCCCGTCGCGATCGTGCCCCACGACTGACGGTCGTCCGCGCGGCCGACCGTCGTCACGCCAGACGGTCGTCCGCGCCGGTGCCACCGGCCCGTCGATGCCGAACGAGGCGGATCCGCCGTGCTTCGCGGTCACTCGACGGGCCGTGCTTCGCGGTCACTCGACGGTGAGAATCTCCTCCACCGGCCTGCGCGGGGTGGCGGGCACGGCGGGACCGTATCCGAACCGGAGCAGCATCTGGGGGTACGCCGTCGCGGACCGCGGATCGCGCATCAGCCAGCGCAGCTCGGGCCATTCGAGTGCCTGCGAGTTGAGCGAGGTCGACAGGCCGTCCAAGGTCGCCTGCAGGAGCACACGCTCCATGGCCTGCCCCGCCGCGAGCCAGTCATGGGGACGGTCCCGGCGACTGCCGAGCACGGCCAGGCACGGGGCCCACTCGAACACCGCGCCCTCGCGGTCCCGGCGGGCGTCGTGGCCGGGGAAGGTCCGCACCGGGGCCCGGCCGTCGTAGCGGCGCGGCCCGAGAGACGAGGAGGGGATGCCCTCGAACTCCGTGCCCTCGCGCCCGGCCGTCCAGCGCGCGATCTCCTCGCGCACGCCCGGCGCGAAGCGTTCGGACTGCTCCGCGTCCCACACGGCGTCCAGGAGTTCCTGCACACGCCAGTCGTCCGCGAAGTCCAGTCGAGCGCCCTCGGCCGTGGCCGCGCCGCGCAGTCCTTCCAGCACCGGCTCGGGAACCGTCTCACCGCTGAAGGGGGTCCTGCTCGTGCGTCGGAGCGCGATGGCGCGATGGAGGCCGGCGACGGCGTCCCGTTCCGCGACCGGCTCGAAGGTCACCAGCGCCAGAACTTCCGGGGCGACCTTCTCCGGCCGGGCCCGGACGCGCGCCTCCCACCCCGCGTGCGCCGCGGCGACACGCAGATTGAACAGGGCCGCACCGCAGCCGAGATGCAGTCCGCGGGTCGAGGGGTCGGTGATCGGCATGGTCCGGGTGGGATCCATCCGCAGCGTGAGCAGTCCGCCCTCGCTCTCGTAACGGAACAGCCAGGGCTGGGCATTGTGCATGGAGGGAGCCGCCGCGGCGTCCCGCACCCACGAAGTGACGACGGCCGTGGTGGGCGAACCGGCAACCATCTGTCCCACCTCCCCGGGGCGCGGGCCGGGGTCCTTCGCCCCTGCCAGGTCACCTCTCCAGGGTGCTCCCGCGAGGTGCCGTCCCGGCAGGGGCCGACCAGGTCCGGCCCGGGACCGAAGGACCCCGTCTAGACACGTGGTGGAGCCGGTCAGTCTGCCGACGGCTCGCTTCCGCCCAGGTCGAGCCGGAACGGCGGATAGGTGTCGGTCATCAGCGCCGCGTAGGCCGCCACGCGCAGAACCCAACGGTTCAGCCCGGCGACCAGGGCATGGATGTCACGCGGGTAGGTGCCGGTGAAGGCGAGCGCCACCGCCGCGAACACCGCGGATACGGTGAGGAGACCGGCCGACCACACCCCGGCGTGGACCCCGCCCAGGAAGAAGCCGATCAGGATGTAGTGCGGGAGGGCGAGCAGCCACCACTTGATCAGGACGAGTCCGCGGGAAAGCCGCTCCGGGTAGGCGACGTACAGGGTCGCGCTGTAGTCCGGCACCTCGCCGAGGGAGAACGGCGGGTACCGGTCGGTGGCAAGGGCGCCGTACGAGTAGTAGGACACCCGCCAGGTCCAGCGCAGGACGCCGAGATTGAAGTCGAACAGAGGGCGTGGGTAGCGCTCGGTGAAGAGGATCGCGAAGAAGGCCACCACGGAGGTCACCAGGAAGCCGGCCCACAGGAAGGCCAGGACGATCCAGTGCGGAATCACCAGGATCCACTTCACCAGCCACAGCCATCGCGAGAGCGGCTCGTCCAGGACGGCACGGACCGTGACGGGCTGCTGGGGCGGTGCCGGCATGGTCATCGTGATCAGCTCCTTCGGCTCGGCACGCGCCCAGCGTCGGTCGACGACGGGGGCGGGGTGAAGGGCCGAACGGCACCCCGCGTCCGGAGCACCGGGACCTTCGGTCCCCAGGCGTGCCTGAGCGGCCCTCTTCGCCGAGCGTGGTGCGTGACAGCCTGAAGGCCGGTGCAGTGCCGGAGGAGGGATCCTGATGCGCAACGTTCCCGCAGGCCCGGTGCTCGGAGCGGTCGTCGTCGGTGTCGACGGCTCCGCGCAGGCCAGGGCCGCCGCCCTGTGGGCCGCCGGCGAGGCGGACCGGCGGCGCACGGAACTGCGGATCGTGTACGCGGTCGATCTCGAACGCATCACCCGGGCGGCTTCGCCACGGACCATCGACGAGATCTACCGGGCGGGCCATGATCTGCTCAGGGACACGGTCGAGGTGGTGCGGGCCAGGTATCCCGATCTCGCCGTCGAACGGGAACTGAGCCGCCGGGACTGCGTGCCCGCCCTGTACGAGACCGCCGGTCCGCACGACACCATCGTGGTCGGCAACCGCGGACTCGGCGGGTTCGGCACCCTGATGCTCGGTTCGGTCGGTCTGGACGTCCTGGCGCACGCGCGGCGGCCCGTCGTGATCGTCAGGGGAGAGTCCGCCGGCCGCGTGGAGGCGGTCGTCGTGGCCGCGGTGCGGGACGCGGGCGACGCCGACTGGCTGCGCTTCGCGGCCCGGGAGGCGGAACTGCGCGATGCCTCGTTGAAGCTGCTCAGCGTCTGGAACCCGCTGTCCCGCGTCGGCATCGCCGTCACCATGCTCGACGACATGAACGAGATGGCCCGGGGCGCGGAACGGCATGTCGAAGCGCTCGCCGGCGGTCTGCGCGAGGAGTTCACCGGACTTCCGGTGGCGGTGGAGATCGGCGGCGGCATGTCGGCCGCGGGCACCCTGGTCGAGGCGACCGGGCAGGCGGATCTGCTGGTGCTCGGCGGCAGGCGGCGGCCCCTGGGGTTCGGTCCGACGCTCGGCAGGGTGGCGCACGCGGTGCTCCATCACGCGGACTGCCCGGTCCTGATCGTGCCCCGTGAGAGCGCCCGCGGCGAGGAGGAGCGATGAAGGTCACCGGAACCCGCACCGACATCCTCGTCGGCATCGACCCACGCGACATCTCCGTGCCGGTCCTCGCCTGGGCGGCCGACGAGGCGGAGCGCAGAAACGCTCCGCTGCGGCTCGTGGTGTCCGTACCGCCCCTGCACGACACCCAGCACGTCGACTCCGAGCCGCAGCACATGACGCTCGCATCGCGAGGCACGGCGGCACTGGCACGGGCAGCGGAAACGGTGCGCGCCCTGCACCCGGACCTGACCGTCACCACCGGACTGCTCGACGGCATGCCCGCCCCCATGCTCTGCCGACAGGCGGCCGAATCGGGGCAGCTCGTCGTGCTGGGCTCCCGACGGCTCAGCCGGCCGGAGGAGTGGCTCAGCGCGAGCTCGGTGGCCGTCCCGGTCAGCGCACAGGCCGACTGCCCCGTGGTCGTCGTACGGGAACCCGAGCACACGGCAGCGGACCCCGGCCGTCTGGTCCTCGGCGTCGACGGCAGCCCGGCGTCCCGTGCGGCGGCCGCGTTCGCCTTCGACGAGGCCCGCCTGCGGAAGGCCACGGTGCACGCGCTGTGGGTGTGGCGGCCGCCGGTCGTCGCCCTGCACGGCGAGGACGCCGCCGTGGAGAAGCGGCGGGCCCTGCTCGCGACCACGCTGGCCGGACTGCCGGACGCCTACCCCGACGTCGACCTCGTGCAGGAGGTCCGCCGCGGCCACCCCGTCGAGGAGTTGAGCGAAGCCGCGCGCGACGCCCTGGCGGTCGTCGTCGGACGCCGGGGCCGGGGAGGCTACTCCGGCATGCGCCTCGGGTCGGTCGTCCACGGCCTGCTGCACCGGGCCGAGTGCCCGGTGATCACCGTGCCGACAGCGGGAGGGTGAGCGGCCGAAGGTCCCACGATCCACTGGTCGGCACCGAGCGACGACGCGGGAGAAAGCGTGCCCCGCGACACCACGTCGCACAAGGGTCTCGTGGACACCGGACGACTCCGGTGACGCGAGGGCCCTCCGTCGCCGCATCGCGCCGGACAGGGCACCGGCCGGGTACCGGTCCTCCGCCGCCCTGCACACGGATGCCGCACGAGACAGAGAACCGGAGGCCACGGTGAGAGACCAGGAACCGCTTCCCCGGCGCGAGGCATGGCGAGCCGTGGCGGCGTGCTGCGCGTCCACGGTGCCGCTGCTCGCCCGGCACCGCATCCACCTGCCCAGGGACGGGCTCGGGACCCGGCTGCGCTTCACGGACCGCACTTCGGCCCGGGTGTACCGGGAAACACGCCTCGGCAGCGGGCTGGCGAAGGACCCGTGCGCGCTGGCGGTCATCTTCAGGCTGCGTCTGGTCCGGGGGCGCGCGCACGCGCTGTTCCGCCTGGAGAGCCTGCTGAACACACCGCTGTTCGTCGGCTTCCCCGGATTCACGTCGAAACTGTGGCTGGCCCACGACGAACAGGGCCGGTACCGCGGCCTCTACGAGTGGGACGGAGCGCAGCGCGCGGAAGTCTACGCACGCTCCCTGTGGCGCGTTCTGTCGCTGGTCTGCGTGCCGGGTTCGATCCGGTACGTGGTGGTGCCGGGAGTGCGTCGCGACGACGTCTTCGCCGACCCCGGCGCGGTCGGGGAGATCGCCCCCGGCACCTCGACCGGCACGGAGTGGTGGCGCACACGGTCCGGGAGGTGATGTCAGCCGTGGAAGTCCTCGTCGTCGGCGCCGGTACGACCGGGCTGGCTCTGGCGCTCCAGGCCCACTCCCACGGAGCAGGGGTCCGCGTGGTCGAGAAACGGCCCGAGCCGTTCCGGCCGTCCCGGGCACTGATCCTCCACCCCCGCACGCTGGAGGTTCTGCGCCCGCTCGGCGTCACCGAAGCGCTGCTGGACCTGGCCGACACGGCTCCGACCGCCGACCTCCATCTCGGGTCCCACATCGTCACGGCCGGACTCGGGGACCTGGAGCTGCCCGACACCGCGTTCCCCCACCTCTCGCTCGTGCGGCAGACGGATGTCGAGAGTGTGCTGACCCGGGCGCTCGCCGGCCGGGGCGTGGTGGTGGAGCGGGGCGTCGAACTCGTCTCCGTCCGGGACGAGGGGCGTATGGCACGTGCCGTACTGCGCTCCGCGGACGGCGGTATCGAGGAAGTTCGCAGTCCCTTCGTGGTCGGCTGCGACGGTCCGGCCAGCACGGTGCGCGCCTGCGCCGGTGCCGGCTGGCACGGCCGGCCCTACACCGAGGAAGCGGTTCTCGCCGACATCGACTTCGGCGGCTCCCACGGCGTCGAGGGTGCGCAGGTCTTCGCGGGCCGCGACGGCTTGCTGTTCCTCTTTCCGCTCGGCGAGCAGGCCCCGTGGCGACTGCTCGCCACTCGCGCGTCCGCCGACAGGGCGGGGCGCGACTTCGGGCAGCCCGGGCCGCCTGTTCCGCGCGCCGAGCTCCAGCGCCTGGTGGACGACGCGGGGCTGGGGGCGCACATCGAACATCTCGTGTGGTCCGCCCGGGTGCCGTTGCAATGCCGTCTCGCCAGGAGGTTCCGCAAGGGCCGGCTCTTCCTCGCGGGCGACGCAGCGCACACCTACTCGCCGGCCACGGGCCAGGGCATGAACGCGGGTATCCAGGACGCGGTGAACCTCGGCTGGAAACTCGCCTTCGCGGTGGACCGCCAGGAGCCCCGCACCGGCGTGCTCCTCGACTCCTACGACGGTGAGCGCAGGCCCGCCGCACGGGGAAGGATGCTCCTCACCCACACGGCGTTCTGGGCGGAGGCGTCGACCGGCCGGATCCCTTCCTGGGCGCGGGCGGTCGCCGCTCCCCTTGCCGCGCCCGTCCTCCCCACCGTCCTCGACCGGCGGCGGCTGGTCGCCGAGGCCGTCCGTCTCATCTCCCAGCTGCGCGTGAACTACCGGCGCAGCCCCCTGTCCGTCGACGGCACCCCGCGCCTTCGGGGTGCTCCCCGCCCGGGAGACCGCCTGCCGGACGCGACGGTGAGCACCGGCGGGCCTCCCCGGCGCCTGCACGGACTGCTGGCCCGTCCCGGAGTCCATCTGCTGCTGCAGCGCGACGCGGACATGCCTGTGGACGTGGTGTCTCCTCGGGTCACCGTCCTCCGCCTGACGAACAGCCCCGGCCGCGGGCTGCTGGCCGTCCGGCCGGACGGGCACGTCGGCTTCCGCTGCGGTGGCGCCGATGCTGCGGCACTGAGCGGCTGGCTTTCCCTCGTCGCGGTGGCGGCAGCCGACTGAGCGGGCCCCGAGGCGCCGCACGAGCGGCACGTTCGACGGCAGGCCGAGGCCATGTGCCGTCCCTGCGGGCACCCGTCCGGCCCGGGATCGGGGCCGGACGTCCCCTTCCCCGAGGCCGGGAGCCGCGATGAGATGGAGACCGATCCGGCGGTCGCCGTGCCGGATCCACCGAGGTGTTCCATGAACCGCCCCGCCGTCACAGCGCGACACCGGCCGGCAGCGCCACGCGCCTCCCAGCGCCTCGAAGCCGCACTCCTGGCCGTGACGGCCGCCGCACTCACCGGCGGCGGCATCGCCTGGTTCGCCGGCAGTCGGGAGACCGCCGACCTGCTCTGGGCACTCGGCACCGTGGCAGCCGTCGTCCCCGCGGTGTGGTGGGTACTGGCCGCACTGCGGCGCGGAAGCGCGGGCGTGGACCTGATCGCCGTACTCGCGCTCGGCGGAACCCTGGCCGTGGGCGAGTACCTGGCCGGTGCTCTGATCGGGCTGATGCTCGCCACCGGCCGCACTCTGGAGGGCGCGGCCCAGCGGCGCGCCTCCCACGACCTGCGGGCCCTGCTCGAACACGCGCCGCGCTCGGCGCACCGGCGCACCGGCGCGGGAGTGACGACACTGCCGCTGGGCCAGGTCGCCGTCGACGACCTGCTCGTCGTGCGTCCCGGTGAGGTCGTGCCCGTCGACGGCCGTGTGGAGGGCGCCCCCGCCGTCCTCGACGAGTCGGTGCTCACGGGTGAGCCCGTACACGTCGAGCGGCTCCGCGGCGACGTCGTGCGCAGCGGCGTGGTGAACGCCGGGGCCGCCTTCGAACTGCGTGCCACCGCCACCGAGCGGGACAGCACCTACGCGCGGATCGTGCTGCTGGCCCAGCAGGCCGGCGCCGAGTCCGCGCCCGTCGTACGACTGGCCGACCGCTACGCCGCCTGGTTCCTGCCGCTCTCCGTGGCCGTCGCGGGACTGGCGTGGCTGATCAGCGGTTCCGCCGTCCGGGCGGTCGCCGTCCTGGTCGTCGCCACGCCCTGCCCGCTGCTGCTGGCCGCTCCGGTCGCCATCGTGTCCGGTCTCTCGCGCGCCTCCCGTCTCGGCGTGGTGGTCCGCGACGGTGGAGCCCTGGAGAACCTCGGCCGTGCCCGCACCCTGCTGCTCGACAAGACGGGGACGCTGACACGAGGCCGCCCGCGCGTCCTCGACGTCACCGCCGCCCCCGACCTGAAGCCGGCAGAAGTCCTGCGTCTCGCGGCCTCACTCGACCAGTACTCGCCCCACGTCCTGGCCCAGGCCATTGTCGACACCGCCAGGGAACGCGGGCTGGAGCTGAGCGCTGCGGCGGACGTCACCGAGGAACCCGGCCGGGGCGCCACCGGCACCGTGGAGGGTCATCGCGTGTCCGTCGGACGCCTCGGCCCCGGCCGCGCACACCCCGACTGGGCCAGGGCGGTGGACAACCGCGCCCTCCTCGACGGTGCGGCGGTCGCGTGGCTCACGGTCGACGGTGAGTCGGCCGGGGCCGTCCTGCTGCGCGACCCCCTGCGCCACGACGCCCCGCGCACCCTGCGTCAGCTACGCGCGGCCGGCTTCCGGCGGCTGCTGATGCTCACGGGCGACCGTGCCGCTCCCGCCAAGGAGGTCGCCGCCGTCCTCGGACTGGACGACGTGTGTGCCGAGCTCAGCCCGGCCGACAAGGTCGCCGCCGTCCGCGCCGAACGCGAGCGCACCGTCACCGTGATGGTCGGCGACGGAGTCAACGACGCGCCCGCCCTGGCAGCCGCCGACATCGGTGTCGCCATGGGGGCACGTGGTTCCACCGCCTCTTCCGAGGCGGCGGACGTCGTTCTGACCACCGACCGGGTCGACCGCCTCGCCGCCGCCGTGACGATCGCGCAGCGCGCCCGCCGCATCGCGGTCCAGAGTGCCCTCGGCGGCATGCTGATGTCCCTGGCCGCCATGGCGGCGGCCGCGCTCGGCCTGCTCCCGCCCGCCGCCGGCGCGCTGCTGCAGGAGGGCATCGACGCCGCCGTCATCCTGAACGCTCTCCGCGCCCTTCGCGTCGACCGTGCCGCGGGCCCCGCGGTCACCCCGGCCGCCGAAGCCCTCATCCACCGCTTCGCCGACGAGCACCACGACCTCCAGGACGTCCTCGACGCCGTGCGCGACGCGGCCGACCGTCTCTCCGCAACCCCCGGCGCCCCGGCGCTCGCCGCTGTGGAGGAGGCTCACCGACTGCTCGTGGAACGGCTGCTGCCCCACGAGTACGCCGAGGAACACGAGCTGTATCCCGCGCTCGCCCCCACTCTCGGCGGCCCCGAGGCCACCGCCACGATGAGCCGTGCCCACACCGAGATCGAACGCCTCTCGCGGCGCATCGCCACCCATCTCGAATGGGCCCGCGCCGACGGCGGTCTGGCCGCCGAGCAGCTCGACGACCTGCGTTCCTGCCTCTACGGCCTGAACACCGTGCTGCGGCTGCACTTCACGCAGGAGGAGGAGAACTACTTCTCCCTCGCCCCGTGAGGGCCCGCTCCTCGCCCCGGGAGTGCGCCACCGGACGGCGCAGGCGGCTGCGGGGCGGCTCGCACCGCGGAGCGGTGGCCACTCACTGGAAAGCCGCATGGATCTCCTGCTCGGTGGCCGTGTGGGAGACGACGAGGAGTTCGTCACCGGGGCGCAACCTCTCCGCCGGGTCCGGCACGGTCGGCTGCCCGTCCCGCACGATGGTGGCGACCACCGTGCCCTCGGGCAGGACCACGTCGCCCAGGGCCCGGCCCGCCGTCCGGGACTGCCGGGTGATGGCCGTCTCGATGACCTCGACCCCGGCCTTGCTGAGTCTCAGCAGGGCCACGGTGTCGGTGGCACCGGTGGCCTCCTCGATGAGGGAGATCAGCGGGGTGGCGGAGGGCACGGCGACGTCGACGCCCCAGCGGTCGTCGAACAGCCAGGCGTTGTCGGCTTCGTTGACACGAGCGGCGACGCGTGGCACAGCGAACTGCCTCTTGGCGAGGAGACTGATGACGAGGTTGTCCTCGTCGTCGCCGGTGGTGGCGATGAGGAGATCAGCGGTCAGGGCGCCGGAGCGCTCCAGGAGGGCAGGTTCGCAGGCGTCGCCCGCCATCAGCCGCACCGGGACCCGGCCTTCCAGGGCGGCCAGGCGGTCCTCGTCGGTGTCGACGAGGGTGACGGCGTTGTGGGCGGCGGAGAGCACCTGGGCGATCTGGGTGCCGAGCCGTCCCGCGCCGGCGATGAGTACGTTCACGTTCCCGGCTCCTTGCCGAGGAAGCCGCGCAGCCTGCCGAGCGCCGTCGCGGCGACGGCGACGGTGACGAGGTCGCCCGCCTGCGCGGTTGTGCTGTGCGCGGGGATGAGGGAACGTCCCGCGCGGGTGACCTCGACGACACGGATCTCGCCGTCGACGTCGAACTCGGTCAGCCGCCGGCCGACGAGGTAGGCGGGCACCTCCGAGCGGACCAGCAGGGACTCCCCGTTGCCGAAACTGAGTTCGGGGCTGAGGTGGCGGTGCAGCAGCATCCGGTGGAACTGGTGCACGGTCCAGCGGACTCCGGACACGGTGGGGATGCCGAGGTCGCGGTAGATGTCGGCGCGGCGTGGATCGTGGACGCGGGCGAGGACGATCGGCACGCGGTAGGTGTCCTTCGCCGTACGCGCACTGACGATGTTGCTGTTGTCCCGCGAGGTGACGGCGACGAAGGCGTCCGCGTGCCCGATCCCGGCGTCACGGAGCACGGCGCGGCTGAAGCCGTTGCCCTCGTGGAAGCGGATGCGAGGACTGTCGGGCAGCCGACCGGCGGCCCGGGGGCACCGGTCGACGACCTCGGTCTCGTGCCCCTCCGCGGCGAGGAGAGCGGCGAGGGCGGCACCCACCCGTCCGCAGCCGACGATGACGACCTTCACGGTGGGGCTCCTTCCCGGCGCGCATCGCGTCGGCGCAGCGACGCCTTGCGGATCTCGTCCGCCAGCAGCGGCAGGGTGCCGAGCGCGGCCAGGACGGCCCAGTCCTCGGCGTCGAGCGGAGCGGTGCCGAAGACTGCCTGGAGCGGCGGCAGATAGCTCACCGCGACCATGAGGGCGAGGCCGAAGCCGCCCGCGGCGAGCAGGGCGGGGTTGGAGAACAGGCCCGCCGTCCGGATGCTCTGCCGGTCGGTGCGCACGGCGAGCGCGTTGAAGAACTGGCTGAGCACGATCCCCGCCTGGACCATGGTGATCGCCTCCCGGTAGACGGGAGTGTCCTTGGTGAAGTCGTCGAACGGGATCCCCGATGCGAGGACGTGCCAGAAGAAGACGGCCGTGACGCAGACGGCCTGGATACCGCCGAGGAACAGGACCCGTCCCATCACGGCGGCCGAGAAGAGCCGCTCCCGGCGGGATCGCGGGGGACGGTCCATGACATCGGGCTCAGGGGGCTCGGCGCCCAGGGCCAGGGCCGGAAGAACGTCCGAGCCCAGGTCGATGGCGAGGATCTGCACAGCGCTGATGGGCACCAGCGGAAAGCCCGCGAAGGTGGCCGCCAGAATGGGGACCAGCTCCCCGATGTTGTGGCTGAACAGATAGACGAGGAACTTGCGGATGTTCTGGTAGACGGCCCGGCCGAGCCGGACGGCCGCCGCGATGGAGGCGAACGAATCGTCCAGCAGGACCATCGCGGCCGCCTCTCGGGCCACGTCGGTGCCTCCGGCCCCCATCGCCACACCGATGTCCGCGTGCTTGAGCGCGGGGGCGTCGTTCGCGCCGTCGCCGGTGACCGCCACCACCTCGCCCCGCCGCTGGAAGGCCTCGACCACGCGCATCTTGTGCTCCGGGCTGACGCGGCACAACAGCAGTTCAGACGGTTCGGCGAGCAGTGCGTCGAGCTGTTCGCCGCCCATGGTGTCCAGGCCCGCACCGGTCACCACCACGGGATCCGGCCCCCGCACGATCCCCACCCTGCGGGCCACGGCCTCTCCGGTCAGCGGGTGGTCCCCCGTGACCATGACGATCCGGATACCGGCCCGCCGGCAGGCGGCGACCGCCTCGGTGACCTCCGGCCGAGGCGGGTCCAGCATGCCCACCAGGCCGAGGAGGACCAGACCGGACTCCGCCTCCTGCCGCGTGGGTCGGGGCCCGTCGACCTCGCGTCGGGCGACGGCCAGCACACGCAGTCCCTGGGAGGCCAGTCCGTCGCCCGCCGCCACCACCGCCGCACGGTCCCGCTCGGTCACGGGCTCCCGTCGCCCGTCACGTTCCGCGTGCGTACAGCGCGCCAGCAGTTCGGCAGGGGCTCCCTTGACGCATGCCTGGTGGCCCGTCGCGATCCGGTGGACGGTGGTCATCAGCTTGCGCCGGGAGTCGAAGGGGAACACCGTCACCCGCGGTGCTGCCGCCGCTTCCGCCTCCATGTCCAGACCGGCCTTGGCCGCGACGACCAGCAGCGCGCCCTCGGTCGTGTCGCCCAGCACCCGCCAGCGCTCCCCGGGTCCCGACGGCGGCACCAGCCGCGCGTCGCAGCACAGACCGGCCACCCGCAGCAGCTCACGCACGGGCGCGGCGTCGCCCACCTCCCCGCGCGGGGCGTAGCCCACGCCCGTCACCTCATGAGTGCTCCCGGCCGCCCACACCCGGGTGACGGTCATCTCCGCCTGGGTGAGCGTGCCGGTCTTGTCGGTGCACACCACGGTGGTCGATCCGAGCGCCTCCACCGCGAGCAGCTGCTTGACCAGGGCCTGCCTCCGCGCCATCCTGCGCACGCCGATGGCCAGGGACACCGACAAGGTGGCGGGCAGACCTTCCGGCACCAGGGCGACCATCACCCCCAGCGCGAACACGAACGAGGGCAGAACCGACTCCCCGGCGGGCAGCCGTACAGCGAACATCAGCGCCCCGGTCGCCAGGGCCGCCCCTGCCACCCGGCGGGCCATGACGGCCACCTGGCGCTGCAACGGGGTCCTCTGCCGGGGGGCGGCAGCGGCCAGCCGGTAGATCCGGCCGAACTCGGTGGAGGCGCCCGTGGCGAAGACCACGGCACGCCCGGAGCCGGCGACGACATCGGTCCCCATGAAGACGCAGTTGCGGGCCTCCAACGCGGGCCCGGCCGCCACCGCTTCGGCCGTGCGGCCCGCCGCCTGGCTCTCCCCGGTCAAGGGCGCGTTGTCGACCGCGAGTTCGTGCGCTTCGACCACCCGGCAGTCCGCCGACACGGCGTCCCCGGCCTCCAGCAGCACCACGTCCCCCGGCACCAGCTCGCGGGCGGGCGCGTCCAGCCGTTCCCCGCCCCTCAGCACCCGGCAGGCTTGCGGCACCATCGCCGCCAAGGCCTGCGCCGTACGCTCGGCCGAGTACTCCTGCGCGAAGCCGATGCCCGCGTTCAGCACGACGACGGCCAGAATCGCGACCGCGAGCTGCAGAGTGCCCGCCTCACGCGGCTCCTGAAGTCCGTACGCCAGGAAGGTGATCGCCGAGGCGACCAGCAGGACTACCGCGAAGAGGTCCCTGAACTGTGCGAGCAACTCTCTCCGGACCGGCCGGCGGCGGGGCCGCGGCAGCCGGTTCTCCCCGTACTCCGCCAGCCGCTCGGCCGCCTGTTCGGGTGTGAGCCCGCGCCGCGAGGTGTCCAGCGCGGAGAAGACGTCGGCGGCCGCGAGACGTACGACAGCGGCAGGACGGGAAGCAGCGGGACCACCGCCCGCCGCGGCGCGGGCCGACGCGTGGGTCGTGGTGCGCATCATGCGGGCCCGTGCGGTGCTCCGGCCCTCGCCGCCGGTGTCACCCTACGGATCGTGCGAAGGGCCGCGGGTGAGTCGTCCATCACGGGCTCCAGGGTTGCGGCGGCCGTTCCTCGCCGGCCGCCGTCACGAAACGCGGCATCCTGTCATCCTGCGTCCGCCCGGAGGCCGCCACCAGGGCCGTCCGGGGCAGGGGTGCGGGACGTCCGGGCCGTCCGCCGGGACGGTCACGACGGGGCGGCGGGCGGGCGGCAGTGGGCGAGGAGCCCGAGGCCGAGCAGCGGACAGCGCGGAGCCGACGAGATCGATGCGAGGGCCTCCGGAGACCGGCGCGTCGGCGATGCCGCGGCCGAGAACCAGGATGCCGGGCACGAGCAGGACCTCCCCGGCGAAGACCCACCGCCAGGAGAAGCAGGCCGTCGCGACACATCCGACGACAGGCCCGACCGCGACCGCGACAGCGCCCGCTGCCGCGACAGGACCGTAGGCCGCGGGAGTACGTTCGGTGGCGAAGGCCCACCCGGAACGGTGGCCTGTTCCGGTTCGTCGGACGACGTGCCCCTTGACAGAGCGTACGGATGGCCCTTCGGTGACCTCATCGCCCTTCCCAGGGTGACCTCTGCACGCTTGTCGCGCTTCGGAGCAATCCGGCACCGCCACTCGCTCCGAACGGAAGGCATGGCGATGCACGAGGATCACCGGCCGGCAGTGCACACGTCCTTTCTGCTGCCCCGCGCACGGAACGTGGCAGAGGCGCACAACTGCCCGACCGCGGTGTCCGTCGGCGCGAGCCGCCACAGCGTGCGGGTACCGAGCCGCGCCGTCGCGTGGTGCGAGCGCGCCTTCGCGGCGCGCGTCGCCTTCGACGAGGCCACGCACCACACCACGCTGGGAATGCGCTGTGCGACGTGGCCGCTCTTCAGGATCGACGAGTTCGACGTCGCGGCCCGCACCGGCTTCACCCTGGCGGCACAAGGGCGGGTCACGGCCCTCACCGTCCTGTCCGGAGAAGTCGAATGCACCGTCGGCTCGGAGCGGGCGACCGCGGCCAGGGGTGACGCACTGCTGCTGCGCAGGCCCGGCATGCCGACCACGGGACGGGCCGGTCCGTCCTTCTCCGCCCGCGCGGTCACACTGGCCTGGACTCGTCCGGACCACATCTCCCCGGACCGGTGGGGCACGCGCCGTCCTGACCCGCGGCACGTCGCGACGCCGCGGCACGCGGATCTCTGGGAGGGTGCCGTGCGGCAGGCGATGGGCGTCTTCGACGCAGGCGGGATCGTGGCGTCCACGGCGCTGCACATGCTCCAGGTGACGCTGCTTGCCGCCTTCCCCGTACTCGGCGGTGCAGCGGCAGATGTCATCCCGCCCTGCGGCGGGCGGCCAGCTTCGTGAGCTGTGCTGCGATCTCGTCAGCCCACGCTTCGACTGCCGCCCAGTCCCGGTGATCGCCATAGCGACAACCGAGAAGGCGGAAGAAGACGGCCCCCTTGCGGTCCAGGTGCTCGCGCCGGATCACCCCGGAGAACCGTCGATGCTCGCGAGGGCGGACGAGGTCGACGAGTTCGGCGATACGCGGTTGGACCGCACGGTCCGCGAAACGGCGCACAGGTCCGGGCAGAGCGGCGGACATACCGACGCTGAACATCCACACCGGCCGATCACGCAACTGCCGCACCGCACCACGCACGAGGGCCTCGGCAGGGGGCAGCCAAGCCCCGTTGTGAATCGCGCTTCCCAGCACCAATGCGTCGCACTGGTCGAGCCAGTGCCCGCCGGTCACCTGGTCCA
The DNA here is from genome assembly GCF_016919245.1 of Streptomyces zhihengii. Classification (NCBI taxonomy): domain Bacteria; kingdom Bacillati; phylum Actinomycetota; class Actinomycetes; order Kitasatosporales; family Streptomycetaceae; genus Streptomyces; species Streptomyces zhihengii. The sequence goes on along the minus strand of NZ_JAFEJA010000002.1, from coordinate 2,282,013 downwards.
GTGCCCGCACGTCGGCATCATGACCGTGCGTTCTCAGCCGTTCGCCGATCCGCGAAGCGATCTCCTGTGTGGAGTGGTGCGCGGAGGCATGAAGGACCAGCACCTGCACCATGGTTCGTCCGCCCTCTTCGTTTCGGCGCGGACACCACGCATACCGGCGCCGAAGCGGTCAGCCGAGCCCCTGAACAAGCCCGTTGCTTCCACGATACGAAGCCAGGGGCCGTCGCCGAGGGCCCGACGGTCCCCGCGTGACAGCCGTTCGGCCCTCTCCCGGCACCTCTCGTGACGATACGAACGGCTGCGTCGTTCAGGCGAAGAAGCCGCTCCGGAGACGGGAGACCGCCCGGGACAGAAGACGGGAGACGTGCATCTGGGAGATCCCGAGTTCGGCGCCGATCTGGGCCTGGGTCATCTCCTGACCGAACCGCATTCCGATGATCCGGCGGTCCCGCTCGTCGAGCCGGCCGAGGAGGGGGGCCAGCGTGTGCAGGTCCTCGACGGTCTCCAGTGCGGGATCCACCGCACCCATGGCGTCGGAGTAGGGACGGGCGACACCGGCCGGGCCCTCGCCCTCCCCGGGCAGGTCCAGCGGGCCCGCGTTGTAGCCGTTGGAGGCGATCAGGCCGTCGATGACCTCCTGTTCGCTCATCTCCAGATGGCGGGCCATTTCCGCGACGGTCGGCTCACGGTCCAGACGCCCGGCGAGGTCGTCCTTCGCCTTCGCGAGAGTGACACGCAGTTCCTGCAGGCGTCGGGGAACGTGGACGGCCCAGGTCGTGTCGCGGAAGAAACGCTTGATCTCCCCGACGATGTAGGGGATGGCGAAGGTGGTGAACTCGACTTCGCGGGACAGGTCGAAGCGGTCGATCGCCTTGATCAGCCCGATGGTGCCGACTTGGGTGATGTCCTCGTCCATGTCACCGCCCTCACGGCTGCGAAAACGGCGGGCCGCGAAGTGGACGAGGGACAGGTTCATCTCGATGAGCGTGTTGCGCGCGTACTGATGGTCGCGGGTGCCTTCCTCCAGCACCTGGAGACGCTCGAAGAAGACCTTGGACAGGGCTCGGGCGTCCATCGGCGCGACCTTGCCCGCGTCCTCGATCCAGGGCAGCTCCTCCGCCTCCACCGCCCGCTCTCCCGGCGCGCCGGGCGCGATGTCCGCCGCGCTGTCGGCCTTCGGCGCAGAAATCGTTGCCATGTGCTCGCCCCTCACCGGTGGTGCACTCCTGCCGGACCGACGCCTTCCCGCGGACGACGGGGATACGCCCGGCGCACCGTCGCTTCTCCGGCGGGTCCAGCCCCTTTCCCTTCGGCCTGCCCGTATGTGCGCATGCGGCACCGATGCGGGTGACTGTTCGAACACCTTGACGCCGCCTGCCGACCACTCGGCCGCTCGCCCGCAACGGCAGGGAAAGGGCGGGGAACCGGCCCGTGCCGGTCCCCCGTCCTCGCCGGCTCAGCGGCTGCGGAGCCGAGTCAGCGTGTCGTCGAGGTCGGCGCGGCCGGGCCGGTTGTGGGGCAGCTTGGCAAGCATGGCGGCCATGCCGCAGGTGTTGGTGAGGGCGGAGAAGACCAGTCCGGCGGCGATGCCCGCGGAGAGGATCTGGAAGGCCGGGTGGAGGAGGACGCCCAGCAGAAGGCCGAGGAGCACGACGGTGCCGGCGGTGAATCGGACCTGCCGTTCCATGCCCCAGGTGGCGCGGGCGCCGCCCTGAGGGCGCTGGAGGTCGTGGCCCGCGGCGGCCCAGGCGCCCGTGCCGCCGGAGAGCGTGGCGGTGTCGATGCCGTTGTCGGCGAGAACGCGGCAGGCGGTCTCCGAACGGGCGCCCGATGCGCAGACGACCAGGACGTCACCGCGATCGGCGGCGTGGCGGATGTCCGGAAGGGCGTGCCGGATCTGGTCCAGGGGGATGTTGAGGGCACCGGGCACGTGACCGCCGGCGTACTCGCCGGGGGTGCGGACGTCGATGACGGTCAGTTCGTGCAGGCGGGAGCGGGCTTCTCCGGCTCCGAGGGTGAGGGGCGTGGTCACGGCGGATGTCATCCTTTTCTTTCGGCGGGGCCCCGGCAAAGGGGAGTAGATTACCCCTGGGGGTATCCGTGAGGAGTGGTGATGGAGATCGAACTGGCGGGAGCGGAACTGAAATCGGTCCTGAACCGGCTGCGCCGGGCGCAGGGACAGATCTCCGGAGTGATCCGGATGATCGAGGAAGGGCGGGACTGCGAGGAGGTCGTCACGCAGCTGGCGGCGGCTTCCCGGGCCCTCGACCGGGCCGGGTTCGCGATCATCGCCACCGGTCTCCAGCAGTGCATGACGGAGATGGAGGACGGCAGCCGCACCACCGAGGACCGCGACGAGACGCGAGGCCGGCTGGAGAAGCTGTTCCTCTCCCTCGCCTGACGTACCGCCCGTGCGTCGTTCGCACCGGCGGCGCCGCTCGCCCGCGGTCACCGGACGAGGACGTCGACGAGCATCAGCACCGCCACTCCCAGCAGGACGAGGGCGAAGATGCGTTGCAGGGTCTGCCCGGTGATCTTTGCCGCGAGGCGTTTGCCGTCCCACGCGCCCAGGATCGCCGCGCCGGTGAAGGGTGCGATCACCTCCCAGCGGAGGTCCCCGCCGGCCCCCGTCCGCGCGGTGAGCGCGGCCAGCGAGTTGACCGTGATGACGAGAAGACTGGTGCCGACGGCCCGCTTCATCCGCAGCCCCAGGACGCCGACCAGGGCAGGGACGGCGAGGAACCCGCCGCCGACGCCGAGGAATCCCGTCACGGCACCGAGTCCGGCGCCCGCGCCTACCGCTTTGGCGGGGCGCACCCGTTCGGGCGGTGCCGCCACGCCCGGGCGGAGCATCCGCAGTGCGGCCACGGCGGCGACGACCGCGAAGGCTCCTGTGAGCAGTGCCGCGGGAAGACTCCCGGCCACGGCTCCGGCGAGGAACGCGGGCACGATGCCCGCGGCCGCGAAGAGTGCGCCGGTCCTCCAGGCGACGTCTCCGCTCCGGGCATGGGCGTACAGGGCGGTGGCCGAGGTCGCGGTGACGATGATCAGGCTGGCGGTGGTCGCCGACGCCGGGGAGAAACCGAGCAGGTAGATCAGGGCGGGGACCGCGAGGACGCTGCCACCGCCGCCGAGGGCGCCCAGGGCCAGACCGATGACGGCCCCTGCGGCCAGGGCGAGAATCAGGGTGCTCACGTTATCGAGCCGCTGTTCCCGCGCTCGTCGACGACCGGAAATCCGGCGGCGGCCCACGCGTTCATGCCGCCCTGCACGTCCACCGCCTCTGCACCCCGCTCGACGAGCAGCTTCGCGGCCTGCCGCGAGCGGTGACCGCTGCGACAGATCACCACCAGCGGGCGACCCCGCGCGGAAGCCGGCAGTGCGGACCCCGCCGCCAGGCCGGTGAGCGGGGCGTGCACGGCACCGGGAGCGTGCCCGGCCCTCCACTCCGGCCCCTCCCGCACATCCAGCAGGACGGCTTCGGGCCCCTCACCGCCGGTGCGGACGCGCGCCTCGTCCACGGACAGACGCGGGGTGTTTCTGCGGAAGAGGAACATCGTCGAGTTCGCCTCTCTCTCGTTCATGCGGTGTCTCCGGTGGTTCCGGCGTCGGCCGGCGCCGGCTGTCTCAGTCGGTGACGACGGTGAGCCCGGCATCGGCAGCGGCGTCGAAGCCGTCGTCCACGGCCACCACGTGCCGCCCGGAGGCGTCCAGCAGCGAGGCGGCGATGCCCGCGCGCATGCCACCCGCGCAGTGCACCCAGACGGTGCCGTCCGGCACGTCACCGAGCCGACGGTGCAGTTCGTGGATCGGAATGTGGACGGAGCCCGCGATCCGGCCCCCGTCGCGCTCCGATGCGCGGCGGACGTCCACGACCACGATGTCGTCGAGGTTCCGGGCCGCCAGATCCGCGAACGTCGCGCGGGCGAAGGAGGCAGGGGTGTCGCCGTCACGGAGCCACGCCGCGGGCCCGCCGGTCGACGCCGCGGCGGGCCGGTCGATGCCGACCCGGACCAGCTCCCGCTGCGCCGCCGCCAACTGCTCGGCCGTCTCGGCGAGCAGGGTGACGGGCTTGCCCCACGGAATCATCCAGGCCAGGTAGGTCGCGAGCTTCCCGTCCGCCTCGAAGTTGAACGAGCCGGCGACATGGCCGTCCGCGAAGGCGATCCGGCTGCGGAGGTCCACCACCCACTCCCCCGCGGCGAGCCTCGCCGCGATCTCGTCCGGATCGGCGACCGCGGGTGGGGTCAGATCGACGGGATCGGGGCCGGCCGCGTTGGCCGGGCCCATGTGGGCGTAGTAGGCGGGCACGTCCTCCAGGCCGGCGAGAAGTTCGGCGACGAAGGTGTCCACATCCACGGTCAGCGCCGCGTTCGCGGCCTTCTCCTTGCCGATGGTCGTCGCGTCACCGTCAGCCTGGGCGGAGGAGCAGAAGCTGCCGAATCCGTGTGTGGGAAGGACAGCGGTGTCGTCCGGCAGGGCGTCGGCGAGCCGGTGCGCCGAGGCGTGCTGGGCCCGGGCGACCTGTTCGGTCAGGCGCGGCTCCACGAGGTCGGGCCGGCCCACCGTACCGATGAGCAGGGACCCACCCGTGAACGCGGCCACCGGCCGGCCCGATTCACCGAGCACGTACGCGGTGTGGTGCGGCGTGTGACCGGGCGTGGCGACCGCTGTCAGGGTCAGTCCGGTGTCGATGTCGACGGTGTCACCGTCGCGCACCGGGGTCCGGGAGAACGACACGTGCGCGCCGGCCGGCACGAGGTAGTCCGCTCCCACGATCCGGGCCAGCTCCAGGCCGCCGGTGACGTAGTCGTTGTGGATGTGCGTCTCCACCACGTGCGTGATGCGCACGCCCCGTCGCGCGGCGGCGGCGAGCACCTGACCGACGTCCCGCGGCGGGTCGACCGCCACGGCCGCGGACTCGCCGCCGGCGAGGTAGCTGCGGTTGCCGAGCCCCTCCAGATCGATCACCTCAACGAAGAACACCGCGATACTCCTCTCGCTGGAAATTACCCCCGGGGGTATGTCGTCACCGTAACACCTTTACCCCCGGGGGTATATTCCGCGAGTGTCGGCCACCGGCTCGACGGCCCGCTCGAGGCGGTCGCGGAACACGGGGACGGCGGCGGCCCTGCCGCTGCCCGGACTCCCGGAACCCACCACGCCGGACCGCGTCACCTGCTACGGCGCGAGGGAGAAGCAGTCCCGCTTCTCCTGCGTGAAGCGCGAGCCGTCGGTCGGCAGCGGGTGGGTCTCCTCGTCGGCCGCCGACGCCCTGGGCCCCAAGGCATCGGAGAGCCTGTCGGCAGCGTCGCGTACGGCACCGAGGACGTCGCGGAGGTCGTCGTGCCAGGGGGCGAAGCGATGCATGAGCGCTTCGACGGTGTGGGAGGGTACCGGGCGCGCGGGTTGGGTCGATGCCCGGGGCACGCAGGGCTTTGAGGACGACGGCGAGACGGGAGGCACGCGAGAGGCCCGAGACGATGGCGACCAATGCGGCCTGGCAACAGGGGGCAGGGAGTGGCTACGACCAGGAGGGCGACCACGCGGATCGCGGAGCCGCTGATCAGCGTGGCCGGGCCCGGCCAGGACGCGGGACAGTGGGGGGAACCAGGCCGCACAGCGGTCGGCCAACCGAACGGCCGGCGCGGACCCGCCCCGGCCTGCGCCCGTTCGACCTGGAGGCCTGCACCGGTGAGCACTCGCCGGCCGTCTCGCGGTGAAGGCCAGGAGGACCGGTTCGAGCCGTGCGGACACGTCCGCTGTGGTCGGGCGGCTGGGTCGTGATGCGGTGGGAGGCCTGGCGGACCTCGGCCTGCGCCGCGCGGCAGCCGTCGGACCTGGCTGTTCCTCTTCGACTCATCGTGGGGCCGCCGCCAGGCAGCGGCCTCAAGGGCACTGTTCCGGGACCGGATGTCCGATGACGTGCGTGTTGGTCATGGCGGGTCGGTATCGAGATGGAGGGCCAGGCGGGGGCACGCCGCGACGGCTCGGCGGGCGAGGGTGCGCAGGTGCTCCGGGACTCCCGGGTCCCTGATGACGGGGTAGCCCCATTCGTCGAGGTCGATCAGTTCGGGCAGGATTTCGCCGCACAGGCCCTGCCCGGTGCAGGCGATGCGGTCGACGCGCAGCGTCTTGATACGGGTCATCGCCAGGTCTCCGGGGGTACGGCGGGCGGTACGGGGATGGCGGGTGGCTGGTGACCCACACCGGCGCAGGGGCCGCGGGTGAGGTGGAGGTCGACGTCGTCGGCGAATGCGCTCAGGGCGGAGGCGGCGAGCCCGGCGGCGCCGTCGGGGTGGCGGCAGGCGCCCCGGTCCGGCAGCAGACCTGTCCTCCGTCGCAGCCGGTGCAGCAGGTCGGGATCGGCCCGTCCGGCGGCCAGCGCGGAGAAGTCGTCGGCGACGGCGGGCAGTCCGAAGCGGCAGGGACCGCACTGGTCCGTGCTCTGGGCGGCGAGGTAGGCGAGTATGCGTGCCGTCTCGCCGAGACCACAGGCTGTGCGGGGAAGAGCGATGAGAACGCCTGCCCCGGGTGCGGCACCCCACGGGGCCAGGTCGCGCCGGGTGAAGGGGAGGTCCATGCGTTCCGCGGGCAGCCAGGTGCCGGCGAAACCCCCGATCAGGACTGCTCTCAGAGGCTGCGGGCGGGTTTCCTGGCGGTCGAGCACCGTGGCGAGAGGTGTGCCGAGCGCGATCTCCCGGACGCCGGGCACGGCGACGGCGCCGGAGACGGTGACGAGTGCGGTGCCGGGCTCCTCCGGGGTTCCCGTTCTCCGGAACCAGTCAGGTCCGTAGCGGGCGATGAGGGCGAGGTGGGCCAGCGTCTCGGCGTTGTTCACAAGGGTGGGGCGGCGGGCGACGCCGCGTTCGTGGGCACGTGGCGAACCGCCCTGCGGGCGGGCGGGTCCGCCGTTGAGCCAGCGGACCAGCGAAGTCGACTCGCTGGAGACGTAGGCGTGCGGAAGGGCGTGCAGGCGCAGCCGCACTGGGTCGAGGCGAGCGTGCCGTCGTTCGTCCAGGGCATCGCTGACGTGCCGGTACTGGGCGGCGCGGACGCGCGGAAGACACACGTGGACGGTGTCGGCGCCGACGGCGATCGCGGCGAGGACGGCACCGTCGAGGACGAGGTGGGGCGCGGCGGCGAGCAGAACCTGGTCCTTGCGGCTGGCCGGTTCGCTCTCCATGGCGTTGACGACGACCACCGTCCGGCCCCCGCGTCCCGCCACCGCTCGCAGCTTCCGTGCGGTGGGGAACCCGGCGCCGCCACGACCGGTGAGCCCGGCCGACTCGACCATCTCCACCAACGATGTCGACGCCTGGCCGCCTCCCAACGTGGCGAAGGGAGGCTGCCCGTGGCGCTGGAGGTGGTCGGTGAGGCCGGCGGGGTGCCCGGTGGCCCGCCATCCGGCCAGCAGCCGGATGGAGGTGGCGCCGCCGGGCTCAGCCGTGTGTGCGTGGAGCGCGGGCACCGGCGTCGAGGAGGTCATCGTCCGCCTCCGGGCAGGACCGTCGTCGTGGCGGCCTGCTGCGCCCATCCCGGCTGCAGGGGCCCCGTGGCCAGGAAGGCGGTCAGCACCACGGGTAGGGCAATGGTGGCCAGGGCTGCCACCAGGCGCCCGGTGACTCGTCCGGGACCGGCCTTCGCCAGCCGCCAGCACACGGCACCGACCACCGCCACGAGGCAGGCGGCATACAGCCACAGCTGGAGGGGGAGACGGGTGTCGGTGCCGGTCCCGGCGCCGTGGAAGAGAGCGAACGGCCAGGCCGCGTAGGCCAGCCAGTGCACGGCCTTCCAGCGGCGCACGCCGAATCGGCGCCGGAGCGCGCTGGTGACCAGCACCGCGAGCAGCAGGTCGAACGCGGCCGTGCCCAACCCGAGCCAGAGCGGCCGGTAGGAAGCCCCGAACGGCATGACGGACACGGCCCAGCCCAGATGAACGAACGGATCGAGCACCGCGGTCACCACATGGACGGCGAGGAACACGACGGTGAGCAGGGACAGGTTGCGGTGCATCAGCCCGACCTCGAACCTGCCGATCCGTCGCGGCGTGGTGCGTCCACCGGAGGCGATGCCGAGCACAACGGTGGCGGTGAGCAGGATCAGGGCGAGGGTGCCACCCGCGCGGCTGGCGTACCACAGAGGGCTCCCGGTCACCGCGAGCGTCGTCATCGCGGGCGTCGTCATCGCGGGCCTCCGTGAGACGTGCCCCGTGAGCCGGCGGAGTCGGGAGCGCCGGCGTCGAGCGGCCAGCCGCCCACGCGCGTGACGGTCCCGTCGAGAGCGGTCAACCGGGCAGGCAGCCCGGTCGCTCGCAGCCAGTCCGGAGCCCGTTCGCCGAGCACGATCGAAGCCGTGCTCATGGCGTTTGCGTCCAGGCAGGTGGCGGCCGCGACGGTGACCGTGCGCCACACGGGTACGGCGGGGTCTCCTGTGACCGGGTCGACGATGTGGTGCAGGACCCGTCCGCAGCGCCGCCAGGTGCGTACCCGGATGCCCGACGTCGCCAGCGCCCCTCCTGTCACCGCCACGGCAGGACCGCCTTGCGGAACAGGCTGGGCGTGGTCGTCGGCGAGGCCGATCGTCCAGCCGCCCTCAGGGGCAGGTCCTGCTGTCGCCAGGTCACCGCCGAGGCTGACCAGGACTCCGCAGTCGGTCACCCGGCCGATCTGCCGGGCGGCACGGTCAGCGGCCAGGGCCTTGGCAGTGGCGCCGAGGTCGAGGCGGGTGCCGGGAGGCAGCCGCAGTCGGCGGGTACGCGGGTCGAAGGCGATCCGCCGCCAGCCGGGCGCCGGCCGGGCTACGGGTACGGGGCGGACGTCCTCGGGCGAAAGGGAGGCGAAGGAGCGGTCGTAACCCGATGCGATCACCGCGCTGCCCACGGTCGGATCCACAGCGCCGCCGGTGAGGCGGGCAACACGCAGGGCGGACTGCAGGGCTTCGGAGAAGTACTCGCCCACCGTCGTCGTGACGCCCGCGCTCACATTCACACGCGTCAGTTCGGAGTCGGGACGGAAGCGGCTGCACGCGAGGTCGACGGCAGCCAGCTCGGCGCGCAGCACCGCTTCCGCCGTGCGAAGGACGGCCGGGTCGGTGACCAGCAGGACGGCCGCTGTTCCGAGGGCGGGAAACGCGACGCGAGAGGGAGCGACAGCGGAGTCGTGCGGGGTCATGACGCCCCCGTCGTGGTCTGCGGTTGCTGCTGGGTCGCGGCAGGCGGCTGGGCCGGTGGCTGGGGAGCGGGTGGCGTCACGGGGGCACCCTCCTCGTCGTCGTTCTCGTCCTCGTGGGCCGTCGGCGACTCGCTGCGCTCGCCGCCCTGGCCCGCAGTGGCTCCGGTAGAGGCGGGGGGCTTGTTGACGGGTGCGTTCGCCGGCGCGGGGGCGGCCGGTGCACCTGGGAGCAGATGTGTGTAGGCGCCTCCCAGAGCCGCCGCGCCGGCGGCAGCCGTGGCCGCGACCAACACCGTGGTGCGGCGGCTGCGGCGCAGACCGCGGTCGCGTGCGCGCGAGGCGGAGGCGGGTGTCCGCGGGAGGTCGTCGGACGAGGGGGCCATGGCAGCGCTCCCTGGAGGATCGGCGGCCTGGATCGGCTGCGTGCACATCCAGGCTGTGTCGACGGCGCCCAGGAACTCGCTCACGTCGCCTTCAGAACCGGTTAAGATCTTGGCGTCCCGCGCCGCCCGTGGCGCCCTCCCGCCACGCGGGCAGGTCCAGGACGACGGTCAGTCCCGTTCCGGGCGTGTCCTCCAGTCGTGCCGTGCCGCCGTTGACGGTGACCAGTCGGTGCACGATGGCCAGCCCGAGGCCCGTGCCTCGGGCCTCGGGGTTGCCGAACCTGCGGAAGGCGAACGCCTTCGCATCGTCCGTCATGCCGGGTCCGTCGTCTCGCACGACGACCCGAACCCCCTCCCCCACCCTGCCGCGGTCGAGCGTGATCGTTCCGCGTTCGGGCACGGCCTCCACTGCGTTCGCGATCAGGTTGTCGAGAATCTGTTCCAGATGCCCCGCGCCCAGGGCCACGGTCGGTCCCGGCCCCTGCGACACGGCAGTCAGCCGGATACCGCGTTCCTCGGCGACGGGCCCCCATGCCGCAACCCGCTCGGCCACCACCTCGTCAACCGGCACGGCCATCGGACGCGGTGTCGTCTGCTCGGCACGCGCGACAGCCAGCAGCCCGTCGACCATCCGGGACAACCGCGCGATCTCCTCCTGCGCGGCACCCAGCTCGGTCGAGACGTCACCCTCAGCACCGGCGGCCAGGACGTCCAATCGCAGCCGCAGTGCGGCCAGCGGGGTGCGCAACTGATGGGAGACATCGGCGATCACGGCGCGGTGGCCGTGCACAAGGGCCTCCGTGCGGGCCGCCATGGTGTTGAAGGTGGCGGCCAGCCGACGCACTTCCGGCGGACCGGCCTCGACGTCGGCCCGCTCGTCCAGAACCCCCTCGCCCAGTCGCCGGGCACTGGCATCCAGTGTCGACAACGGCCGACTGACCCATCGGGCCAGGCGCACGGACAGCACCGCGGACGCGGCCAGCCCTGCGACACCGATCGCGGCGGACCAGCTCCAGATCGCCGCGATCCGGGCGTCCAGCGGGCCGGCGGAGCGGGCCAGGACGACGGCCCCGGCGGGCCGGCGTACGTCACCGGCCGGTTCTGCGGTCACAAGCCGTCCCCGCGACTGCGGTGGCTCCGCGGGCCGGTGCCCGTCCAGCACTTCGCGTACCATAATTTCCGCTTCCTCGCCCTCAGCCGCCGCACAGGGCGTACGGGCCACCACGCGCCCGGAGGCGTCGTACACGGCGGCGCAGTCCCCGGCCCTCGCCGCGGCGTCCAACTCCTCGCGCATGACGGTGGGCGGCTGGTTGTCGGAGAGGTGCTCCTCGGCCACCGCGGCGATCACCCGCGTGGCCGCCCGCTGACTGTCGCGGAAGGCGACGCGCTCGCGCGCCGTGAGTGACACCGCCAGCGGTACGACCGCCAGCAGCAGCAGCAGGGAGGTGAGCACCAGGAGCGTCCAGGTGATCCGCCGTGTCACGGCTTCTCCCGCGACTCCCTGACGGTCCCCAGCCGGAAGCCCCGGCCGTAAACGGTCTCGACCAGCCCCGGCACGCCGATCTTGCGGCGAAGTGCGGCCACATGAACGTCGAGTACCTTCGTCGGGCCGTACCAGTGGGCGTCCCACGCCCGCTCCAGGATCTGCTGCCGCGTCACCACTCGGCCCGGGTCCACGGCCAGGCATTCCAGGATGCCGAACTCCTTCGGCGTCAGCGCCACCGCACGTCCGTCGACCGTGACCTGCCGGGTGCGCAGGTCCAGCGCCAGCGGCCCGTGGCGCAGGGTCTCCGGCCCGGACGGCCGCCTGCGGCGCAGCACGGCCCTGATCCGCGCCAGCAGCTCGGCCAGCCCGAAAGGCTTGACCAGGTAGTCGTCGGCGCCCTCGTCCAGGGCCACCACCCGGTCGGCCTCCTCTCCGCGCGCGGTCACCGCGATGATCGCGACGTCCGATCGGGCACGCAGCCGCCGACACACCTCCACGCCGTCGATGTCCGGCAAGCCCAGATCCAGCAGGACGACATCGGGTGTCGGCGCCGACAGCGCCTCCCGCCCTGTCCGGACGCCTTCGGCTCCGTACCCGGCCTGCCGAAGGCCACGCACCAAGGACTCCGCGATGCCGCGGTCATCCTCCACGACTAGCACCAATGCCGTGTAGTTAGGGGTGCCGTGGGCGGTGTCAAGGGGCGGGCGTCAGGATGTGGACGCTGATCGTGGCCCTGTAGGTGGTGCGGTCGACGGTGCCTCTTGCGTTGTATCTCGAGATGGCCCGTTTCACGACGCGTGGACGGGTGCGGACACGGCGGTCGGGCATGAGGGCGGCCAGGATTCGGCGGCCTATGGTGCCGACGAGGTCGATCACGGCGCCACTGAACACGCCTGCGGCCTGGATGACCAGATCGCGGGCGGTGTTCAGGGCGATGGAGAAACTCGCCCGGTCGGGGTCGGTCCCGGGCCGGCTGGCGGTGGCGTCCGCCATCGCCAGCCGCAGGACCTGGTAGGTGACCAGCACTGCGAAGACTTCCTGGGCGACACCGGCGGGAGTGCGGGCACGAAGGACCCGACCGCCGAGGATCGTCGACTTGATCTCCAGATAGGTGGTCTCGATTTCCCACCGCTCGTGATACAGCCCGATCAGATCGCCGGCGGGGTGGGTGAAGGGGTCGGTCAGGGTTGTGACCAGCCGGTATGCGCCGGTGCGTCGTCCCTGTGATGTGCTGATGGTGATCTCGCAGCAGACAACACGGACCGGAACGGGTCCGATCCGGGAGAGCCAGGAGCCGTCGGGGAAGCGTCGCAGGACCGGCAGTCTGCGGTTCTCCTTCACCCGGACCAGGACGTGTGCGCTCCTCAAGGTGACTGCTTCGATCAGGGCCTGGACGGCGAAGTTCCGGTCCAGCAGGACGATCATGTCTTCCCGCAGGCTTCGGACCAGGCGTGGAGCGTAGGTGGTCTCACCGTCGGTGGCCGGACCGAATACCGCGTCCATGACGGTTCGGGTTCCGCAGGCGACCAGGATCAGAAGCCGCAGTGAGGGGTATCCCGCGCCGCCATTGTTGCAGCGGTGCCTGGTGAACTCGGCCTGGTTCGCGGGGCTGTCCGGCACTGCCATCAACGTGCCGTCGATGGCGCAGACGAGCAGTCCGTGCCACCGCGTTCCGGCGATCCCGAGTCCCGCGGCCGGTCCACGAAGCAAGTCGAACAGGTGACGCAACGGTCGGGTCCCGAGCCTCTTGCGGGCCTGGGCCAGCGCGCCGGCCGTGGGAGTCGCCGTCGGCAGTCCGTCCAGGCCGGCCGTCAGCCGCTGCCACACCTGCTGCCATCCGAGCCCCGGGAACAATGCCCCGCCCAGCAGCAGATACACCACCACGCGCGAGGGAAGGTCCCGTATCCGCTGCTGGGTTCTGCCGGTATCTGCCAACACCTCATCGACCATCTCGAACGGGACAATCCGTGTCAGCTCGCCGAGATGGCCGGGGGCAAACGCCCCTGCCGCAACCGCTACTTCACGAGAAATGACAGACTTGGCGGCCAACGGAGCTCCTGCTGAACAGTGATCTTGGTCGACACGGTTCTAGCAGGAGCTCCGTCACTTCATCAGCCTGCTTGACAAGCAGCCCAGAGCCCTAACTACACGGCATTGCGACTAGCACCCGCGTCTTCTCCACCTCGCCCCCGGTCCGGGCGTATATAGGGACAACCCGCCTCCCGCGCGTGTAAGACCTGCTGGGCTGACACCATCAGAGTGCGCCGGCTCTACGCGCGGGCGGCAGGGGCCGAACGTCCCCGATCAGCGTCCACGGCGCCCACAGCGACCGGTCCAAGAGCCCCTCACACTCGACAGCACGACGAGCGCGCCCCCATATCAGCGGTCATGGCTCCCGGCCGGCCAGGTGCAGGGCCTGCCCACGGAACTCAACTGCTTCCGAGACCGGCAGTGCTCACCTGTTGGCAGCTAAGGAACTAAGCATTCCCCAGTCTCGTAGCTCCCGTTGAAGACCGGAAGGGCGCCTGCCTCGCTCGAAGGAGACCGGGCCGCGGTTACGAGGCAGGGCTCAGCAGCGGGCCGCGCCGTCCGGGCACTCGGCGAGCAGCAGTCCGAAGACCAGGAAGAGGACAACCGGGACGCTGGACACCGCGGCCATGATCAAGAATCGCCCGCGTACGTCTCGCCGGTCCGCGAGCCGTGCCACCACCAATCCAACTGCGGGCGCGAGCACGGCGGTGAGCAGAGCCAGCAGACCGAACGCCCGACCGGCCTCCCGTCGCATCTCCGGCCATCCCATCGCGTGCGCGATCGCCGGTGCGCACAGAAGGAGCGGAGCCGACACCCACCACCACGACAGCACCCTGACAAGACGATCCGCTCGTGCCGGTGTCCCACCGGAAAGGCCCGCGTTCTCCATGAACGCAAGGTACTGCACTGCCCTCAACAGAGGCCGAGCCGTTGAAGACTGGCGTCACACAGTCCCCGGTGCCGCAGGCGGGCCCGCTACGGAGCAGATGCTCATGGCCGCCGAGAAGCGGAAGGGTATCCCATTGCGCCAGAACGGATCGTCCGGCTGGTCCGGGGGATCGAATCCACCAGGACGTGAGCGGTTCGCGTAGAGCCGCTCCATTGTTCGGATGCCGAGGAAGCAGCTTGGTTCGTGGGTGAGGCCTCTGTCACGGGTGAGTACGAGTCACTGGCCGACTGCTTCGACGACCTGGCGGAGAAGCTGACAAAAATCGGCGGTGCGGAGTATCCGGTTTGCGGAGTGAGCGAAGGACGACTCGTCTGGACGTGACCGACGCTCCCGCAGTCAGTGCGGTGCCGGCAGCGGGTCCAGGGCGTTGCCCACCGTGCAGCCGCCCTCGCCGGGCATGCGCTGAGCCCGGGGTGGCGTCCACACGTCGGTGCTCCCGGGCTCCACACGGGCGAGGACGCAGCTCTGGGGATCGAAGCCGTTTCCTTCGACCGACAGGAGAAGGCCGACCCGTCCGCCGTCTTCCTTCATCTCGGTGCGGACAGCCGGATCCATGTCGAGGGCAGCGACCGCCCGGCGTACCTCGGCCGCCTCGACGCGGCCGTTCTGCGGCACCCGGGGAAGCTGCGTGCGGAGTTGCCCGGTCGGCAGAGGGGGAGGCTCGGGTGGCGGAGCGAACGCCAGTGGAGGGCCGTCCGGGCAGTCGACGCCGTGGGGCGTCCCACCCCTTTCGGTCCCGGATGACACGCGCAGGACGAAACAGCGCCGCACGACGGTCTTCTGGGAGTCGAGCCGGTCGCCGTACGCCGAGCCGGAGGTGCGGATGATCACCTCGATGCCGTCGTCGTGGGTCGAAGTGCCCGTCACACGCAGCACCTCGACGCCGTCGATGCCCGCGGCGGAACGGCCGACTTCCGCCGCCGATCGCGGACGCTGCCCGTACAGCTTTCCACCCGCCTCCACGGCCACGTCCTGGGCGGCGTCCGCCGCACGTTCCTCGGGGAGCTGCACCACCACCCCGCAGCCGACGACGAACGGCAACAGCGGTGCCAGCAGCAGGAGTCGGCGCATGCCCCAACCTCCCCTGCACGACGCCCGGCGGGCAGCCGCTCGCGTACTCGGACCGATGGGGGTGATCCTACTCAGTCGGTCCGAGACAGCCACAGGAACCGTCCCCCGGGGGTGGGGTCGGCTGGGCCGCCGAGGTGCATCAGAGCGAGGGAGAGCCGGGCGCCGCCGTCCCTGCCGTCGCCGGTGAACGGCAGGAAGGCGCACCAGGAAGATCTCCACCTGCGAGGCTGGACCGGCTGCCGGCCATCACCGGTAGCCTGGGCTCCTTCACGACACCGCTCCCCCCGTATCGAGAAGCCCTCGAACCCCGTCGATGAAGAAGAACGGTCCGCCCCACCGGACCCGACGGCACCAGATGAGCCACTGCCCGGCGGACGGCCGGGCGCCGGCACCACATATGGGGAGAACATGCCCGCACCGGACACCACCCCCGGCACCGCATCCGATGTGACCAGCCGGTCAGCAGGCTGCATCACCGAACTCCTCGACGTGCTCTGGGAACACGCCAGGAACTCCACCAGCCACGCCACCACGCCGTTGTCCACCTCGCAGCTGCGGCTGCTCTACGCCGTCGACCGAGACGACGGCATCCGTATGCGGAGGGCCTGCACCGTGCTGGCATCCTCGCCGTCCAACGTCAGCCGGCTGTGCGACCGCCTGCAAGCCATGGGATTCCTCGAACGCCACCCCTGCCCCGGCAGCAAGCGCGAGATCACCCTGAAACTGACCGCGGCAGGAAAGACGCACCTCCAGGAGATCCGCGAGAAGCGCGACGCCATGCTCCACCGGGCAATAGAGAACCTGGACCCCGCCGAACGCAACGCGCTGGGCGAGGGGCTCACGGCCCTCGCAGCCCAACTCCGCTCCCCCGCCGGGCGGGATCCCGACAACCCCCGCACCCGTCAAGCGGCCTGATCACACCCCGAACCTGTGCCTGCCGTCGCCTCGGCAAGCTCACCCGCAAGGCACCGGCCGTCGCCCGGCCTCTCGGAGGACGACGCGGCGGCACCGTTCAGGTCCTCGACCCGCAGGCCACGGGCCGGTGGCGCGTTGTCATCACGCCACACACCCGGGAGGAGGGTTGCTCCGACAGAGGTCAACGCCGCAGCCACTCGAGGAGTTCGTCGTGACGAACCTGGTAGACGGTGCCGGCTGACCGCAGCAGCCCGCGTTCGTGACACCAGCGAAGGAACGCGGTCAGGCGCCACGGCAGTTTTCCGCGCGTGGTCAGGAGCAGCGCGAGGTGCTGGCGGCCGGTGACCGAGACGAATCCGGGCCCCGCGGCTACGCCGCAGGCCAGGGCCGTGACAGCGGCGAGCGGCCAGGGGACACGCAACCACTCCACGCACAGTGTCCCGTAGAGGGTGAGCAGTACGACGACGGCACCGGACACCACCCCTGCGATCACGTCATTGCGCAGAGGGGAGAGCGGCGTGGGCACGCCGGGCGGATCCGGGTCCGGCTCTCCGCCGTTGTTGCGCCGAGCGGCGCTCAGCCCCGCGGTCACCCCCATCGCCAGTCCGATCGCTCCGGCACCGCATCCCGCGATGAGGCCGATGAAATTGCCGAGTCGGCCGACGAAGTAACCGGCCGCCGCCGCCACCGCCAGGGCTGTCGGAATACTGACGGCGACGAGTCGGGGGCGGTCGATGTCCGCCCTCACCGACAGCGCCAGGCCGAAGCCGAAGACCGTGGCGGAACCGGCGCCGGCGGCCAGCGCGAAACCCGCACCGAACAGGGGTGTCAGCGGCAGCATGAGCACGCCGCCCAAGGCGGTCCCCAGGAGCATCCGGCTCCAGCCGAGTATGCTGCCCAGCCGCTGGAACAGGATGCGGCGGGGCTGGACGTACGGCGAGCGCGCGTTCCAGGCCGACAGCAGCGGGGCGGGGGTCAGAAGTGCGAGCAACAGGGCGCCGGGCAGGGGCAGGGCGTTGTTGCGGCGGAGGCAGACCGCCAGGAGAAGCAGGGCGGGAAGCCAGCAGGCGAAGGTGATCGCCGCGGCGGCGTAGCGGGCCTTGCGTGGTCCGGCGACCGGCCACAGCGTGTGGATGGCCAGGTCCCGGGAAAGAATGGCGGCGCCACCTGCCACTGCCGCATGGCCGCCGCGCAGGCTCGCGGTGAGCGACCTCAACCACCGGGTCACGGCTTCCGCCCGGTACGGCCGGCGGCGGTCGGCCGGATCCGGCTCGCACAGGGACGGGATGAGTCCTTCCAGCAGGGCCGCCCTCAGTTCCTCCTGTGCCCGTCCGTCGGAGGCCGGCGCCCCGATGAAGGAGAGCAGTTTCGCGGCTCCGGCTTCCGTCTGCGAGGCAAGTGACGCCAGCGTCAGCATCCAGGGCGAGGACAGGACTGCTCCCGTGGCCGTCCCCACCGCGCACAGATCGTCCTCCAACTCGGCGAGCCGGGCCCTGTCCACGGTCCGCTCGACCAGAAATCGCCAGCCCTCGGCGGGGCCGACGCTGTCGATCCGCACTGTCGCGCAGTCCAGCAGACGCCGACCGGCGCGGCTGAGCCCGGCGTACTCGTCCGAGCGGCAGGTCAGCACCAGCGGCCCCGCGAACCGGTTGAGCTGGGAGAGCGCGGCAACGGCTCTGGGCCGCGTTCCCTCCGCGTCGTCCATCTCGTCGAGGCCGTCCAGGACCGGCATGACGCGGCCGGCGGCCAGCAGGTCGCGTGCCCTGGTCTCGGAACCGCCCAGATACTCCCGACCCAGGCGAGCGCTGAACCAGTCGGCGAACAGCACGCCGGTGTCCCACCCGGACAGGTCGACCGGGATCGGCACCGGTCCGTCGTGCTGCTTCCGGGCGAGCGACCGGTGAACGAGTTCGTAGGCCAGGAGCGTCTTGCCCGACCCGCGCTCGCCCGTGATGACCAGGCGTTGGGGCCGGAGCACCTCCATATAGCGGGCGATGCCGTCGAAGTCCCCACGCGGCCAGGCTCTGTCCGCGTCCCTGCCGTGCTGCGGCAGGGTGACGAAAGTGATGTTGATCGCCTTGCTGTCATTGCCCAGCAACTGCCGCCGACGCCGCCCGACCTCTGCCCGGACGGCCTCACGCAGCGCTCGTACGGCGGCTTCCCGGCCGTCTCCCGCCGACCGCGGGGCACGGAACCAGTCGATGCCCCATCCTGCCAGGAGGCCGGCGAGGACCGACCCGGTCGGCCATGTGGCGCCCGGCGCGGACGGGGCCAGTGCCCAGAGCGCCAGTGTCGTCGTCGTCCCCACCGCGAGGGGCGTCGACAGCCTCCTCAGGCGTTGCCGCGCGGAGGGCGGAGGTACGGCGATCGGTGTGAAATCCGGCTCGTCGTCGGAATCGGCAGGCGTCCCGTCGATGTCCTCGATGACGAAGTGGACACCGTGGGCGTGCAGGGTCTGCGCGAACCCCGGCTGTTCGGCGAGCACGCTGACGGGCAGGGCCTCCAGAACACCGGGGGCGAAACCCTTCTCCAGGGTGATGACCGCGATCAGGTGCGGCCCGCACAGCAGCCCGGTGCCCGAGCTGCCGCGCCATCCCGAGCGGGCCGGCAGTATGCCCACGTCGACCTGCACCGTCGTCATCCGCGATTTCATGCCGTGCAAGGGGTCCACATGGCCACGTACGGCCATGGTGTCCCGCACGCGGCCGGGACGCGTCGCGGCGTCGGGAAAGCCGAGCCCGACACAGGGCAGCCGGTGCTTGCCCACGACCCGGCCGAACCGCACCGGTGGAGACACCGGCGGTCGCCAGTGCGGCCCGGTGATCCGCAGGAGCGCACCGTCCGCGTCCGGCAGCGTCCCCGAAGCGGCCGCCTCCGGCAGCCACAACGGTTCGGCGTGCGTCCAGTCCGTGCCGCCCTCCGGATCCAGCCGCCGGACCTGCATGTCCCCGCGTAACGGAACCCCGTCCACGATGTGGCGCGCGGTGAGCACCACACGGTCGCCGATCAGGTATCCGCTGCCTGAGCGCGCCGAGACCGGATTCCAGATCTCCATGACTCGTGCCTGGTCCATCCCCCGCCCTGTCCCCCTCAGACGAGTCGGTCCCTCTTGGACCGACGCACTATGTCGGACGCTGTGGGGAGTCGGCGGAGATCTTCAGGTCGTCGCCGTCGCCGTCGACCGGCTGCAGGGTGAGCTTGACCCGGTGGCTCCGCCCCGCGGTCGCGGCGCCCTGGGCCTCGACCGTCCACGGAAGGACGAAGATCTTCGTCTTGACTCCGATGTCCTTCTTGACCTCCACGGTGAACTCCAGTTCAACCGGCCCGGTCCTGAACTTCAGCGGCTCGTCCTGGCCCGTTTCCATGGCGCTCTGCAACTCGGCGCGAATCACGCTGATGGTCTCCCCCAGCTCGGCCCACGGTTCCTGCGACACGTCGACACCCCTCGATTGGGACCGTATGCAGTCCCGGTCTCCCCGGGGTCCACAGGCGGCAAACACCGGCCCGCCCCGCCCCACGGACACCACGCCCCGGTCCGCCTCCGGATTTCCGCGGGCACCTGCCTGATCACATGTGGCTGCGCTATCCTGTCCATTTGGATTGTTGTCTGCTGACGATTCGTCATCACGGGGGCGCAGATGTCTCAGTACTCGAGGTCCGCGAAGGCGGGGACCACCGGAGAGCCTGTCTTAGCCGCCGGGACGCGAACGCCCGGCGCCAGTCGACGGATCATGGCCTGGCTGATCGATTTCTCTCTGGTGACAGCGGTGGCCGTGCTTCTCGGCTCCCTCACCTTCCAGCGCATCAGCGCGCTGATGACCGACACCACCGAACTGGTCGGCACCAGCGCTTGGGAGGTACTCACCTCGGGCGGTCGGCCGCTCGAGGCGACCGAGCAGGTGTGGGACGACATCTGGGGCTCCGCGGTGAGTGCCGTCCAGCAGGCCTTCGTCGCCCTGGTGTTCATCACCTTCGCCTACCACTTCACGGCGCTCGTGCTGACCAACCGCACGGTGGGCAAACTGCTTCTCGGCCTGCGTGTCCACCCCAACCGGCCCGGCAACCTCGGGCCCCGCAGAGCCGCGATCCGAGCCGCCGTCACCACGCTCGCCGATGTCGGCTGCTTCGCACTGGCCTGCCTGGTGCTGATCAGCGGCTCGTTCGCGCTGTCGGTGCTGTGCTGGATGGTGGCGGTGATCATCTTCTGGGCCAATGGCGCCCCCGCCCTCCGTGGCCGCGGGCTCTCTCTCGCCGACCGCACGGCCGGCACCACCGTCGGCAACATCAGGCTGCCCCAGCCCGATTGGGGCGCCGCGCGGCAGGGCGTCCGCCAGACGATGGACCTGGGGCGCACCAGGGCCCGTGATGGCCGGGCAGCCTGGCAGAACGCCGTCCGGACCACGCCGGACGGCGAGCGGAGGATCGCCGGGTACGAGACCGCGCGGCACGTCGTCGACTCCGAACTCGGCCGCGCGGCGGCGAGGAGAGGCCGGGCCGCGTTCGACCGTGCCAAGGCGACCGCCACTCGCAGGCGCCGCGAGGACGCGCCCCCGATGCCGTCCACTCCCCCTCCCACCGGCTTCGCCACTCCGCAGGCCCCGATCCCGCACCCCCCGCAGGCACCCCACCCCCCGCCCCACCGGGGGGACTGAACCTGGTGCGGCCCTCCGTGCGCATGTGCCGGCCGCGGGGCCGCGGCGTCTGCCGTGCCGGGACCTGGGTTTGCGAGGCAACCGTCACCGGCAGACTCCGGCCCGCAAAGCAGTACTGGCTCTGACGGAGAGCAGCATGGAAGCCCACCACGCGGGCATGACGGCCGGCTCCTTCCACGCCGCCGTCGCCAAGCGCAACCGGCCGCGCGCCGGCCTGTCGGCCGATCTCGTATACCGCCCATGGCTGAGGCACGCCCGCTCCGAGACACTGCCTGCTTCCCGGTGCTTGAAGCTGGCTCCCGAGCACCGAGAGATTCCAGGAAGGCGCCGTCGACAGCCCCGGCGCTGCGGCCGACAGGGCCGACGGGTCACCGCACTGCGTCGCACCCTGACGGAGGCCTTGCCCACGAAACGCTGCCCTCGGCAGGAATCAATATCTACCCCCACGGTCAGAGACTTTGAAGCACCCGACGAGAAGAATTTCTCCACATACCCGGGACGACGAGATTTCAGGCACACAAACCGCTGCAGCGTGCTACTGTCGATCTCGGTTGCAGTTTTGGTACCCAAAAAACTTCGAGCACTCCCGGTTCGCGCCACCTTTCACGCGCTTCACATTTCCGGGCATTTCTCCGGCGGGGCATCATCGCGGCGACACGGTTTCCGTACAGATCGGATGCCGGTCTACTGCGCCAAAGGAGATATGACATGGCATCTGGCATCGTGAAGTGGTTCAACCCGGCGAAGGGTTTCGGCTTCATCGAGCAGGACGGTGGCGGCGACGACGTCTTCGCCCACTTCTCGAACATCGCCGACCCGGGATCCCGCGAACTGGTGGAAGGCCAGAAGGTCACCTTCGACGTCGCACGGAGCCAGAAGGGCCTGACGGCCGAGAAAATCGTTCCCGCCTGACGGTGACGCGCACCTCGTAGCGGCCCGCAATCCTCGGGGGTGCGGGCCCCAATGCACGCTTTTTTCGTAGTGTCACCTACTGCACAGCATTCAGGGTTCCCGCCTGTTCCGCGGTCCACCTTTTCTTCTTCTTGGCTTCGCGTCTGCACGACGCCGCCCCATCTCCGTGCCTGCGACCGTACTGAAGCTCCGAAGTCAAGGTCGCTTTCGCATTCCATTCGGCTCGTTCTTGTGGCTCCCCGCGCTGCGTTTTTGCTGGGGGGGATTCCTTGATACGTGCCGCATCAAGGAAGGTTCTGAATGAACCGCACACGTACGAACGGCCGTTCCTCACGCACCCGCAGCCGAGGCGGCCCCGCTTTCGCCGCTGCCGCCGGTTCGCAGCGGCGCAACCGCTTCGGATCGTCGACGCCGAGCCCTTCCGCCGGCCCGATCCGCTCCGGTGGCTACGGCCGCCGGCCCGCCGCAGTACAGGGCGAGTTCGCCCTGCCGAAGACCATCACTCCCGCGCTACCCGCCGTCGAGGTCTTCGCCGACCTGGCCATGCCGGCCGAGCTGCTGGCCGCCCTCGGCGCGCAAGGCGTGCGCGTGCCGTTCCCGATCCAGGGCGCCACCCTGCCCAACACCCTTGCGGGCCGCGACGTGCTCGGCCGCGGGCGTACCGGCTCCGGCAAGACCCTGGCCTTCGGCCTCGCCCTGCTGGCCCGCACCGCCGGGCAGCGCGCCGAGCCCCGCCAGCCGCTCGCCCTGATCCTGGTACCGACCCGCGAGCTGGCTCAGCAGGTCACCGACTCCCTCGCCCCCTACGCCCGCGCCGTGAAGCTGCGCCTGACCACGGTCGTGGGCGGCATGTCGATCGGCAAGCAGGCCGGAGCGCTGCGCGGAGGTGTGGAGGTCGTCGTAGCCACGCCCGGTCGGTTGAAGGACCTCATCGACCGCGGCGACTGCCGGCTGAACACGGTCGCGATCACCGTCCTTGACGAGGCCGACCAGATGGCCGACATGGGCTTCATGCCGCAGGTCACCGCGCTGCTCGACCAGGTGCGGCCCGAGGGTCAGCGGATGCTATTCTCCGCCACCCTCGACCGCAACGTCGACCTGCTGGTCCGCCGCTACCTGACCGACCCGGTCGTGCACTCGGTGGACCCCTCGGCCGGTGCGGTGACCACGATGGAGCACCACGTGCTGCACGTCCACGGTGCCGACAAGCACCGGACGACCACGCAGATCGCGGCGCGCGAGGGCCGGGTCATGATGTTCCTGGACACCAAGCACGCCGTCGACCGGCTGACTCAAGACCTGCTGAACAGCGGTGTCCGGGCGGCCGCCCTGCACGGCGGGAAGTCGCAGCCCCAGCGCACCCGGACCCTCACCCAGTTCAGGACCGGGCACGTCACCGTGCTGGTCGCCACCAACGTCGCCGCACGCGGCATCCACGTCGACAGCCTCGACCTCGTCGTGAACGTGGACCCGCCGACCGATCCCAAGGACTACCTCCACCGCGGCGGCCGCACCGCCCGCGCCGGCGAGTCCGGCAGCGTCGTCACCCTGGTCACCCCCAACCAGCGTCGCGACATGACCCGCCTCCTGCGGGCCGCAGGCATCACCCCGCGGACCACCGAGGTCCGCTCGGGCGACGCAGCCCTGAACCGCATCACCGGCGCCCAGACACCCTCCGGCGTCCCCGTCGTCATCACCGCACCGGTCGTCGAACGCGCCAAGCGCCGTTCGGCCTCCCGTGGCAGGCGACGGCCCTCTTCGACGGCCCCCCGTGCGGGCGTGCCGCAGTCCGCCTACGATGCGGCGGCCTGAGAAGCACGTGATCAGGAAGCTGGCCCATCTCTGCAGGAGGTACGTTTTGACGCTGGTCCAGATGCAGCCCCGCTCGGCGAACGCCAACCCTGTGCACCGGACGGTGGACGAGGGGAGGGAGACGGCCGGTCCAGAGGTCTGTGACGACATGACGGTCGAGGTGGCCCTGGCTGTCATGGCCAGTGCCCGCGCGCGTCATCTGGTCGTCCGCGACCAGGACGGCCTGTGCACCGGGCTGGTCAGCCAGGCCGGACTCGCCACCCTCCGCGACAGCGAGGCGTACACGGACCAGATCCGTCTGCGCGACCTCCGAGGAGACCGCGGGCCGCTCGCACCGCCCACGACCGCGAGGGCCGAGGCCGAGCACGCGAGTCGCCACCGCAGACTCGATACCCTGCCGGTCGTCGACAAGCAGGACGGCACTCTGGGCGCCGTCACCCTCGCGCGCTGAACCGCCTCACCGCGGAGCGACCGTCCTCCCTTCTTCTCCTTCCTGTGAGGCACCATGCGCTGTGTCATCGCCCGTTTCCCGTTCGACCTGACCAAGAGCGGTGTCCTGGAGTCGATGAAGGGCGTCAAGCCCGAGCACGTCGTCGGCGAGTCCGTGACCATCGGGCGCCGTACCTACCCCGCGAAGCAGGTCGGTCAGGTCATCACCCGCCAGGACCGCCGCGACTTCAGCGCCGGCGAAGTCCTCCGGGCCATGACCCAGCTGGGGTTCACCTGCCGCAGCCTTCCCCCGAGCGCCACGCCCCCGCGTGACCTCAGCCCTCTCCAACAGGCTTCCGCGATGCTCGGCACCCCGGCGACCGCCTGACGGACCGGCCCTGCGCGAACCGACACCCGAACAGCCAGGACGGCCCGACCGGTACACACCGGTCGGGCCGTCCGCCTGCCCAGGGGTTCCTGACGCGACGCCGGGTCAGTGGTCGGAGTAACTGAAGTCGCCCACGGTCCAGGCGCTGACATCCGCGATCGAGACGCGGTACATCCCACCCGTCTCCGGGATCCCCACCGTGCCCTGGAGGATGCGGGCCATATGGAAGTGCAGATGAACGGGCGGCCCATCCTGGGGCGTCGTGGCGGTGAAGACGGCGGCGAACTCGCCCAGGCGGGCGGAATCCGTCAGGACCTCCGACACCCGCTGCCGCCACACGGCTTCGGGAGCAAGCCGGCCGGTGATGACAGCGCCACCGGTGACGACGGTCAGGGACATCTGATTGCTCTGCCCGGACTCCACCAGGGTGGCAACGTCAACGAGCAGTTCGTCAGGCTTCGACATGAGAGCCGATTTTATGCACCGGCCGTCCCATCCTTTCGGCCGGTGCCACCGGCCGAGAAGAGGCTGGCGGTCCTCCGGCCGGAGGCCCGGCGGGTGACCGCGGTCGCTCGGGCCGGACGGTTGACCGTGAGCCAGCCGAATCCACTGGTACCGCCGCGCAGGTCAAGGGGTGCAATACGCGGCGCGCGGGGGCTGGAGTCGGACCTCAGGCTCTCTCTACCGGCTGCCCGCCCCCACCAAGACGTTCGTGCTGAGTTCACTGGCCGAAGAAGACACCCGTCCGGCCGGTCAGATCCTCTCGGCCGTCGACGAGATGCCCCGTCCCGCCGCGTCCGCCCCACAGCCGGCCCCGGTTGTGCCGACACCCCGCTTCGCGGACACGGCAGTACCGTCGTCTCGCCTCGACAGCTTCGAGCTCGTTGATCACTCGGGAGTGCAGCTACCGGGATGGCTGGTCGGGGGGTGCTTGAGGGCGAACGGTCGGCGCATAGGCTCCAAGCGGCCCGGGGCGTGCCCAGATGAGCGTGGCCGGGCAGGACTGGGAGTCGGTGCGATGAGCGGTGAGAACGACTTCCTTCAGGTCGCGGCGCAGCGGCTCATAGATGGGTTGTTGGTCGCCGGGTGTCAGGGTGCCGGTGCTGAGTGGTGCTGTGGCGATGCGGTCCGGCTTGGCGGTGACGGTCCATCGCACGGCCGCGTCGCATGAGGCGTCGAGTCGGAGCGTCCCGTCGAGTTCGAGGGTGTCGCCGCGGGTGATGAGGTGGAACGCGGCCGTCTTCGCAGCGTCGGGTGGCAGGTTCCACCACCACGAGTGAAGTTCGCAGGCTCTGATGGTGCTGTTGGGGACGGGCGGTTTCCAGCATCTGTGGTCGCTGTGGGGAGCGTCGCCGCTGGCGAACCTCATCCCCTTGCCCAGTTCCGGCAGCATGGCTGCCATTGCCAGCATGATGACGGCGCCGGTCGCCACTGCGATGCGGGTCAGTTTGGACTTGTGCTCGGCCAGGTGCCTGGCCTGTTCGGTGTAGCGGGCTCTGAGCCGGACACCCTTGTCTCCCTGGCGTGCGAACTCTGCCGCGTCGTAGAGCGTGCGCAGCCGGTTCACGGCTCTCTCGCCCAGGGGCCTCTCCTGGCACTCCTCGACCGCTGCGATCAGAGGCAGCACAAAGGTGTCCCAGTCAGGGTGGCGCTCTCCCTTCCAGTAGCGGGAGATGTTGCTCGCGTCGTGCCCTGTCCGGTCGGCCAGCCTGTTCCCCGAGATGCCCGCTTTGTCCCGCAGGGCTGCAAGCTCGGCCGCCAGTTCGCTGACCTCAGGTAAGCCCTCTGTGCTCATCTTCCCCCCTGACATTCTCACCGTTCTCGGCTCATTGCCGACGTTGCACCAACTGTCAATCGGATTGCCGCTTGCGGCAACTCCCCTCGAGGGTCGCAACGTTGGTGCACCGGCGGCAGAGGCCGCCAGCGACGAAGGAGCAGACCCATGTCCGGATCACCGCGCCGCAGCACAGCCGACCGCTTCCGCCTCATACAGGCAGCCGTCGGCGGCACCTGCGCCGGCATTGCCCGCGCGTTCACAGCATGGTTGCTCGGTCCGGCCGGGCCCTTCTGAGGAAGCAGGGCCGTCGGCACACCCCGCGCCCTGTGGGGTGCAGCGGCCGCATCATGCCTCCAGGATGAGCCCGCAGCGGCACCCGGGGTCGGCGCCGCCTCGCCGCCCCGGGTGCCGCTCAGCCGCAAGAGGACAGCCCGATTCCGCAGGGGCGGAAGGAGAAAGAGTGACCAGCGCACCGGGGTACAGTTCGTAGCATTTGCGGCAGATGCCGCAGGGCGCACCGCGTCCGCCCTGCGGGTGTACCCATGGCAAGGTCCCGATGACAACTGACGCAGGAGGTACCCGTCCGCACGCCCTGTCACCAGGGACAATCAGCCGGCGCCTCCCTGAGCCGCATGGAGGTCCGGGGCCGCCCGGGGCTGCGGGGCGGATAGGGCGTCAGGAGGAGGCTTCCGGGCCGGCATTTTCGGCCGCTCGGCGGTACTCGGCGTTGATGCGCTGCGCTTCTTCGAGCTGGTCCTCGAGGATGATGATGCGACAGGCGGCCTCGATGGGGGTCCCCTGGTCGACGAGTTCCCGCGCGCGGGCTGCGATGCGCAGTTGGTAGCGCGAGTAGCGGCGGTGTCCGCCCGCGGAGCGGAGCGGGGTGATGAGGCGGGCCTCGCCGATCGCGCGGAGGAAGCCCTGGGTGGTGCCGAGCATTTCGGCGGCCCGGCCCATGGTGTAGGCGGGGTAGTCGTCGTCGTCCAGACGGCCGCCGAGCGGGCCCATCGGATTGTCTGCTGTCATCGAACCTCTTTCGTCAACGCGTTGAGGGGCCCTGGCGCCTTTAGCGCCAGGGCCCCGGAGGACAGTTACACCATCTGCCGGCCCTGATACTGCGCCGGCCTTCTGCTGCCGCCTACCCGGCCTGAGCTGCGCCGGGGTTGCGGGGATCGCGGTGCTTGACCGGAGACCACCTCACTATCGATGTCCTGCGGTACCCGGACTCGCGTGGCGTCCGGGCGATCCTGATGGCGTCCCAACTCCTCCGTTCTTCCCTCTGGTGATCAACCTACTTACCTGCAGGGAATTGCTGTACTGCTGATACTGCGACCTGCGGGCACTGCTCATGGCCTGACCAAGCGCCACGCTCCGGCAGCCAGCCCCGTTGCCCATCCTGCAACTACTCTGGCTTAGAACCCCACTGCCGGACTTCCCGGTGCGCGCGTCCGCAGCCGACGCCTTCACCGAGGGTGCTGCTCACTGACTTCACTGCTGGGTACCGCTGTCACTGCGTCTACTGCTGGTACTTCCGGTGGCGGCCCCTGAAACTGCGGGCCGCCCGGTCCGGTGATCAGTCCCGTCGCCGTGCCTCAATCACTCTGGCTTCGACACTCCACCACCGCACCGTCCTGCCGAACGGCGCACCCCCTGCACGCGCACCGCCGATACTGCTGCCCGGCAGTTCATCTCTGCCGAGCCCTTCGTCTTCTCTGGCTACGAGAGAAACCATAGCTATGCCACAGCCCAATGTCTACTGTCGCCGTGACAGATTTTGGAGTTGGGCCGTGGAAGACAATCGGACGTCAGCCCACGCAGAGCGGGCCTGAACAGCTACCGGCCGACGCGACCGCCTCCGAACGCGGCCTCGTCCCCTCTCCGCTGCGGGGCCCGGGTCAGCCGTAGGCAAGGGTGCCGGAGTGGGGGCCGTGCCAGTCCAGGCACAAGACGGTGGCGTCGTCCCGGGGCGGGCGGCCGTCGTAGGCGTCGGCGACCGCTCCGACCAGCGTGCGTACGACCTCGCGCGGGTGCTCGGCGGCGCTCTCGCGCAGGAGATGCGGAAGGTCGACGGCTGCGGCCTCGCGCTCCTGCATGCCGTCCGTATGCAGCAGCAGCCGGTCCCCGGGCCGCAGGTCGAGGTTCTGGACCAGGTAGGTCCCGTGGTGGGAATGGTCGACGCCGAACGGCAGGTTCACGGCCAAGCGCACTTCGGTGACTGTGTCGTCACGCAGCAGGAGCGGCCGTGGGTGGTCGGCGTTGACGAGCTGGGCGCTGGTGCCGTCCAGAGCGATGCGCAGCAGCTGGCCGGTGGGCCTGGAGCCGTTCGGTGTGCGACCGCGCTGCCGGCGGCGGGGGCAGCCCGCCGCGGTGAACGGCAGGCGGGGAAGGGCGGGGCGAGCGCATCGTCAGCGCGCGCGGGTGCGCAGTGCCGGCTACCGCGGGCCAATCGGACCGCGGGCAGCATCCGCTGAAGCCCACGCGCACTCCTCACCAGACGTGACAGATGCGACACTGGCCCCCGTTATGACCGGAGATCCTGCTGTCGAACATCTCGCTGAGGCAACTGCCGTGGCCGCGTGCGAGGCGATCGAGCTGCTGGAGATCATGTGGGACCGCGGCGGGGAATCGCTCGCCCCCACCGCGGTATCGGTCTCCCAGCTGCGCGTCCTGTACGCCCTCGAACGCCACACGGCGATCAGCCAGCGAGCACTGGGAGAAGTACTGGGTTCGGCTCCGTCAGCCGTGAGCCGCCTGTGCGAACGCCTGGAAGCGCTCAGCCTCATCCGCCGCCATCGCGCCCACACCAACCGGCGCCTCATGGAGTTGCACCTCACCGACCGCGGCCAGGCGTGCCTGAACGAGCTGCGCAACCGCCGTCGGAACGCTCTGCTCAGTGCCGTCGAGGCGATGCCTGCTCCAGCACACACCGCACTCTCCGAAGGCCTCACCGCCCTGCGGCACGCCGTCCAAGCCCGCGGCAGAGCCCCGGACTGACGGGCCCGGTCAAACGCGGTCGCCGGCCACACCAGCGCAGGGGCTCGGCCACGGGCCCAGTGCTGGCCGGCGCCTGGCACGGGCCAGCACCCCGCCGGCTTCCTCGTCGAAGCGCTGGCCGGCACCACCCGGCACGCCGTCGTCACGATCACCGCGTCCGATACCAAGCGGGACGACGGCGCCCAGCAGATGTAGACGCCGGGCCAGGCCCCGCCGCAGCACAGCAAAGCCCGCCAGGCGCTGACCGTGCCGCCGGGTCGACGAACCCGCTCCGCGGCACACGGCTCCACGACGACGCCACCATCGTGCTCGTCGAGTGGCATCCCCAACACTGCAGGTGCCACCCAGGGCCGATCTGTTCCTCGGGCGCCTGCCCACAACCAGGATGGACACCCCACCAACCGGTGGCCTGCGTCTTCAGTTGGCGGGCCTACTCGGGGCTGCGAGGGTGTCGAGCCGGGCGGCAAGGTCGGGACGGGTGGCGGCCAGGTGGGGGCGTGTGGCGGCCAGCGGCGCGATGAGGTCGGCGGGGTCGTCGTGGGCGAGGGCCGCATCGAGTTCGCTGAGCGGACGGCGAGCTGCGGCGGGCAGGTCGGTGAGTGCGGTGATCTGTCCGGCGAGACGTCTCAGCTCGCCGGCGTTGTGGCGCGCCCAGGCGGCGGTGGTGCGGGTCGCGGCACGGGCCTGGCGGGTGGCTGTCACGCGCTGTTCGCCGGTAGTACCGGCAGGGCCGGGGCGGCCGCGCAGGTAGCGGCGCTCGGCGGCCTGGCGGCTGGCCACGCCGAGGGGCTGGGCCAGGTCGGCCCAGCTGGCGCCCGCGTCGCGGGCGGTTTCGATCAGCCCTGTCTCCCATCCGGCGAGCTGGTCGCGGAGCTGTCGCAAGAGCATCAGTGAGGCCAGGGCCTGTTCCGGGCGCGGCCCGGCATCGGATGCGTGCGGAGCCTTCTGCCGGGCTTCGCGCATGGCGTCGTCTATGGCGTCGAGGGCCGCTGCGGCGGCGAGGAAGGACGCCGGGCTGTGGGCGTCGGTGCCGGTCGTGGGCGGTTGGTCGGCCGGGGTCACGAGCACCTCCCTGGTTGTCATCGCATAGATGACAGCTTGTTTGTCATCCATTGGATGACATGTTACAACGGTGTCAGTGAGGCGCATTGGCAGTTACTGCCTGAACCTGCTGGAGGTGTTTTCACGATGTTGATGCGCACTGACCCCTTCCGTGAGCTGGACCGGCTGACGCAGCAGCTGCTGGTACCGGGGACCTGGTCGAAGCCGTCGGCTATGCCGATGGACGCCTACCGCGAGGGCGACCAGTACGTGGTGGCCTTCGATCTTCCCGGCGTCGCAGCGGACGCGATCGACATCGACGTCGAACGGAACATGCTCACCGTCAAGGCCGAGCGCCGGCCGGTGGCCAAGGCCGACGACGTGCAGATGGAACTGTCCGAGCGGCCCCTGGGTGTCTTCTCCCGCCAGATCGTGCTCGCCGACACCCTCGACACCGAGCACATCAAGGCCGACTACGACGCGGGCGTGCTCACCCTGCGCATCCCGATCGCCGAGCGCGCCAAGCCCCGCAAGATCTCCATCGGCGTCGGTTCCGGGCACAAGGAGATCTCCGGCTAGAGCCGGCCGCAACGGTGCGGAGGACGGGGGTACCTGACCTTCCCCTCGCCCCGTCCTCCGTACCCCCGCGGGCAGTTCGCAGGACAGGAAAGGGTGGCTGTCGAGATGACTCTGCGACGTGAAGCGTTTCTCGATCACGTCAAGGAACGCGGAGAGTACGGCACTGTGGAGGAAGCCGAGCGCGCGGCTCGTGTAGTGCTCGCTCTGCTCGGCGCACACCTGGTCGGCGAGGTCCGCGCCCAGCTCGCGGCACGCCTGCCGGAGGGATACGCCCTGATCCTGCTCAACCCGCTCCAGAGCGCCGAGCCGCTGCCGCCGGAGCGATTCGTGCGGGCGACCGCGGCCTGGATCGAGGGCGCCACCGAGCAGACCGCGACCTGGGACGTCAGCGCCGTGCTGTCCACAGTCGCCGACGCCACCGGCGACGAACTGCTGGGCCAGATCCTGCTCCAGCTCCCCGTCGGCTACGACCTCCTCTTCGGCCGCCCCCAAACCACCTGACCACCGGGTGCCGCCCACCGGCACCCACCCGACCCCGGCTTGACGAAAGGCATCCCACCGCAGTGATCACCGACGTGCGCGCACCGCTCGAACACCAGCAGCCGTACTCGACGGCGTACGAGCAGATGCTGGAGAAGGTCCGCTACGAAGGCGCCTACCCCACACGCGAGCGAGCCGACGAAGCCGTCCGCCTGGTCCTGGCAGGACTGGGACGCCAGCTGACCGGCGACGAACGCGTCGACCTGGCCGCCCGCCTGCCCCTCGAAGCCGCACGCATCCTGACCAAGCAGACCCCCGGCACCCAGCCGCTGGGAGGCTGGGCCTTCGTCAAGGACCTCGCTGCCCGCAACGGTGCACCCCTGGCCACGACCCGGTGGGACACCGGCTCCGTCCTCGCGGCCGTCGCAACCCATGCCGGACCCGACCTCATCACCCGCATCCTGCACCAACTCCCCACCGGTTACGCACTGCTGTTCGGCCGCGCCGAACTCACCCCGGCCGCATAATCGGTCCGTCCGCCGCAGGCCGCGGTCTCGAACCGCGTGATGCCGCAGAGTCGTTTCCCGGCCATGCGCCAGCCGCCGACATGGACGTAGAGGCGAGGCGGTCGGCGCCGATGCCGGTCTCGATCATCCAATCCGGCACCGCCGCCGCGGCCGCACGGCCGCGGCGGCGCTCGACCTCCCTACGCTCCAGGCAGCGATACGCTCCTGAACGCGCTGGAGGGCGAGCTGGAGCCAGGACACACCGACATCCGCGGATTCGCCTCTTCACCCGACAGCCGACGTGGCACTGACCGGGGTGGGTGAACGATCTGCCTGGACCGACGACGACTGCGCGCCACCGCGGGCCTGATGCCGCACGGGCCAGTCAGCGCCCTCGGCCCTCGGAGACCGACAGCCGGCTCGACTTCACGGATGTTGTGCCAGGACCGACTGCGAACAGCGCTTGTCTACGGCTCCGGCAGGGGCTGGTCAGGTCAGCACCTACCGCTTTCGTAGGCGTTCCAGGCTCCCTCCGCAGCATGAACAGTCGCCCGCCCGGATCACCACCGGATACAGGCCCTAGAAGCTCATATCAGGGGCGCCGGAGAGGTTGATGCGGGCCGTGATGCGCTTGCCGAGCGGCTCCTGCTCCATGAACAGGCTTTCCGTGACCGCCTGGACGATCTCCAGGCCGTGCTGGCCTACCCTGCCGGGATCGGCGGCCCGGGTGCGTCCCGTAGGGAGCCGGCCTTGTCTCGTGTTTGGCTCGGCCTTACCAGGCACCACGCCCGATCCGGGAACAGCCAGCAGGGCTGCCAGGGCGCCTTCCCGAAGCTGCGAGCCGCGGGCGGGCAGCGCGGCCGGGTTGCGGCACGCTGTGGGGATGAACGCTGCGGATGCGGTGGTGCTGGGCTACACCGGGCCCGTGGATCAACCACGGCAGCTCGTCCTGAAGCTCCCCGGCGGAAGGCTCGTCCTCGGTGGGTGCGGGCGGCGGAGCCGCCGTGCCGGACGATTGGGTCGCGGCGGCGATCGTGATCCATCCTGCCCAGCCGCCCCGCCGGTTTACCGTCATCCCGCCCGCCCCCCCCCGTTACCTTTTTCGTGGCTCTGCAATGGGGCCTCCGGCCTTCGGGTCCGGCATGACTTCCCCCTCCTGTTGTTGATGATCCGGGGGGTGGTGTCACCGGGTCCGGAGGCATCGACGGACCGCTGATGAGGGGCTTGAGCACCGGCTTCACCCATGACCGGAAGAGCTCTCCGTAACGTGGATGTGGCAGCTCGGTGCCCAGGCAAGGCCGGACGAAAGCGTGATGGAGGGGCCTGCACGTGATCGACACCGGCGACATCGACGTCTTCCTCGGCCTGGACGTCGGCAAGGGCGAACACCACGCCACCGCCGTCACCCCGGCCGGCAAGAAGGCATTCGACAAGCGGCTGCCCAACACTGAACCCAAGCTCCGCGATCTGTTCGCGAAACTGAAGGCCAAGCACGGAACAGTGCTGGTCGTGGTCGACCAGCCGGCCTCGATCGGCGCCCTGCCGCTGGCGGTCGCCCGGGACATGGGCTGCCCGGTCGCCTACCTGCCCGGGCTGACGATGCGGCGGATCGCCGACCTCTACCCGGGCGAGGCCAAGACCGACGCGAAGGACGCGTTCATCATCGCCGATGCGGCCCGCGCGATGCCGCACACGCTGCGGGCGATCGACGGCGAGGACGAGACGATCGCCGAGCTGGAGATGATCGTCGGCTTCGACGACGACCTGGCCGGCGAGGCCACCCGCGTCGCGAACCGGCTCCACGGGCTGCTGACGCAGATCCATCCGTCGCTGGAGCGGGTGCTGGGGCCCCGGTTGCAGCACCCGGCCGTTCTTGCGTTGCTGGAGCGGTTCGGGTCACCGGCCCAGATACGCAAGGCCGGCAGGCGGCGACTGGTCACGCTGCTGCGGCCGAAGGCGCCGAGGATGGCCGAGCGGCTGGTCGAGGAGATCTTCGCCGCCCTCGACGAACAGACCGTGACCGTCCCGGGGACCGACGCGGCCGCGCTGATCGTCCCCAGCCTCGCCACCTCTCTGACCGCCGTGCTCGACCAGCGGAAACTGCTGGCCGGGCGGATCGAAGAACTCCTGGACGCCCACCCTCTTTCGAAGGTCCTGACGTCGATGCCAGGAGTCGGCGTCAGAACCGGAGCCCGCATCCTGATCGAGGTCGGCGACGGCAGCACCTTCCCGACCGCAGGCCACCTCGCCGCCTACGCCGGCCTCGCCCCGGCGACCCGGAGCTCGGGCTCGTCGATCCGCGGTGAACAGCCTTCCCGGAGAGGAAACAAGCAGCTCAAACGAGCCTTCTTCCTCTCCGCGTTCGCCGCCCTGGCCGACCCGGCATCCAGGGCCTACTACGACAAGAAGATCGCCCAGGGAAAGCACCACACCCAGGCCCTGCTCTGCCTCGCCAGACGCCGGGCCGACGTCCTCTTCGCGATGCTCCGCGACGGAACCTTCTACGAACCGCGGCCGGCCAGTTCCTGACCGCCGTCCCCGCAGGCGTCACTGCGACGAGGAATCGGGGGCCGCCTCCAGAACTGCCTGCAGTTCCGCGAACCGCCGGTCCTGCGAGGTTCCTGCGGCCAGCTCGCTCAGCGCATAGGCCGTGGTCTTGAAGCCGTCTCCGTGATGGAACTCCGCACCCCACGCGCCAAGCCGCACCGATGCCACCTCGTCCAGCGCCAGGTGGTGGGTCCCCCATGGGTTGACCGCCACGATCCCGTCAGGGCCGACCGCAAGCCGGACCCTGAGAATCGCCCACCAGAAGAACAACGCGACGCCGACGGCCAGCCCCGACCACAACCCGGCCAGTCGTGCCGTCTCCGCTCCCGGAGAGGAAACCCACCCCGCCCAGCCGAAGAGCGCCTTCACCCCCACAGCAGCCGGGATCGCATAGCCCGCCAATCGAGCCGCCCCACCCACCCGCCACACCGACACCGAGTCCCCACCCTGGTCATCCATGCCCGCATTGTGAGCCACACAGCTTGACCAAACGCATAGGGGCACCCCCCCCCCGCGAACCTTCGCACCCGGACCGGACCCGTCGTTGTTTCAGCGCTGGAGAGTCAGCAGACCCGGGCGATAGGGCAGCAGGCCGTAGTCGCCACCGGAGTCGGGGCTGCGTCCCTGGTAGAGAAACTGCAGGTGGCAGGGGTCGACGGTCATGGTCTGGTCGGCGCTGGTGCGGAGCAGTTCACCGTGACTGATGTCGTTGGTCCAGGTGGCGCCGCTGTTGGCCTTGCCGGCGAAGGGATTGCCCTCGCTCGTGGCGTGGGGTGTCCAGGAGCCCGTCAGACTGGTGGCCGTGAACGAGCGGAAGTAGCGGCCCTGCGCGCCGATGGCTTCGACGATCATGAGGTAGCGGTTCTGGCCCTGCAATTTGTAGACCTGCGGGGCTTCGAACAGGTTGTTCGTCGTGTCGCTCATGATCACGGTCGAGGTCGAGCCGAAGCTGCCCGGGAAGTTCCCGATCGGCATGCCGGCACGGTAGATCCGGCCGTTGTCGCCGGCGAAGAACAGGTACATGTTCGTGCCGTCACCTATGAGTGCCTGGTCGATGGGCCCCGTGCCGGAGTCCGGGATGGTTCCGGAGAAGAGAACCTGCTCGGACGACCAGCCGTGGGGGTTGGCGGGGTCGCTCGACGTGCGGTAGGAGAACGCGGTTCCGCCCCATTGGTAGGCGAGCACCCAGATGTTCTTCGGCGCGAAGTGGAAGAGGGTGGGTGCGACGGTCGGCACGGACATCGCGTTCTGGCCGGCCGAGGCCATCTGCGACCAGTTGGTGAACGGGCCGAAGTTCATCGACCCCCACCGCGTCCCCGTGTCGTGCGTGGTCGCGTAGACGAGTTGGCCGCCGTTGTAGGGGGCGACGGTGAAGTCCTTGAGCGAGGCCCAGCCCTGTCTGGGTTGCGCCAGTGCGCCTGTCGAGGTCCAGCGGAGGGCCGACGGAAGATCACACGGGCCCGGGGTGTCCGCACCGACCTTGACGAGCCGCCACTGCTGGTTGGCGCCGCCCCAGTCGTCGTACTGGACGACGTTCGCGTTGTCCGCGATGGCGGCGCCCTGCACTTCGAGGGCCTTGTTGCTGTGGCGCGAGACAAGCCGGATATAGCCGTCGGAGCTGTCGGCCAGCCGCCACTGCTGGTTGGCGGCGTTCAGGTCTGCCCACTGGACGATGGAGCCGCCGTTCACGGTGGACCAGTTGTAGACGTCCAGAACCTTGCCCGAGTGACGGGACTTGAGGCGGTAGTAGCCGTCGCCGGAATCGACGAACTGCCACTGCTGCTGGCTTTGGTCGTTCCTGGTCCACTGGGTGATGCGGGCGCCGTCGCCGGTAGCCATGTTGTAGACGTCGAGGACTTTGCCGCTGTTGCGGTTGACCAGCACATATGAGGCGTTGGGGTCCACGGTCGCGGCCTCGGCGGGCTGGGCGCCCAGGAAGGTGGCGACCAGCAACAGGGGCGCGAGGACGCCGAGTAATCGTCGTGGACGGACCGGGGACGGGGGGTGGAACCACATCGGGGCCTCCTTGGGGGCGGGAGCGGGCTGTCGCCGAAGCGCAGGCGGTTCTCGCATCCGGGCTCGGTGTCGAATGTTTCGACAATCTTTCGGTTCCGTGACGCCACAAGGTAGGAACGCTTTGGCTTCGGGTCAAGGGATGCCGTCCGTCCGAATGCGAGGTGACGCCTCGCTCTCGGGCGTGACCATCAGCTGAACCCAGGAAAACCACAGGTGGAGCGTCGTGCGACCTGCGGGTCCAGCAATCCATCGGCCTTCAACCTGATCCGCAAGTTTCGAAATACATTCGGAAACTCATCAATGCCCGAGGGTTGACGAGGCACCGTCAATCCCTCAATCATCCTGTCTGGAGAGTCGATCGTCAGACGAAATTTCGAACGGCTCGTGAGCGGGCTCCCTTCGGACCGCGACGAAGTACCCGCCGCGTGTCCCGGGGCGTGAGACCGCCGCCGGGGGCACATCGCCCGGCGGCCGGCCTGGCCCGCCCGGGCCGGCCGAGTCCCCGCCGGGCCTCGTGACCGCGGTGCCCGTTGATCCCGTCATCCTTTCCCTGGAGGCACAGTCATGGGCTCATACGCCCGTCCCAGTCCCGTCGGCCGACGCGGGGCCCGAGCTCTGCTCCTCACGCTGCTCGCCGGCGTGCTCGCTGTGATCGCGTCGCTGTCCGCGCCGCCGCCCGCTCTGGCAGCCGAAAGCACCCTTGGCGCGGCGGCTGCGCAGAGCGGCCGCTACTTCGGCGTCGCCGTCGCAGCGAACCGGCTGAGTGACGCGACCTACGTGTCGATCGCCGCACGTGAATTCAACTCGGTGACGGCCGAGAACGAGATGAAGATCGACGCCACCCAGCCGCAGCGGGGCCAGTTCAACTTCCAAGCCGCCGACCGCGTCTACAACTGGGCGGTGCAGAACGGCAAGGAGGTGCGCGGGCACACCCTGGCCTGGCATTCGCAGCAGCCCGGATGGATGCAGAGCCTCAGCGGCAGCGCGCTGCGCCAGGCGATGATCGATCACATCAACGGTGTGATGAGCCACTACAGGGGCAAGATCACACAGTGGGACGTCGTCAACGAGGCTTTCGCCGATGGGAGTTCGGGAGCCCGGCGCGACTCCAACCTGCAGCGCACCGGCAACGACTGGATCGAGGCGGCCTTCCGCGCCGCGCGAGCCGCCGACCCCTCCGCCAAGCTCTGCTACAACGACTACAACGTCGAGGACTGGACCTGGGCCAAGACCCAGGCCATGTACGCCATGGTGCGGGACTTCAAGCAGCGCGGCGTGCCGATCGACTGCGTCGGCTTCCAGTCGCACTTCAACAGCGGCAGCCCCTACAACAGCAACTTCCGCACCACCCTGCAAAACTTCGCTGCCCTCGGTGTCGACGTGGCCGTCACCGAACTCGACATCCAGGGGGCCCCGTCCTCGACCTACGCCAGCGTCGTCAACGACTGCCTGGCCGTCTCCCGCTGCCTCGGCGTCACCGTCTGGGGCGTGCGTGACAGCGACTCATGGCGGTCCGAGCACACGCCGCTGCTGTTCTACAACGATGGCAGCAAGAAGCCCGCGTACACCGCTGTCCTCAACGCACTCAACGGCGGCTCCACCACGCCGCCCGCGGACGGCGAGACGATCAGGGGCGTCGGTTCGGGCCGGTGCCTGGACGTGCCCGGCAGCACCGCCGACGGTACCCAGGTCCAGCTGTGGGACTGTCACAGCGGCGCCAACCAGCAGTGGACGTACACCGGCGCCGGGGAGCTCAGGGGCTACGGCGACAAGTGCCTGGACGCCGCCGGCACCGGCAACGGCGCCACGGTCCAGATCTACAGCTGCTGGGGCGGCGACAACCAGAAGTGGCGTCTCAACTCCGACGGATCCATCGTGGGCGTCCAGTCCGGTCTCTGCCTCGACGCGGTCGGGGGCGCCACCGCCAACGGCACCCGGATCCAGCTCTACTCCTGCTCGAACGGTTCCAACCAGCGCTGGTCCCGCGCCTGACGCACCCCATGGTGTGCCGGTCGCGACGACCGCCGCGACCGGCACCGCATGGGCGGAACGTCACCCCGTTTCACGGCCCCGCAGGGTCGGTGGGCCATGCCCGCCCCGGACTGTCCCGGACCGGGGCGGGGACCCGGGCGGGCTCGGGTGCGGGGTCGAGAGTGTGCGCACCTTCGGCGCGAGGACGGCCCCGCCTAGAGCGTGCTGTGAAAGCAGCTTCGTCCACCCGAAGGTGGGGGCCTGCGGCGTCTGAGCTGTCGAAGCTGGTCAACTCGCTCAAGGGCGTCTCGGCCCGGACGCTGCGCAAGGAGTACGAGAGCCACGTGCGCCGGTACCTGTGGGTTAAACACCTCTGGTCCGGCTCTCGCACTTCGCCCGCAGCTGCGGCGGCGCACCGCTGCCCATGCCCTAGCCGTGATGGTTCTGCGGTCCGGTGGAAACCGCAGCCTTGCGGGCAGCTGCGGCGAGCCAGGGCTGGATGGAGCCGTCCTTGGTTAGGTCGGCGCGGTAGGCCAGCGCCGCGGTCAGGTAGCGGTGGTTTCTCTGGCTGTACCGCCATCGGAAGCTGCGGCGGACCGTGTCGGGACAGGGGGTGAGGCCGCCCCCCTCGCGGGCGCTCCAGATGGTGAGTTGCCAGGGCCTGCCCTCGTCTGCCAGGTAATTCTGCGCGTCCTGGGCCGTCGCCGCGTCGGGGAATGCGAAAACTTGGACTGAGACGTAGACAGGGTTCTCTGGCGTGGTGTGGGGCCCGGGCTGCTCCGCATAGACACCGACGACCACTTCGGTACAACCACGGTGCTCGAGTTCCTCGGCCAGGTCGCTGGGGCCCGCTTCATGGGAGAAGCGGGTGTCCTCGGCGATCCGCGTGAACTTGATGTCCAGGTCGTTGGTGAACCGCTGCGGCAGTAGGGCGTCCGGAGTGAACGGAGTCTCGTCGGTGGAAGCGCGGTTCCAGGAGCCGGGAGAGGGCGACTGGTGCCGCCGCTGCGTGTCGTCGTCCATGATGCGGGTGCGAGGGGGGCGGGACATCGCCGCGGTGGGAGCTTCTGCTGCCGCACACGACACCAGGATTGCCTGCAGCCGCTGCTGGACCTGCTCTGCTGACTGGGGACGCCGGTCGGGATCGCGCTCCAGGAGGTCGGCAACAAGTGTGGTCACCTCCGGCGGCAGGCCGGGGCGAAGTCCGTCGAGGGGCGGGGCCTCCTCGTCGAGCTTGCGCCGCACGACCGCGATGCTGTTGTGCCCGGTGAAAGGCGCTCGCCCTGCGAGCATCGCGAAGAGCACCCCACCGAGTGCGTACAGGTCCGACCGTTCGTCGCCGCGTTCCGTGAGGAACTGCTCCGGTGCGCCGAACTCCGGCGTTCCAGCAGGGGCCAGTTGAGAGGAGCGGGCCACGGTGAAGGCAGCCTCGACGAACCCGGCGATCCCGAAGTCGATGACCTTCACCAGCCCGTCGCCGGTGATGATGACGTTGTGGGGCTTGATGTCGTAGTGGATGACCTGGGCCCGGTGGGCGGCCTCCAGCGCGGCACAGATGCCGCTGGCGATGGCCACGGCACGTGTCACGGGCAATGCACGCTCAGCAGAGAGACTGGCTGTGAGTGTCTGGCCGCACACCTTCTCCATGACCAGGAACAACCCGTCGCCGTGGACGCCCCGGTCAAACAGGGCGGCGACGTTGGGGTGGACGATCTGGGCGGCAGCTATCGCCTCGCGCTCGAACCGCTGGGGCAGGTCGGCCTGGGTCATCCCGTCCAGATCCAGGAGTTTAAGTGCAACCTCACGGTGGAGCACGCGATCCCGCGCGGCCCACACCTCGCCCATACCACCGCGGCCCAGACGACCGATCAGCTCGTACCGGTCCGCGATCAGCCTTCCCCGCTCCACGCTGTCAGCATACGAGACGCCTCCGCACCTGCGAAGGCGGTTGGTGCCGTCTATAGACAGATCGTTCCGATCCTCGCCGACCGCGCCACTAGGGCGCCGGTCCCTGGGTCACCACCAAACTCAAACGGCCACCTGGCGGTGAACGCATCCTCACCCAGCGCACCGTCAACCGGACCCTGGCCGCAGCAAGGACACCCGTCGAACGCGGCATGGCACGGCTGAAGTCCTGGCAGATCTTCCGCAGAGCCCGCACCAGCCCGAACGCATGACCGTCATCGCCAAGGCCCTCGCCACCCTGGAGAGGCAACGCTGAAACACTCACTGTTGTCGCATTCGACATCTGGGCCCGCCGCACAGGCAGGCTCCCTCAGTCGGCCGCAGCCTCACACTCGACTCCAGCCCGCTAACTGCGCCCCCGCAGAGGGACTTGACCGGATCGACCGCACCGCGGAAGCGGTGACCGCCGAGTCGACCGAAGGCGGTCCCTCAAAGTCAGGGGGTTAGGAGGTGTGTGGGGTCACCAGGCCGGATTCGTAGGCGAGGACCACGAGCTGGGCGCGGTCGCGGGCGTGGAGCTTGGTCATGGCCCGGTTGATGTGGGTCTTGGCGGTCAGCGGGGTGATGACCATGCGGGCGGCGATCTCGTCGTTGGACAAGCCCTGCGCGGCGAGAGCGACCGCCTCGCGTTCGCGGCTGGTCAGTTCCTCCAGGCAGCCGCCGACGGCGCGGCTGGTGGGTGGCTGGGTGACGAACCGGTCGATGAGTTTGCGGGTGATCGCTGGCGCCAGCAGGGCGTCACCGCGGGCGGCGACGCGTACGGCGTGCAGGAAGTCCTCCGGGACGATGTCCTTGACGAGGAACCCGGCGGCACCGGCGCGCAGCGCGTCGAAGACGTACTCGTCCATGCCGTAGTTGGTCAGCATGACGACGTGCACGCCTGCCAGGGCCGGGTCTGCGGCGATGCGCCGGGTTGCTTCGATGCCGTCCATGACAGGCATCTGGATGTCGATGAGGGCAACGTCAGGCACATGCTTCCTGACGAGCGCCAGGCCCTCTTCGCCGTCGGCGGCCTCGGCCACCACTTCGATGTCGTCTTCGAGGCTGAGCAGCGCGCAGAAGCCGCTGCGCAGGAGCGGCTGGTCGTCGACGAGCAGGACCCGGATCACGACGCTCCGCTCAAGGGGAGTTCGGCCTGGACGGTGAAGCCGCCCGCGCTGCGCGGCTCTGTGCGAAGGCAGCCGCCCAGGGCGGTGACGCGTTCGTGCATGCCGAGCAGCCCGAGGCCAGGCGTCGGCGCGGTGTCCGGCGTGGCCTTTCCGTTGTCGTCTACGCGGATAGCGAGGGCGTCTGGCCGGTGGTCGATCAGGACCGAGGCGGTGGTGGCGGCGGCGTGCCGGGAGACGTTGGTGAGCGACTCCTGAACGATCCGGTAGGCGGTGCGGCCTACCGCGGCCGGCACGGCGTACGGGCGCCCTTCGACTCTCAGCGCCGTCTCCAGGCCGGTCGTTTGGAACTGTTTCACCAGGTCCGGTATGTGGTCGAATCCGTGCGGCGGAGTGAGGCCGTCGTCGCGCAACGCCTCCAGGGTCGCGCGCAGCTCCCGGCTCGCCTCCCGGCCGGCTTCCTGGATCACCAGCAGCGCTTCCGGCACCTGCTCGCCCCGCCGCCGGGCCACGTGGACGGCGACCTCGGACTGCACCTTGATGACCGAAATCTGGTGGGTGAGCGAGTCGTGGAGCTCCCGCGCGATGCGCAGCCGCTCCTCACCCGCCCGGCGCCGTGCGGTCTCCTCCCGGGTGTGCTCAGCTTCGTCCGCCCGCCGTTCGGCCTGCCGCACCGCCTCGCCGGCGGCAATGGCGGCGATCAGCCAGGCAATCTCCAGAGTCGTCCGGGCCTGGCCCACCACCTCGCGAAGGTCACCGCCAGGGAAGACGAGGGCCGTGAGGAAGAGCGCAGCCAGCAGGCCCACGGACACGGCCAGGGTGACGGCGCGGTGCCCGGCACGTACGGCGCTGTACACCGCGACCAGGTAAGAGACGGCGAGCACCTCGAACCCGGCCGCCTGGTAACCCACCGCGGACAGCCCGCCGACGGCCAGCACCACGAGCGGTGCCCGGCGGCGAGCGGCCAGTGCCAGCGCTCCGGCCGCCAGCAGTGCCAGGCCGAGCACCTCGCGGCTCTCGGACGGGTGGGGCCCGGACAGCCCGGTGCCCAGGAGAAGTGCCGCCACCCCCAAAGCGATCGACCAGTCGGTGACCTTGGCCGGAACAGTGAACCGCCCCTTGTTCATGAGGGCACCGTAGCCGGACGCGGTGGCGGGCGAGTCCGGCCCACGGACGAGCGGCCGACTACTGCGGGCGCGGTACCTGTGCGCCGCCTGCCGTAACCGCAGGACCCGGCTGCCGCACCGGCGGCAGGGGAAAGTGCCTGCGCATGCGGGACGACCGGCAGGAGGGCCGTGGCGCATTCTCAAGGCGCACCACAGCCCGGACTCAAACGACGGAGAAAAAGGAGGACAGCGGTATGAGTGCTTCGGCAGTACTGATAGCGGCGGCCGAGGGCGGGATCATCGGCGACGGACGGACGGGGGCCAACCTGGCCCTCGGGGTAGGGCTGCTCGGCCTGGTGATCGGCTGGCTGGCCCTGACGCGCTCCGGCGGCCGGACCGGCAGCGCGCGCACCGGCGGAAGGTCGGCCATTGCGATAGGGGCGATCGGCACGGTCCTTGCGGTGCTGCACCTGGTCACCTCCAGCGGGGGCCCCGGTACGGGCAACGGGCTCGTCGGCGCCATCGTGGCCGTCCCGCTGGGGCTGGGCGGTGTGTTCCTCGGCCGCCAAGCGCTGACCCGTTTCCGCCGCGCCGGTCAGCCGGCCGGATGACCGTCTGACCGCCGGGTCATGGCGTGCGCGCGGCCACTGCACGCCGGACCCCGTAGGCGGCGGCGCCGAGGGCCAGGACCGCGGCACCCCCGATCACCGAGGACAGCGGGAGGGCAAAGGCCAGAATGAGGCAGCCGACTAGCCCGAGGACAGGGATCACTCTGGCCGGGCGGCCCTCGTCCGGGGTGAGGGTCCAGGCGGAGGCGTTGGCGATGGCGTAGTACGCCAGGACGCCGAAGGAGGAGAACCCGATCGCCTCGCGCACGTCCCCCATCGCAGCGACTACGGCTACTACGGCGCCCACCAAAAGCTCTGCCCGGTGCGGCACCTCGAACTTCGGGTGGACCGCGGCTAGGCCGTGCGGGAGGTGCCGGTCGCGCGCCATGGCCAAAGTGGTGCGCGACACGCCGAGGATCAGCGCGAGCAGCGAGCCGAGTGCGGCCACAGCCCCACCGACGCGCACCGCCGGCACCAGCCAGTCGGCGCCCGCCGCCCTTGCAGCGTCGGACAGGGGCGCGCCAGCCTGTCCCAGCCCCTGCGGGCCGAGAACGCTCAGCACAGATATGGCGACGACGGTGTAGACGAACAGCGTGATACCGAGGGCAATCGCAATACCCCGGGGGATGGTGCGCTGCGGGTCGCGGACCTCCTCGCCGAGGGTGGCGATGCGGGCGTACCCGGCAAAGGCGAAGAACAGCATTCCCGCCGCCTGGAGCACCCCGCCGAAGGTCGCATCTCCCCCGACACCGAGCCGGGCCGCACTGGACGCGGAAGAGGTGAGGGAGGCGACCACTACGGCGGCGAGCACTGCAAGCACCACGGCCACGATCACCCGGGTCAGCAGCGCCGACTTCTGCACCCCTGCATAGTTCACTGCGGTCAGCGCCACCACCGCCGCGACCGCGACGGCATGCGCCTGGCCGGGCCACACGTACGAGCCCACCGTGAGGGCCATGGCCGCGCAGGAAGCGGTCTTGCCCACCACAAAGGCCCACCCGGCGAGGTAGCCCCAGAAGTCGCCGAGCCGCTCACGGCCGTAGAAGTAGGTGCCGCCCGAGGCCGGGTAGCGGGCGGCGAGCCGGGCGGAGGAGGTGGCGTTGCAATACGCGACCACTGCGGCCAGGGCCAGGCTGATCAGCAGCCCGGAACCGGCCGCTAGCGCGGCCGGCGCGAGCGCAGCGAAGATGCCCGCGCCGATCATCGCCCCCAGGCCGATCACCACGGCGTCAGACACCCCCAGCCGCCGCTGAAGTTCGTCCGGTATCCCGGCGGCAGTCGGTGACTTGCTCACGGCCCACTCCTCGGCGGCACCAGCCGCGTACGTTACGCGCTCCGATATCGGGCGACGATACGGGAGCCGGGCCGGGCCGTCTGGCGCAACCCCAGGCCACGAGCACACGCACCAAACCAGACCCGGCGGCGTTGCGCCACTGCGTCGTCGCCCTGCACGCCGCCCCCGGCGACTTCCTCTTCACCGACGACCGCGACGAGAACGTACGCGCAGCGCACTGTCTCGGGGGGTGACGAGTGCAGCTTCAGTGGCGCGGTCATCGCCGGGCCGGCCGGTGACGTCCAAGAGGAGTCCGCTGGGGGGCGTCGG
This sequence comes from Streptomyces zhihengii, assembly GCF_016919245.1. Taxonomy (NCBI): domain Bacteria; kingdom Bacillati; phylum Actinomycetota; class Actinomycetes; order Kitasatosporales; family Streptomycetaceae; genus Streptomyces; species Streptomyces zhihengii. The sequence continues at coordinate 2,237,513 of NZ_JAFEJA010000002.1, read as the reverse complement.
TGAGTTCGGCGTAGTCGTATCCAGGCCGTGGCCCCGCGTCCTCAGACATGGGACTTGGACCGCCCGCCATCGAAGCTGGATCGATTGTTCGGGTACGTACATGTGGACCGGGCATCCGGGAAGGCGGGCCTTGATCAGTTACATGAATGGACGGGAATCGACATGTCGCAGATGCAGCTCTTGGCCAAGGGAGCGGGCGAGGGCTCCCCACCGTTCTGGATCATCGCCATCATTTTGATCGTCATTGTGGGAGCGGCCTTTCTGGTTGCACGGGCGCGCAGGAGATAGAGCGCAGCGCTCAAGCCGCGGCAAAGTGTCGGGGGCAGGGGTGTCCGGCTCGGAGTTGACGCTGATCACGACGATCGTCAGGTCTAAGCGGTGTGTCTTTTGGGCCGTGAGCTCGCGCCTGCTGGCTCGGCGCGGGCTCCACCATGACGGCCGAGGACAGGCGCAGCCCATGCTCGGCGACACGGAATTCCTCGCCGGCCAGGCCCTCAGGCTTCCCCACAGCACACCCGTCTTTGAGGGGTGGGTAGCCGTGGGGCGGTGATGTCCTTCAGCACCGAGGCGAGAATGTCGGCCATCGCACGCTGGTCGGCCGCGTGCGCACGGGCGGACGCGGCGGCCTGCCTCGGCGAGGGGCCGGCGGTTGGGCATGAAGGCACACTGCAGAGGCTGGATTCCAGGCATCGTGGCAGACTTCGCCAAGTAGGCTGCCGCATAGCGCCGTTGGCGGCTGGCCTGTGGAGTCATGACGGCCAGACGGGGGCGTCCGGTGTCATACCCATCGAGCGGGGCGGGGGTTCCCTGTCATGAACGGCGGCCGGGCGTGGATCGCCACCGGTTGACTGTTCGCGTTCGCAGGTTTCAACGCGGCCCTGTCAGCTCGTCGGCCTGCCCACCCAGGCCGACGAGGAAGTCGGCAAACAGGCCCATGCCCTCCCCCCTCTGAAAGCTCGTGCCCGTTCATCTCTGTATCCACTGCGGCGCCAGGGGGAAGTAGTCCCCTGGGGAAGTCGACGCCAACGCAGACGATGTCGCGGCACTCGCCTGTGTCCGGGGCTCCCTCACCCTGCGGCTGGATGCGAAACGGTCCGCGCCGGCCAGTAGAGGGAGAGCACGTGGGTCCTGCGGCGCCGTCCGCCCGCCGGCGCAGGTGGGCGTTGTCCGTCCGTCGAGCAGGGGTGAGAGCTGACAGCGCTCCAGTTAGGATCGCCGGGCTGCGCGGGCTTTTGTGTACGAGCGCGCGGGCGCGACGCATGCCACACAGTCACAGGACCAAGGTCCATGCGCCACAAATCCGCCCCGAAGGCGGAAATACGGGCGCCGATGGTGCCGGCCGGGCAGGCCTGGGCCGTCAACTCCCCCCGGCAGTCGAAGCTGCCCTACGGCATGCCCTCACTCCGGAACACGGTTCCGATCATCGCAGTGGCCCTCCATCTCCCCGCCAGGTTCGTAGCGCCCTAATTTATGTATCGAAGCGCTGGTCGTCGGCGTGGCGCCACCTAACCTCGATCTTTCGTGACGGTCCGTGGGTTTCTTCGGCGGGCCGTTTCGGTTGTTCGGGCTGGTGGTGGTCAGGCTGATGGCCCGGCTGTCGCGTCGGGTGGGCGCCGGGTTCCACGGCTCCGGCGGGGGTGGTGCTGCTCGCAGGGACGGGAACACGCTGGTCAGCCGGGGTTCGGGAGGGCTTCGAGTCGTGCCAGGGCGTCGGTGATCATGTGGGTCCAGGGCCAGTGGCGGGCGAACCGCAGGTGCCGGCGGCGGGCGGTGGTGACCAGCTGGGCGGCGGCGGAGAAGAGGCGGAGCCTCAGGCGGCGGGGTTCCCACCTGCGGGTTTCGCCGGTCAGGGCGAGCATGGGCATCCAGGCGAGGAGGTCGAGGGCGATCTGGACGATCTCCAGCCAGATCTGGTTCTGCTTGGTGTCGTGCAGGGGCAGGTTGCGCAGGCCGGTGGCGCGAGCGGCACGGATGCGGTCCTCCGCCCGGGCTCGCCGGCGGTGCCGCAGTTCGAGTGCGGCGATCGGGATGCCGGTGGTGTTGGTGGCGAACGCGGTGAGCCGCAGGCCGTCGGCGTCGGTGATCCGCAACTGGGCGCCGGGGTGAGGCCGTTCCTTCCGCACGATCAGCCGCATTCCCTTCGGCCAGCCCTTCAGGCAGTCGCCGGACAGTTCGGCGACCCAGGCCCCGTCCCGGATCTCGCCGCCGGGCTCGGTCGCCGCCGTCCAGGCCGAGGCGGGGGCCTTGAGGACGGCCTGGTGAATCTGCTCGGTGATGGTCATGCCGACCGAGTACGACAGCCACCGGCCGCGTTGGGCGAGCCAGGCGACGAACTCGTGGGTGCCGCCTCCTGAGTCGGTACGGATCAGCGTCCGGCGTCCGCGCCGGTACTTCTTCGGCAGCTGGGCCAGGGCGAGTTGGGTGGTGGTGATGTGGTCGGCGGCGGTGTTGCTGCCTGCGTTGCCGGGCCTGAGCAGGCCGGCCACCGGCTCCCCGCTGCCACTGCTTCCGTGGTCGACGAACCCCATCAGGGGGTGGTGTCCGAAGGTCTTCTTCCAGGTCGCGGTGGCGTCCTGCTTCTCGGAGTGGGCCAGAACGAGGACCCCGTCCAGGTCCACGATCACCTGCCCGCCCGCGTCAGGAGCCGCGGTTTTGGCCAGGCTCCAGACGCGCTCGCGGGCTTCGGCCCGCGCGGCCCGTATCGCGGACAGGGCCTTCGGCCCGGCGGCGGCGAGGGTGTCGACGAGCCGGGAGACGGTCGGGTCGGACGCCACCGGCCCGAACACGGCCGGCTCGGCCCGCAGCATCCCGACATCCGCGAGGCAGTCCCCGCCCAGGGCGACCGCGAGTGCCACGTCCAGCAGGATCTTCCCTGGATCGTGCACTGCCCGTGAACGTCGCCACGGCGTCAGTGCCGTCGATATCGCCTGGTCCAGCCCGGCCTTGCGGGCGGTCTCGACCAGCAGCACGGCCCCGGCCTGGGACACCACTCCGCGACCACCGCCCTCGATGCGGACGCGTGGATAGGACCCGATACGCTTCTTCACCTGGGAAGTGCCTCCGGCATGGCAGGAACAAGGACCTCGACAATCCTCATTCTTGCTGGTCAGAGGCACTTCTCGTTTACCTGACCGCCCGTCGGACAGCCCGCTTCATGAAAGCGCGAGGCTAAACTGACATGCGGTCTTCGCCCGATCATGCTGGTATCGACCCCTATGAATGACTACTTTCCCGATGAAGCCGAGTTGACGGACAGGATGGAGCGGAATCTGGCGGAACACGCCTGCCATCTGCACCGGAGCATGTCCGGTGCGACTGTCGCGGAGACCGGTGACCTCCTGGTAGCGGACAGCGGCCTGGACGACGACACGTTCAACATCGTCGCAGCGGCCCGCTTCACTGCCGGCGACGCCGCGGCCCGTATCTCCGAGACCGTCGGGCCGCTGGCCCGCACCGGCCGCAGTTTCTCCTGGTGGGTGGGACCTGCCTCGACACCGACAGACCTCACCACCCGCCTGACCGCGGCCGGTCTGCCGGTGTCCGAGCGTGAGACAGCAATGTGGGCCGAGCTGGACGACACCCTGCCGATCCCCTCAGTCCCGGGTCTGGACATCCGAACGGTGACTACGCCCGAGCAGCTCACCGACTACGCCACGGTCCTATCCGCGAACTGGAATCCACCCGCCGCAACCGTCCGCGACTTCTTTGCCCGGGCCGCTTCCCGGGCGCTGGCCCCTACCTGCCCGGCCCGGTACCTGGTGGGCTACGTGGAGAATCACCCGGTCTGCTCCGCCGAGGTGTTCCACCACGCGGGAGTCGCCGGCGTCTACAACATTTCCACCCTGGCCGCCCACCGCCGGCGCGGCTACGGCGAAGCCATCACGCTCGCGGCCCTTCACGCTGCCCGCGAGCGAGACCACGGCATCGCGGTCCTGCAGGCGTCGGCCGACGGCGAGCCTGTGTACTCCCGCCTGGGGTTCCGCGCCTGCGGCCAGTTCGTCGAACACGCCATCAACACCTGAAACTCCACGGACATCCGTCCGTCGCCCGTGATTGAGCTGGTCACAGCCATCATTGTTCGAGTCATCTGCCGCACCGGGCTCAGCAAACCCGGCCCGCAACATGCCTAGGCCAGCGAAGGCTTGTAGGCGTGATGACGACGAGGCACATGGCCATGGGGGCTACCGGCGGTGGGTTCGATGGCCGCAGCTGGTGCCGCGCCCGCCGTGGCGGCCCATCTGCCTCAACCGAGCCCGGAGGGATTGGTGTGGGTCGACGAGGCGGTCGGGGACGGTGGTGTTGCCTCCGCCGGGGCACGGGAAGGCCTGCCCGCGATGCTCACCCGCGTGTGAGGGAGACGGTTCGGTGGAGGTGTCGATGTAGTCGCAGTGGGACCGGGCCGCCCGGTCACCCTGTCTGGAACTCCCCCGTGGTTGAGGAACACGTCGACCGGATCAAGAGCCTCAAGCGCCAGTGGTTCGGCCGGGCTGGCTTCGCTGCCCTGCGGAATCGGTTCTACTGGCCAACGGACGGTGGCGCCGCGGACCGGCCGGAGGAACGCTGTCGGCACACGGCCCTACCCTGCCCTCAGGGGACGGGGCCTACGGTTCCTGTCAGGAGGAGCGGTGTCGCAGCGCCGCGTCCCCGCAGCTCAGTTCATCGACCACAGGCTCGGCGACCTTTACGAGACTCTCCTCAGCGGGCCAGGATCCGAAGCCCTGCACCATCTGCTGGCCACCGTGCTCGCGGACATCTGCTGCCCGCCCTCGGGCCATCCGGTCTCCTGGCACACCGCCTACAACGCCTTCTCGCAGCCGGTCATGCCAGACAAGGCGCATTCGCTATTGGACCGCCACGGTGAACCGGCGCGCCTCCCCTACCACCTCATCGATCCCGCCCTGCACCGCGCGCGGACGGCGCGGCGGCTCGCCGTCCGGATCCGCGAGGCACGGCAAGTGCCGCTCGGCCCCCAGGGTTGGTTGACACACCCGGGCACCGGGAGCAGCCGGCAGCGGGCTTCGGAATTGCGGGCGTGTCTCGTGCTCTTGGCGCTCGTCATCGGCGGCGCCGGCGCAGGAAGACGGCTGCAAGGTCAGGCAGCGCGCATCATGGAGACAGTGTCCGTGTGACGTGCCCGCAGGAGCGCGTCGACGCACACGGTCACACAGAGACGGGCCCCATCGACTGGCAACGCTCCTATGCCGCCCCGCGGACTGCTGTCGGGCGCTCGCAGGCGAGGGCGGGATTTTGGCCGGTCGTGGAACCGGCGATTATGGTCCGCAGCGTCAATGTCGGCTTTGCCGCCGTGCTGAGGCAGGACTGGCAGCGCCTCGTCCCAGGCTTGGGGCGAGCGCTTGAAGCATCTCGGCGTACGCCCCCTGTCGGCAGCAGAGGCAGGCCCTCCGCCACGGTGCGGGGCAAGAGGTCGGGGAGCAGAGCGACCTCGGCATTCGAACCCGGCATCACAGCACTTACCCAGTACATCGAGCGGGAAGACCGCACTGTCGTTCCGCGGGGCTGGTGCGGAAACGTGGCCTCTGCTCACGAAACGCTACACTCGGCGGGAATCAATATCTGCGCCCGCGGTCGGAGACTTTAGCGGACCCCGCAGAAAGGATGCGCGTGATGGAAGGATTTCAGGCACGCAAACCGCTGCAGCATGCTACTGTCAGTCTCGGTTGCAGTTTTGGTACCCAAAAACTCCAAGCACTCCAGTCGACGTCCGCGTCACATGTAGAGTGCTTCACATTTCCGGGCAATTTTCCGGTGGGGCATCATCGCGGCGACACGGTGTCCGTACAGTGCGGATACTGGTGTACTGCCCCTAAGGAGATACGACATGGCATCTGGAACCGTGAAGTGGTTCAACGCGGCCAAGGGTTTCGGCTTTATCGAGCAGGACGGTGGCGGCGACGACGTCTTCGCCCACTTCTCGAACATCGCCGACCAGGGAACCCGCGAACTACTGGAAGGCCAGAAGGTCACCTTCCATGTCGCGCAGGGCCAGAAGGGCCCGACGGCCGAGAACATCGTTCCGGCTTGACGCTGACGCGCATTTCGTAGCTGGGGCCCGCATCCCTAGGGGTGCGGGCCCCAGCTACGCACATTTCCCGCGGTGGTGCCACCTGCGTTACGCAGCATTCAGGATTACCGTCTGCTCCACGCTTCACCCCGCGGTTCTTCTGGTTTCGCGTCCCTATGACGCAACCCCATCTCAGCGGATGCGACCGTACAGGGTATCTGCAATTCAAAGTCGCTTTCGCATTCCATTCGGCTCGTTCCTGTGACTCCCCGCGTCGCGTTTCCGCTGCGGGAATTCCTTGATACGTGCCGCGTCAAGGAAGGTTCTCAATGAACCGCACACGTACGAACGGCCGTTCCTCCCGCACCCGCAGCCGAACCGGCAGCCCCGCCTTCGGCGCTGACGGTTCGCAGCGGCGCAGCCGCTTCGGATCGTCGACCCCGAGCCGTTCCGCAGGCCCGTCCCGCTCCGGTGGCTACGGCCGCCGGCCCGCCGCAGTTCAGGGCGAGTTCGCCCTGCCGAAGACCATCACTCCCGCGCTGCCCGCCGTCGAGGTCTTCGCCGACCTGGCCATGCCGGCCGGGCTGTTGGCCGCCCTCGGCGCGCAGGGCTTGAGCGTGCCGTTCCCGATTCAGGGTGCCACCCTGCCCAACACCCTTGCGGGCCGTGACGTGCTCGGCCGCGGGCGTACCGGCTCCGGCAAGACCCTGGCCTTCGGCCTCGCCCTGCTGGCCCGCACCGCCGGGCAGCGCGCCGAGCCCCGCCAGCCGCTCGCTCTGGTCCTCGTGCCGACCCGCGAGCTGGCTCAGCAGGTCACCGATGCCCTCGCCCCCTACGCCCGGGCCGTGAAGCTGCGCTTGACCACGGTTGTGGGCGGCATGTCGATCGGCAAGCAGGCCGGAGCGCTGCGCGGAGGTGTAGAGGTCGTCGTAGCCACGCCTGGCCGGTTGAAGGACCTCATCGACCGCGGCGACTGCCGGCTGGACCAGGTCGCGATCACCGTCCTGGACGAGGCCGACCAGATGGCCGACATGGGCTTCATGCCGCAGGTCACCGCGCTGCTCGATCAGGTGCGCCCCGAGGGTCAGCGGATGCTGTTCTCCGCCACCCTCGACCGCAACGTCGACCTGCTGGTCCGCCGCTACCTGACCGATCCGGTCGTGCACTCGGTGGACCCCTCGGCGGGCGCGGTGACCACGATGGAGCACCATGTGCTGCACGTCCACGGCGCCGACAAGCACCGGACGACCACGCAGATCGCGGCGCGCGAGGGCCGGGTCATGATGTTCCTGGACACCAAGCACGCCGTCGACCGGCTGACTCAGGACCTGCTGAACAGCGGTGTCCGGGCGGCCGCCCTGCACGGCGGGAAGTCGCAGCCCCAGCGCACCCGGACCCTCACCCAGTTCAAGACCGGGCACGTCACCGTGCTGGTCGCCACCAACGTCGCCGCACGCGGCATCCACATCGACAGCCTCGACCTCGTCGTGAACGTGGACCCGCCGACCGACCCGAAGGACTATCTCCACCGCGGCGGCCGCACCGCCCGCGCCGGCGAGTCAGGCAGCGTCGTCACCCTGGTCACCCCCAACCAGCGCCGCGACATGACCCGCCTCCTGCGGGCCGCCGGCATCACCCCGCAGACCACCGAGGTCCGCTCGGGCGACAAGGCCCTGAACCGCATCACCGGCGCCCAGGCGCCCTCCGGCGTCCCCGTCGTCATCACCGCACCGGTCGTCGAACGCGCCAAGCGCCGTTCGGCCTCCCGTGGCAGGCGTCGGTCCTTGTCGCCGGCCCGGGGCGTGAACGTGCCGCAGCCCGCCTTCGATGCGGCGGCCTGAGAAGCACGTGACCAGAAGCTGGCCCATTCTGCAGGAGGTACGTTTTGACGCTGGTTCAGATGCAGCCCCGCTCGGCGAACGCCAACCCTGTGCACCAGACCGTGGACGAGGCGATGGAGGCGGACGGTCCACAGGTCTGTGACGACATGACGGTCGAGGTGGCCCTGGCTGTCATGGCCAGTGCCCGCGCGGGTCATCTGCTCGTCTGCGACGAGGACGGCGTGTGCACCGGGCTGGTCACCCATGCCGGGCTCGCCACCGTCCGCGACAGCGCGGCGTACACGGACCAGGTCCGTCTACGTGATCTCCTGGGGGACCGCAGGCCGCTCGCCTCGCCTTTGACCACGATGGCCGAAGCCGAGAACGCGCGTCGCCACCGCAGACTCGATGCCCTGCCGGTCGTCGACAAGCAGGGCGGCGCTCTGGGCGCCGTCCCCCTTGCACACTGAACCGTCTCACCGCGGAGCGACCGTCCCCCCTCTCTTCTTCCTGTGAGGCAACATGCGCTGTGTCATCGCCCGATTCCCGTTCGACCTCACCAGGAGCGGTGTCCTGGAGTCGATGAAGGGCGTCAGGCCCGAGCAAGTCGTCGGCGAGTCCGTGACCATCGGCCGCCGTACCTACCCCGCGAAACAGGTCGGTCAGGTCATCACGGGTCAGGACCGCCGCGACTTCAGCGCCGGCGAAGTCCTCCGGGCCATGACCCAGCTCGGGTTCACCTGCCGCAGCCTTCCCCGGTCCTCCACTCCCCCGCATGACGTCAGCCCTCTCCAGCAGGCTTCTGCGATGCCCGGCATCTGGTGACCGACTGACGGACCGGATTTGCGCAAGCCAACACCCGAACAGCGAGAAGGGGCTCGACTGGCACACGCCGGTCGGGCCCCTCCGCCTACCGAGGGTTTCTTACGCGACGCCGGGTCAGCGGTCGGAGTAGCTGAAGTCGCCCACGGTCCAGGCACTGACATCTGCGATCGAGACGCGGTACATCCCACCCGTCTCCGGGATACCCACTGTGCCCTGGAGGATGCGGGCCATATGGAAGTGCAGATGAACGGGCGGCCCCTCCTGGGGCGTCGTGCCGGTGAAGACGGCGGCGAACTCGCCCAGGCGGGCGGAATCCGTCAGGACCTCCGACACCCGCTGCCTCCACACGGCTTCGGGAGCCAGCCGGCCGGTGATGACAGCGCCACCAGTAACGACGGTCAGGGACATCTGATTGCTCTGCCCGGACTCCACCAAGGTGGCAACGTCAACGAGCAGCTCGTCAGGCTTCGACATGAGAGACGATTCTATGCACCAGTCGTCCCGTCCTTTCGACCGGTAGTGCTACCGGTCGAAAGGACGGGACGACGGTCTTCCAGCCGGAGGCCCGACGGGTGACCGCGGTCGCTAGGGCCAGACGGTCGGCCATGGGCCGGCCGAATCCACTGGTACCGCCACGCAGGTCAAGGGGTGCATATACGCGGCGCGCGGGGGGCTGGAGTCGTGAACGGCGATGACGGCCCGGTCGGCCTCCAAGGCCTGTGCTTCGAGCTCGGCACCGGCGCACTTGGCCCTGCGAAGGGCGCCCACTGTGAGGGCGACGGGTAGCGCGGCTCATTGACATCCTCTCCGCCCCAAAGGGGACTAAGATTCCCGCCTGGTTGCCGGATGCCCGGTTGGTGCTTCGGGTGGGTTCCTGTTTCTTCGCGCTGTGCCGGGATGAGTCCCGGTCTTACACGCGCCGCGTTGATGTCCCGTCCAGGTGCGCCCCACAGCCCCGCATGCCCACGTCCGGACGTGCAGGGGCTTGGGGCCGTCCTTGACGCCGCAGCGTGAGCAGACCTGCGAAGTCGGCTCGAAGCGTCCGATGCGGTGGAAGCTGCGCCCGTACAGGGCGGCCTTGTACTCCAGCATCGTGGTAAACGCCGACCATCCGGCGTCGTGCACGGACTTGGCCATGCGGGTGCGGGCGAGGCCCTTGACTGCCAGGTCTTTTACCGCGACCGCTGGTTTTCGCGGATCAGCCGGGTGGGGAGCTGGTCGTGGATCTCGCGCCGGGCATCGGCGGTCCGTGCGTGGGCGCGGGCGACCGCGATCCGGGCCCTGGCCCGGTTGTTGCTGCCTTTCGCCTTCCGGCTCAGGTTCCGCTGTGCCTTCTTCAGCTTCTTCTCGACCCTGCGCAAAAAGCGCGGGGACTCGATCTTCGTGCCGTCGGAGAGGATCGCGAAGTGGGTCAGACCCAGGTCGATGCCGACCGCTGCATCCGTGGCGGGCAGCGCCTCGGGCTCGGTCTCCTTACTCAGCGGAGTCCTTCAGGGCGGAACACTGGCCAAGCTCAGAGGTAGACGGTGAAGGAGATGGCGATGTAGTGCGCGGTGAAGGCCGCCACGGTCAGGGCGTGGAAGACCTCGTGGAAGCCGAACCAGCCGGGCGAGGGGTCGGGGCGCTGGAGGGCGTAGACAACCGCGCCCGCACTGTAGAGAAGCCCGCCGGTCACGATCAAGGTGAGTACGGGCGTCCCACCACTTTCGAGGAAGTCGGGCAGGTAGCGCACCGGTGCCCAGCCCAGGGCCAGGTAGCAGGGGATATACAGCCAGCGGGGAGCCCCGACCCACAGGACGCGGAAGGCGATGCCGGCCAGAGCGCCCGTCCACACAATCCACAGCAGGGCGGACCGCTGGTCGGGGGCGAGAAGAAGCACGGCAAGCGGAGTGCAGGTGCCGGCGATGATCAGAAAGATGTTGGCGTGGTCGAGGCGACGCAGAACGGCCTCACCGAGTGGTCCCCACGTGCCGAGGTGGTAGACGGCGCTCGTCCCGAACAGCATCCAGGCGGTGACGGAGTACACGGTGCAGGCTAGGGTGGCTTGCGGTGTCCCCGCCAGGCAGATGAGGACGATGCCCGCGGCCAGCGATGCAGGGACCATTCCTGCGTGAAGCCAGCCTCGTAGCCTCGGCTTGATCGGCTCCACCAGATCGGCCGCTCGCTCGACCAGGTCGGCAACCGGGCGGGAGCCCCTGTCGGCCTTGTCATGGTGCGATCCGGAGGGAGGATCACTTGCCTCCCGACCTCCGACCGCCGGTGCGGAGGACACACCGCCGGTTTCGACGTCGTCGCGGGACACTGCTTCCCTTCCTGCCTTGGACTGTTGGGGTCACTGCCGACCACGTGCCCATGGTAGAAGCCTGCCCGCAGGAGCATTGCCCGAGGTCTGCCCCGGACCACCGGCACCTCCTCGGACTGCCGGCCGTGCTCCCCGCTCCCACCGAGGGCGGAGAACGCTTCCGGTCGGACCCGCGGAGGACCTCAGGCTCCCTCTACCGGCTACCCGCCACCATCAAGACTTCGTGCTGAGTTCGCTGGCTGAAGAAGGCACCCGTCTGGCCGGTCAGATCCTCTCGGCCGTCGACAATCGCCCCCGTCCCGGCGCGTCCGCCCCACAGCCGGCCCAGGGGTCCACCGCCCTCGGCGACCGCCCACCGAAGGAGGTCAGAGCCGTCTCGTGGTGAACAAGGTGGTCCCGCGTACCGCGTCCGCTTCCTTCCGGTCGGTTTCGGTGAACCCGACCTTGGCCAGCACTCGGCGAGAAGCAGTGTTCCAGTCCCAGACGGTGGCCCACAGACGTTCGTACCCAGACGATCGCGCCCAATCCAGAACCGCCAACGAGGCCTCGGTCGCGTATCCCTGACGCCAGACTCGACGTAGCAGCTCGAATGCCAGTTCCGGTTCCCCTGCCGATCCTCGCCCGCTGTCGACCAGCCCGCAATAGCCGATGACATCACGAGACGCCTTCCGTTCGACCGCCAGCAGCCCGGTCGACCACACCATGTCGGTGCGGATCGAATCCTCCAGCTCCGCGACCGTGGGGTGTCCGTCCGCATCAATGCGGCGGTGCGGCGGCACTCGTGGATCACGTTCGGTCCACAGTTCACGCTGAACGTTAGCCTCGTCTACCCGCCAAGCTCTGAGCAGCAGCCGACTCGTCTCGAGTAGAACCTCGCTGCCCGGCGTGCCAACAGTCATGAGAGCAACCATCTCACGGGCAAACGAGCGGTCGTGCCACGGGACATGGCGCCGATCCCGGACGCTCGGCATGCGGGACAACCGAGATCCGTCCCCGAGCGCCACCTTGAACCTGTGCACGTTCGGCTGTACCCGGTGGGATACGTCGACCAGTTGCGCCGACACCCCGCTTCGCAGACACGGCAGTACCGTCGTCTCGCCTCGACAGCTTCGAGCTCGTTGATCACTCGGGAAGCGCACCTACCGGGATGGCTGGTCGGGGGGTGCTTGAGGGCGAACGGCCGACGCATAGGCTCCAAGCGAGCCGGGGCGTGCCCAGATGAGCGTGGCCGGGCAGGACTGGGAGTCGGTGCGATGGGCGGTGAGAATGACTTCCTTCAGGTCGCGGCGCAACGGCTCGTAGATGAGTTGTTGGTCGCCGGGTGTCAGGGTGCCGGTGCTGAGTGGTGCCGTGGCGATGCGGTCCGGCTTGGCGGTGACGGTCCATCGCACGGCCGCGTCGCATGGCGCGTCGAATCGGAGCGTCCCGTCGAGTTCGAGGGTGTCGCCGCGGGTGGTGAGGTGGAACGCGGCCGTCTTCGCAGCGTCGGGTGGCAGGTTCCACCACCACGAGTGAAGTTCGCAGGTTCTGATGGTGCTGTTGGGGACGGGCGGTTTCCAGCATCTGTGGTCGCTGTGGGGAGCGTCGCCGCTAGCGAACTTCATCCCCTTGCCCAGTTCCGGCAGCATGGCTGTCATTGCCAGCATGATGACGGCGCCGGTCGCCACTGCGATGCGGGTCAGTTTGGACTTGTGCTCGGCCAGGCGCCTGGTCTGTTCGGTGTAGCGGGCTCTGAGCCGGACGCCCTTGTCTCCCTGGCGTGCGAACTCTGCCGCGTCGTAGAGCGTGCGCAGCCGGTTCACGGCTCTCTCGCCCAGGGGCCTCTCCTGGCACTCCTCGACCGCTGCGATCAGAGGGAGCACAAAGGTGTCCCAGTCAGGGTGGCGCTCTCCCTTCCAGTAGCGGGAGATGTTGCTCGCGTCGTGCCCTGTCCGGTCGGCCAGCCTGTTCCCCGAGATGCCCGCTTTGTCCCGCAGGGCTGCAAGCTCGGCCGCCAGTTCGCTGACCTCAGGTAAGTCCTCTGTGCTCATCTTCCCCCCTGCCATTCTCACTGTTCTCGGCTCATTGCCGACGTTGCACCAACTGTCAATCGGATTGCGCTTGCGGCAACGCCCCTCGGGGGCCGCAACGTTGGTGCACCAGCGGCAGAGGTCGCCAGCGACGAAGGAGCAGACCCATGTCCGGATCACCGCGCCGCAGCACAGCCGACCGCTTCCGTCTCCTACAGGCAGCCGTCGGCGGCACCTGCGCCGGCATTGCCCGCGCGTTCACAGCATGGTTGCTCGGTCCGGCCGGGCCCTTCTGAGGAAGCAAAACCGACGGCACACCCCGCGCCCTGTGGGATGCAGCGGCCGCATCATGCCTCCAGGATGAGCCCGCAGCAGTCCCGGGGCCGGCGCCGCCTCGCCGCCCCGGGTGCCGCTCAGTCGTAAGAGGACAGCCCGATTCCGCAGGGGGCGAAAGAAGAAAGAGTGACCAGTGCACCGGGTACAGTTCGCAGCATTTGCGACAGATGACGCAGGACCCACCTCGTCCGCCCTGGGGGTGTGGCCATGGCCAGGTCCGGTTGACAGCTGGCGCAGGAGATACCCGTCCGCACGCCCTCTCACCAGGGGCAATCAGCCGGCACATCCCTGAGCGGCACGGAGGTGCTGGGCCGCCCGGGACTGCGGGAACGGATACGGCGTCAGGAGGAAGCTTCCGGACCGGCCGTGCCGGCCGCTCGGCGGTACTCGGCGTTGATGCGCTGCGCCTCTTCGAGCTGGTCCTCGAGGATGATGATGCGGCAGGCGGCCTCGATGGGGGTGCCCTGGTCGACGAGTTCCCGCGCGCGGGCTGCGATGCGCAGTTGGTAGCGCGAGTAGCGGCGGTGTCCGCCCGCGGAGCGGAGCGGGGTAATGAGGCGAGCCTCGCCGATCGCGCGGAGGAAGCCCTGGGTGGTGCCGAGCATTTCGGCAGCGCGGCCCATGGTGTAGGCGGGGTAGTCGTCGTCGTCCAGACGGCCGCCGAGCGGGCCCATCGGATGGTCTGCTGTCATCGAACCTCTTTCGTCAACGCGTGGAGGGGCCCTGGCGCCTATAGCGCCAGGGCCCCGGAGGAACAGTTACACCATCTGCCGGCCCTGATACTGCGCCGGCCCTCTGTTGCCGCCTACCCGGCTGAGCTGCGCCGGGGAGTACGGGGATCGCGGTGCTTGACCGAAGACCACCTCACTATCGATGTCCTGCGGTACCCGGACTCGCGTGGCGTCCGGGCGATCCTGATGGCGTCCCAACTCCTCCGTTCTTCCCTCTGGTGATCAACTTACTTACCTGCAGGGAACTGCTGTACTGCTGATACTGCGACCTGCGGGCACTGCTCGTGGCCTGACCAAGCGCCACGCTCCGGCAGCCAGCCCCGTTGCCCATCCTGCAACCACTCTGGCTTAGAACCCCACTGCCGGACTTCCCGGTGCGCGCGTCCGCAGCCGACGCCTTCACCGAGGGTGCTGCTCACTGACTTCACTGCTGGGTACTTCTGCAACTGCATCAACTGCTGGTGGCGGCCCCTGTGACTGCGGGCCACCCGGTCCGGTGATCAGCCCCGTCGCCGTCCCGCAACCACTCTGGCTTCGACACTCCACCACCGCACCGTCCTGCTGAGCGGCGCACCACCTGCACGCGCACCGCGGGTACTGCTGCCCGGCAGTTCGTCTCTGCCGAGCCCTTCGCTCTCTCTGGCTACGAGAGAAACCATAACCACGCAACCACTCAATGTCTACTCCGGCCACGACAGATTTTGGGATCGTGTCGTGGAAGACAATCGGATGTCCGCATACGCAAGGCGGGCCCTGCAAGCTTCCGGCCACGCGACCGCCTCCGAACGCGGCCTCGTTCCCCTCTCTACCGCGGGCCCGGGTCAGCCGTCGACGAGGGTCCCGGAGTGTGGGCCGTGCCAGTCGAGGCACAGGACAGTGGCGTCGTCCCGGGGCGGACGGCTGTCGTAAGCGTCGGCGACCGCTCCGACCAGAGCGCGTACGACCTCGCGCGGGTGCTCGGTAGCGCTCTTGCGCAGCAGGTGCGGCAGGTCGACGGCTTCGGCCTCGCGCTCCTGCATGCCGTCCGTATAAAGCAGGAGCCGGTCCCCGGGCCGCAGGTCGAGGTTCTGGACCAGGTAGCTCCCGTGCCGGGGATGGTCGACACCGAACGGCAAGTTCACGGCCAAGCGCACCTCGGTGACCGCGCCGTCACGCAGCAGCAGCGGCCGTGGGTGGCCTGCGTTGACAAGCTGGGCGCTGGTGCCGTCCAGAGCGATGCGCAGGAGCTGGCCGGTGGCGAAGGTGCGGTTGCCGTGGTGGACGACGGCTTGGTGGGTTTGGCGTGCCTGTTCGGCGAGGTCTTCGCCGGCTCGGCGGGCGCCCCGGGAGGCGTTGACGAGGAGGGTGGCCATGAGAGAAGCGTTCGTGTCGTGGCCCATGGCGTCGGTGATGGACAGATGCAGGGTGTGGGTGTCGAGGCTGTAGTCGTAAGTGTCGCCGGCGATGGTGGCGGCCGGGACCAGGGCGCCCGCAAGGGTGAACTGGGGGGCTTCGCAAGAGGCAGCGGCGGGCAGGAGCTGGCGCTGGATCTCGGCTGCCAGACTGACCGCGGTGGTGCGGTTGCCCCAGTGGTAGAGGTCGGTGAACCGGCGGTCGGTCACGATGATGTACGCCAGCGCGTGCGCGGCCTCCTCCACCTGGGCCAGGACTTCCGGGGTGACATCGCCGGTGAGGAAGAGTTCCAGAACTCCGATGGCGTCGCCGCGGTTCGTCACCGGGGCGAGGACCCGCCGGCCATTTCCGCCACCCGCTGTCATGACCAGGCGCTGGTCGCGCAGGACCTCGTCGTAGGCACCGCTGTCGGACAGAGAGATCGGCTCGGCGCGGTCCTCCGCGGGCGCACCTGCGGTGTCGTGGACCCGCAGCAGCCGCCGACCGACGATATCGACGAACAGGAATGACACATACAGGGCACCGAACCGGTCCCGCAGGTTACGCGCCACCACGTCAAGGGAGTCCCCCGGAGCGGCGGCCTCCGCCAGCACCTGGGCCAGCCCGATCCGATCACTCGCCATATGAGCCTCCAAACGGAATTGTGGGCTCTTCTTCCCGCCCGGCCGACCCCAACACACCCACGAGAACCTCAGTGCCTGGTCCGCCTCTTCACTCCGAGGAGGGGATATCACTTCCTCACGACGCCGCCGAAGCTGTCGGGACGATTGACCTGAGTAACGCGGACACCAAGGCGCGTCAGCGCCTTGCGGACCGGTCGCACCGCGGCACCGGCGCTGGGAACCCTCATTCCATATCGGTGGATCAGGATGTTGCAGACGGACGAGCGCCCGGCCCGGCGGCCCTGGTTCCGTGAGGCCTGAAGGGTTCGCACGGAGGCCGCGGCAGACGCGTGCCTCGGTTCCGAAGGCCAATTGACACTAGGGTGCGTGGCAGTCGGCTCTGCCAGGTGCGCCCTCATGGCTTTCGGGCGGCGGCGTCCTCAAAGTGCCGGGCCCGAAAGGGCTCGGTCCGTCCACGCTTGGGCCAGGCGCTGCCGTGCCTCGTCTGCGCAGCGACGGCAACGGGTCAAAGTGATGCGCTTCCACCGGACGCCGACGATCGGGTGTTGTGATCAACTGTCACCTCGGGCTGTTGATGAGCTCTTCGGGTGACGTGGACGTTACTGAGTGTCGCAAACAGGCATGAAGCGTTGGTGGCTATGTGGAGCCACGTGAACTATGGGAACGCAACACGCTGCTGGCCGAGGCATTCTGCAGCACGGATGACCGAGTGCGTGAGGCACAGGCGGTGATGGACGAGGCACTGGTCAGCCGGACGAGAGTCCTGGCTGCGTTTGCCGTAACGGTCGGCAGTGACGCTGCTGTCGCGGACCTGATGGGGTTGAACGAGCGCGAGGTACGGGTCGCGCGCCGCACGGTCGGCAAGGAGGACGCCCGTGTCATCGCTGACCAGTTGCTCAGCCAGCCTACCGAGACGACCGCGCATCCGGCTCCGCCCGTGAGCCATCCTGCCGAAGCGTCCTCTCAGCCGCCTGTGCCCGTCACGGATCCCGAGTGGGAACTTCACGCGGAAGCGGTGCGCGCCCCCGTGCCCCATCCGCGTGCGGACGCAGAGTCGCCCCTCCCCTCGCCTCTGGTGGACAGTGGTGTTTCGGCTGCCACGGTGACCTGGACGGCCGGGATGGACTCTGTACTGCAGTGGAGCTGGCAATCCGGCCTTGACGTCCAAACCGTTGCGGAAGAGCTCGGCCTGAGTTCGAAGGACCTACTCATGCGAGCGCAGGTGCTTGCCGCCGAAGGACTATTGACGCCGAAGGCCCCGACATACGACACGAGCCAGTCCGGCCGCCACCGCCGACACAACCCCATGCAGTACAGCCCGGTCCCCGACAGCCCGGAGACCCTGTACTACTCCCCGAGCCCCTACGTCTGAGGCTCAGGATCGTCCATGTGGCTGCCTCCGGTCCCTCTCTGTCACGGTAGCCAGGTCTCCGGCTGTGGGTGGCCCTTTCTTCGTGGGAAAGATGCTGGCCGAGCGGGAAGGGGCGGTTCGATGGCCTGCCTCGTCGCATCTCATCTGTGTCCCGTACAGGTTCTGGTTCTTGGCCTCACCGCAGCGTACGCAAGCAGGTGATAGCCGTCGGGCTACCGGATGAAGGCGAGAGCCAGGCGCCTCCTTACTGCGGCCGCTTGAGGTCGCGCGAAGCACGCAGTCGATCACCCGGCTGCCAGCCCGCCAGCGCGCCATCGTCGCCCGCCCGGACACGCAGACTGTCGACCCATGGTGCCTGCTCCACGAAGCCCGCCCGCGCCAAAGCCCCAGCAGAGAGCGGATCAGGCACCACGCCAGCGTCGTAGCTATACGACCGTGATCCCAGCGGCGAGCACACCGGGGAGCAGCCCGTGACAGGACGGCGCCAGTGGCTGGGCCCGGAGCAGCTCACTGTGTGACCGCGCTGCCGTCGGCGGGTCCGCCCGCCGACGGCAGCGCGGTCGGCAGGCGGGAAGTGCGGGGCGAGCGCATCGTCGGCGCGCGCGGGTATGCAGTGCTCAGCACCCCCCGCGGGCCCGACGGGCCGCGGGCAGCATCCGCTGAAGCCCACGCGCGCTTCTCGCCAGACGGGACAGATGCGACACTGGCCTGCGTTATGAACGAAGATCTTGCTGTCGAACATCTCGCTGAGGCAACTGCCGTGGCCGCGTGCGAGGCGATCGAGCTGCTGGAGATCATGTGGGACGGCGGCGGGGAATCGCTGGCCCCCACCGCGGTTTCGGTCTCCCAGCTGCGCGTCCTGTACGCCCTCGAACGCGACACGGCAATCAGCCAGCGAGCACTGGGAGGAGTACTGGGTTCGGCTCCGTCGGCTGTGAGCCGCCTGTGCGAACGGCTGGAAGCACTGGGCCTGATCCGCCGGCAGCGCGCCCACACCAACCGGCGCCGCATGGAGCTGCACCTTACCGATCGCGGCCAAGCGTGCTTGGACGAGCTGCGCGACCGCCGTCGAAACGCTCTGCTCGACGCTGTCGAGGCGATGCCTGCTTCGGCACACGCAGCACTCCTCGAAGGCCTCACCGCTCTGCGGCACGCCGTCGGGGCCCGCGGCAAAGCCCGGAGGTGATGAGCTCGGTCAATCGTGGTCGTCGGTCACACCGGTGCGCGGTTTCGACCGCGGGACCAGTGCCGACCGGCGCCGGGCCGCGACGCCCGCTCACGACGGCCAGACCATCATCAGCATCACGACTGGCTTCCTTGTCGAGGTTCTGACCGGGCCACAAGGCTCGCCTGTCACGATCACCCGCGTCTGATGGTACGGGACCCAGGTAGTTGTCGAAGGCGGGCAGGGCCCCGCCGCTGCACAGCGAAGCCGGGTTGGCCCTGACTATTCCGCCGGGTTCGCCGAGCCCACGAGGCAGCGCACCGCGCCTACATGGCGAGCCTGAGAGTCCGGCCAGCCTGTCTTACTGAAGGACGAGAGACGCAGCGCGGGAACGCTGCGCATTCGTCACAGGTAGGCAGCAGGGTGTGACGCTTACCGATCGCGCGAGTCGCAGCCTTCGTCCGGCGCTCCGTGATCGGGCGACTCAGGTCAGGGGCGTCGGTCCGCGGGGCGGGGGAACGGCGCGCAGGAGTTCCCAAAGCGGGCGTGAGCTGGCTGCCCAGAGGGCGAGGGTGTGGCGGTCGACGACATGGAGGTGCTGCTGCTGGGCGAAGGCGACGGCTGGTGCCGTGACGCGTCCGTCGCCGCCCCTCCGCTGCCACCTCACCGGTCCCGCCCTGCGCCGCGCGGGCGTCGCAGCGGATCGCCGTCCGGATCCGGCGCGAGGCACGGAACCTGCCGCTCGGCGCTCAGCCTCTTGGCGCCCCGGGTCGGCGATGCGGTCCCGGACGCGCTGGAGGGACAGCTGGAGCCACAGCTCCAGGACGCGGAGCCGGTCGGCGTCCGGAGGCAGATGCCGCACGGCCCGGTCCTTCGTCATCCGGCGTGCCGGTAGGTGGCGGCAGGTTCGGCGGTGCGGGGCCCGAACCGCTGGTTGAGCCGGTCGACGGCCTTCTCCGCGGTCAGCCGGTGCGCGCGCTCCGGCTCGAAGGAGAGCTGCTCCGCGACGGTGGCAGCGTCGACGAGGTCGTCGCAGCGCAGTGTCAGGCCGCGTACCCGGGCGCGCTGGAGGCCGAGGGAGGCGAGCAGGTCGTAGGCGAGGTCGCGCAGGTCGTCGGTGTGTGCCGAGGCGCCGAGCGACAGGCGGCGGCTGCGCTCGATCTGGCTGCCGCCCGCGAAACCCACGGTGAGGGTGAGCGCGCGGGCTGCCTGCCGGCGGCCGCGCAGCCGCTCCCCCAGTTCGACCGCGAGTGACAGCGCCACGGAGCGCAGCAGTTCGGGGGCGAGGGTGTCGGCCGGCAGGCGGCGCTGTGTGCTGGTGCTGCGGGGCAGGTCGGTGGCGACGACGGTGCGGTGGTCGAGGCCGCGGGCCCGCTCGCGCAGTAGGCGGCCGGCGCGGCCGCCGATCAGCTGCTGCACGGTGGCTTCGGGTAGGTGGGCGAGCAGGCCGATGGTGTGGACGCCGTAGGAGGTCAGGGTGCGTTCCTGCGCCGGGCCGATCCCGTCCAGCGCGCGGACGGGCTGCGGGTGCAGCCAGGCGGTCACGTTCTGCGGTTCGACGGCGAGCACGCCCCCGTCCTCGGCGGCGTCGGTGGCGGCCGCGCGGGAGGCCATGGCCGCGACGGACCACGACGGGCCGACGCCTATGAGCAGCGGGATGCCGCTGTGGGCGAGGACCCGGGTGCGCAGCATCCGCGCGAGGTCTGCGGGGCCGCGCCGGTGGTAGCGCAGGCTGCCGGTGACGTCGGCGATCAGCGCGGCGGGCGGCAGGACCTGAACCTGCGGGGTTACGTCCTGGGCCCTCTCGACCACTTGCCGGTACGCGGCGGGGTCGATACGGCGGGGGCACCTGACGTGCAGCAGCACCGGGCTGCGGTGGAGCTCCGTCACGGTGATCCGCCTCCCGCCGCGTGTTCGCGGGCCTGGGCGCGCAGCTCGCCGAGACTCGCGCCCGCGCTGGCCTCGCTCGACCAGTACGGGTGGGCCAGGAGCTGGGCCGACAGGCGGATGACCCGCCGGCGCAGTGCCGTGCTGCCACCCGGGCCGGCGGGCCGGACGAGGCGTGCGTATGCCCGGTCCAGATCCTGCTGGGTCTCGATCAGCTCGTGCGGGTACCGGGTCTGCGTCATACCCCGAGTAAAACACTTGTTCGATTTAATGGGCCAATCCGGGAGCCGGCCCCGGGGACGCACCCGCGAGGGCCAGACCTGCCTCAGCGCGTCGGCGCTGCTCCTCGTCGGCGGGCCGCGGCCGGGACTACCGGCACGCCGCAATGACGATCACCGCGTCCGGCGGAAGGGGCGAGGGGGCCCCGGCAGTTGTCGAAGCCGGGCGGGGCCCCGCCGCAGTACGGCGGAGCCCGCCAGGCTTGGCCGTACATCGGTCCAACGAGGCCGGGCGCGGCAGGGACACGGCAGTTGTTGGCTGCTGTGTCTGCCCTGCTATCGCCGGGTGTATTGCCACAGCACGTCATCACGATCCTGGAAGTGGAATCCGCACCGCTGCAGGATCTTGTCTGCCGCCGGTTGGGGGAAGAGCCGGAACCGAAGGCGCTGGTGTGCGAGAACTACTCCCTGGTCCTCGATGAAGTAGTCCTTGGTGTGCTGGCCCTGCGCGTCCACCGCCACGTGCTGGGTGTAGTGCAGTCCTCCGGGCAGGGACCGGCCTGCGCGGCGGTGGGGGCCCTGGACGGAGAGAAGAAGAGTCCCGCCGGGTCGGACGGCGGCGGCAAGGTTGGCGAGCGCCGTCTCGTTGTCCTCCTCCTCCATGAGGTGGCTGCTCAGCCAGGACTGTTCACCGTCCTCGACGATGTACCAGACGCCACCGATCGAGTACGCGGCATCGAACGCCGAAGGCAGGGACATGTCCAGAATGTCCTTACGGCGAAGCGTCACCCGGTCGCCCAGTCTGCCGCGGGCCTGGGCCAGCATGCTGTCGGTGTGGTCGATGCCGGTGAGGCGCAGGTCCCGCGGTCCCAGGGCCAGCAGCCGGTCGGCGACCAGTCCGGTGCCTACCCCCAGCTCCAGTACGTCCCTGCGGGTGCCAATGCGGGCCAGCAGGGCTTGCGCGTAGGCGTCGTAGTCGTAGTACCCCGAGGTCATGACGAGGTCGTAGTAGCGCGACAGGTCAGCGTAGGAGTCCGGCATCCGCCGGACGGTAGCGACGGGGCCCGCAGGGCATCAAGGACGCGTTTTGAGCCGCTGCCATGCGTGGCGGGCGGGACAGTGGCGGAGCCTGCTCGTGCTCTGCTGGTCGAAGTTGCCGGGGAGCGGCCGGAACGCTGGCGGTGAAGTTGTAGCGGCTCAGAAGGTCAGCTTGCGGTCCCTGAGCGGGGACACCCGCGTGCAGCGAATCAGCCAGACAACCCATTGCGCCCCACGGGCCGGGCGCCGCCGCGCCGACCGCCACCATCGCGGTGGCCCTTCGTTCGGCAGCATCACCATCTCGATCACCGTGTGCCACGGCCAGCGCTCCACCGAGATCTGACCGCGGGCCGCCGGGTTGGTGGGGTGGGTGCGTCGTGCCAGTGCCTGGGGGTGCGGGCCCCAGACGCGGTCGGCGGTCGGCGGTCGGCGGTCGGCGGTCGGCGACGATCGTGGGCCAGGCGCCGGCGACGAGATCGAAGAGGAGGCTGACGACGAGCCGGGCTCGTCGGGGGAAGGCGGGTCTGAGCGTGGGCGAGCGAGGTACAGGAGGCGGTGGACGCAGAAGGCATGAGCGGGCGCCTTCCCTCTACGCGGGAAGGCGCCCGCCGGTTCTGGTTTTGTGCCCGTGGTAGCCGGTCCTTCGTGGCCTGGCGGGCGCTGTGGTGGTGTGGTCCTGGTTCAGTCCTGGTGGCGGCTGGCGGGCCGCAGGTACAGGGCCTTGCCGGACCGGTCGTCCAGCCAGATGCGGCCGGTCTCGCTGTGGGGGCGCAGGGCAGGGTGGGTGTAGCGGCGGGGGTCGCGGCTGTCGGGGTTGACGGTGACCGAAACCCATTCGATGCACCAGGGCGGTTCGCTACCCGAGGTCTCCATGCGCAGGTAGACGGGGAAGTGGGCCAGGTCGTCGGTGTCCAGTTGGGGCTTGCGCGGGTCGTTGTACTCCGCGTTGTCGGCGTTGGTGCCTTCGCCGAAGTAGTAGGTGTCGTCCGCTGCGCGGCCGGTGTCGCTGCGGCCCTGGAGGTCGAGCAGGAACTCCCTGCCGCCTACGCCGAGGTAGATCCAGCTGTCGCTGCCGGCTCCGCCGACGTCCGCGGTCTCGACGTGAGCCCGGATCTGAGTGATCGGTGCCATGTCATGCTCCTTCTGTTCTGTCGCCGCGGTGGCTGACCCGGTTTCAGACCGTCAGAAAAAGTGGGGCGGCGCGGCACGCTGGCGTCCCCGCAGACGGTCAGGGAGGGCAGCGCATGCCCACCAGGCCCCGCAGGGGCGGCGTGTGGCGGGCGACTGCGGCAAAGGGTGGGGGTGATCGTGCCGCGCATCACTGACATGCCCACCGCTCATCCGCCCGAAAGGCCGAGGCCGTGAAACCCGCTCAACCCGGTGAAACGGGAGCTTGACTGAGGCAGCGAATGCTCCGCGGTGGCGCCCGGGGGCAGCCGCTTTCAACACCGCCGCACCCCCGGGTATGGGGCGGCAGCGGACCATGCAGCGCCAGGGCGCACGCCGCCGTGCCAGTGAAAGCGGCCCGGCCGCTTGCACTCCTTCCTTGAGGCTCGATGAGCCATGCGCGGCGCCTGTGCTTCCGCTCCCCGCGCACACCCGGTAGAAGGAAACCTTCCGCCTCAATGCCGCGGGTGAGCACCATCGGGTGGTTTGAGCCCTGATACCTGGAGACGGCCGCCGCTCCTCCCGATAGCAGAAGGTCCACCCCTCACCCACGAACCGGGAATCACGCGTCCCGGCCCGTCTGCTGCCCCGTCAGCAGATCGAGTACAACACCCTCCAGGCGCAAGACGTCGGAGCATCATCGCGAAGCGAGCCGACGGGGCGTACCGGGGCTGCTCGCGCGACCCGTGCCGGATCCGGCACGAGGAGACCGGGAAGTTGATCGTCGTCGCCTCCATGGGGTCCGGTCCCGGCCGCTGGCGCTCGCCGTGCGGCGCCCGGAAGGCGCCGTCGCTCTCCCAGCGCCTCGCCGTCCTGCTAGCGGCCGCACCGCAGACCGGCAGGCCCCGACGCCGAGGTCCTTCACCTTGCGGGCAGCGTCCAGCACCGTCTCGTCGGCGCCGACCCACTGAGTCCCGCCCGTCATGATCGATACCGCGGGCTGGCGTCGGCGCTCCGCTTCGGCAGTCCTTCGCGCCGGTTTGAGACAACAGCACTGCCCCGAGGTGGGGATTTCGTGGGCTCCGGTTGGCGTGTGACGGCCGTCCCCGGAGCCCACGACGCAGCCCCCTCGCGCACCTCACACCAGACGGCACAGGCTGCGATCCCACTGTCTCCCCTGGGCCGCCAACAGGGGCGCAGGGCAAGACCCGTGTCGCCTCCCGCGCCAGGGTTTCACCCATGGGGCGCAAGGAACCTCGCTACAGGGGCAGGCGTCCGGTGACGGCGCCGCCCGGGTCGTCGGGCAGGGCGAGGCGGGCGGTGATGCTCTTGCCGACGGGCTGGCGCTGCGCTTCGAAGGCCTGCGCGACGCTCATGACGATCTCCATGCCGTGCTGGCCGACTCGGGCGGGGTCGGCCGCGCGGGCGATCGGCAGAACGGGGTCGCTGTCCCAGACCGTGATCTCGACCAGGTCGCCGACGATCCGCAGCTCCAGCAGGATCGGACCGGGCGCGTATTTGCAGGAGTTGGTGACCAGTTCGCTCACCAGCAGCTGGGTGAGGTCCATCGCCCGGTCGGAGACCGGCAGTCCGTGCACGGCCTGGACACGGGTCAGGAAGTCCGCGGCCATCCGGCGCGCGGTGGAAATACACGGTCCCTCACCGTCCAGAGCGACGCTGAACGCCGGCTCACTCGACCCCACCTCGCTGCCTTCGGCGGGCACTGCGGGTTCTGTGTCGCCCATGGTGGTCCCCTCCCCCGGTCCTGTCCCCCGCCTACCCGCCCCACGCCTGCACAGACGTGGATGGATACCTGCGCACAGACGTTCTGCGCCGCCCCCAGCGCTGCGAAGAATCTACGGAACGCCTACCCGGCGGCGCATATCCCCGCCGGTGCCGGTTTCGCTCGGCACTCTAATCGTTTCGTTTTCTGGCTATCCAGTACATCGCGCAGCAGCTTTGCAGTTGCGGGGTTCTGCCAGGCCGAGAGGGGTGCGACGCCGCGCGAGCCGTTCGGGGCGGGCGTAGGCAGCTCGTTCGCGGGGCCTCGTCCTGGCACTGAGCGCGCCCGGTGTGTCAATCTGGGCGGACAAGAGACTGAGCCGGTGCCGCCAAGGCCCGGCTCCTTTGGGTTTCGGGCGTTGCCCCCACCCCGGGCATCCGCAACCCGCCATAGCCGCCAGCCACGCTGATCGTGGCTCGTCTGTGGGCTCACAACCCCCTGGAGAGGGGGCCGCCCACCATGAACATCACCACCGAGATCCACGGCGCCGCCGCCACCCTCACGCCCCGCGGCGACATCGACTTCCAGCACCTCGACCTGCTGCGCGCCACCCTGCAGCAGCTCCCGCCCACCGTGACGAACGTGGCATGGGACCTGCGCGACACCCCCTTCGCCGACGTCGCCGCCCTCCACCTGCTCAGCACCCCGGGCGACCCGCAGCGCGCAACCAGCCTCGCCAACCTCCAGCCCCAGCACCGCAGGCTCCTCACCATCGCCTGCGAACTCTTCCCCGACGCAGACTTCGACCGCTACCTCAACTGCCCCGGTGCGCCCCAGGCCGTGTGAGGGTGAGGGGCTGCAGGCGGGCCGGCGCGAGGCCCGGGTGACGGGTCCCGAGGTAACCTCGCCGCCACGCGAGAGCGCTCCGGGGCGGTGGCGTTGTGCGGCATGCGGGTGACGGACCGCACCCCCCAGGGTGCCTTGGTCTTTGCAGAGGGTGGCACTGCTTTCGCCCTCGAACGGCACTGCCCGGGCCCCGTCCTGCTGCCGCTTGGCCGGGGCACGTACTCCGCCTCCCGCCAGACTTGAATTCTCCCTGCGCTGCCCACGGTTCAGCAGGAATGCTGAGGCGGTCGAGCGGACACAGACGTAACGTCCGCAGCAGCCGGAGATCGTCACCACAGGAGGGCGGCATGCAGTCGCTGGCGTTTCACAGCCAGGACCACGAGGAGACCATCCACTTCCCCCCACCCGACGGGCCGTCTCCAGTGGTCGGCGGCACGCCTGAAAAGGGCCGACCGGGGGCGGACGTAAGCCGGATGGCAGACGGTGAGCTCGTGGTCGACGCGCGGTCCTTCACGGCGGACGTTACCTACCAGGCCCCCGCCCAGGACCGGGTCCTGCTGGCCACCGTCCACCGCGGCACCATGATCGACACCACCGGCGGGCACCACGACGTCCACGAGCCAGGCGACACCTTCCTCCTCGCCCCGCCCGGCGTCCCCGCGACCGGACAAGCACACAACGCCCGCTGCACCATCACCCTGTTCGATGCCTCCCTGCTCACCGAAGTAACAGCCCACAGCCCGTCCTCAGGCCGAGGGCCCATCCGCTTCACCGGCCGGCGACCCCTCGACGCCGGCGCCAACCGGCGCCTGGGCACCACCATCGCGTTCCTGCGCGACCACGTCCTCGCCGACCCCGAGGCCACCGACGGCCCGGTCGGCAAAACCGCCGCCCGCCACCTCGCCGCCGTCACCCTCGCCACCCTCCCCAACACCACCCGGAACACCCCCACCACAGCGGCCGTCAACGCCGCTCCGGCCACCGAGACCCTGCGCCGCGCCATGACGTTCATCGAGGACAACGCGCACCGCGACATCGGCCTCGCCGACATCGCCACCGCCAGCCACGTCACCCCCCGCGCTGTGCAGTACGCCTTCAGCCGCCACGCCGACCTCACCCCCCTCGGCTACCTCCGCCGCGTCCGGCTCCACCACGCCCACACCGCGCTACGTGCGTCGTTCCCTGGCACCACTACCGTCAAGGCCATCGCCGCCCGGTGGGGCTTCACCCACCAAGGCCGCTTCGCCGCCGCCCACCGCGCCGTCTATCGGCGAATCCCCCTCCACCACCCTGCACACCCCACCCTGACTGCCCCCACCATGGCACCCGGCATAACAGCCACCGCGCTCACACAAAAGCCTCCCGGGGGCGGTGGACGCCAAACCCGGGAGGCAACGCCACCACTCCCCCAGGAATGGTGGACGCCCCAACATCGCACACCCGCCACTCCCGTCTACCAGCGGCACGCCGCACCAGGCACAGGAATATCCCGCGCGGCCCCTCCCGTAGGAGTGGCACGGCGACCCGGCTGGGAAGGCAGCAAGAACGCGCTTCAGGTGGGCAGCCCTCGTCCCCGCTCCCCAGCGGCACCGCGCGCGGGTGGTGTCGGCGCGGGCGGCGGGGGCGGGCCCCGCTGAGCGCACAAGACGGGACCCGCGATACGACCGAGGGCGCCAGCACCACCGCCGGCGCGCCCGGCCAGGGCCAAGCGCACCTGCCATTCCCCACACTCACGGGGACACCGAAAGGGTGCGGTTCCGCACGCAAGCAGCGCCACAGCCGCTGACGCCCTCGTCCCGTATGCGCCGCATGCCCTACACGCGGCGCACACTCCCTGATTAACTACCTAATGAGACGTAACACCAGCCGATGGTGGCCAGGGGCGGAGCTCACCCGCTCTGCGCCACGCTTCAGGCATCCACCGGCCAGCAGGCCACCCCTCTCCCCTGCTGCGCCGCAAGAGTGAACACGGCCCGGCACTCCTACGGGCGTCCCTCACCTGGTGCGCTCGCGTGGCAGGCTGAGCCCGTCACATCAGACGTCTCCCCGGATGACGTGACACCCCGGGGCTCCCAGACCCCCCCGTGCGGAGGCCCCGGGCATCCGGCTGTGCGAGCAGACCATGCGGAGGGCGCA
This sequence comes from Streptomyces zhihengii, assembly GCF_016919245.1. Lineage (NCBI taxonomy): Bacteria > Bacillati > Actinomycetota > Actinomycetes > Kitasatosporales > Streptomycetaceae > Streptomyces > Streptomyces zhihengii. Next base: position 2,209,961 of record NZ_JAFEJA010000002.1, on the reverse strand, counting down.
GGGACGATGGCCCTGGCAGGATTTCCACTCCCGCAGGAACCCGTCCTCGACGCCTACACCGAACACGGCGTCCAGGTCCTCATCTTGTACGGCGACGCCGACCACGCCCACCGCGCCGCCCTCGAAGCGGCGTTCACCGCCGTGGGGGCCACCGGACGGCGCCTGGTCGTCGACGTTACCCAGCTCACCTACGCCGACGAAACCCTCCACGGGCTACTGCTCACCGCCCGCACCCGCGCCCGGCTCGTCCTCGCCGGCACCCTGCCACCCGTCCTGCGCCAGCGGATCGCCGTGGCCGGCACCCAGCGCTTCCTGCCTACCGCCCCCGACACCGCCACTGCCATCGCCCTCCTCCGCAGCACTAGCTGACCCGTCGGCAGTACCCGCACGGCTGGACCCAGTCCCCGGCCGGGTGACGCGCAACCAGCCCCCGGGGCGCGCCTTCACCAGAAAGCCCGCGCTGGTCAGAACTGCGGTCAGCGCGATACCGAAAGCCCGTTGCAGACCCTCCAGCTCCTCCGAGACCAGGTGGGCCTCGGCCTTCAGATCACGCGAAGGACGCAGCAGATCGTCCGGCTCCCAGCCCACCAGCACCCCGTCACCTTCCGGCAGCAGTCGCAGCCCGTCCGCCCCCGGTGCCGACTCCTCGAAACCCGCCCGCTCAAGCGCCCGGGCCACGGCAGCGATCAGATCAGCTCCCACACCAGCACCCTAGACACACGACCACGCTCCCCCGTGGCGGCATGCCGCTTGCCCTTGCGGGCCTCCGCGTCAGATGCCACAGGAAAGTGCCGGGCCAAGGCATCCGCCCTTTCTGGGCGACCAGCTATCGGGATGCTCTGAAAGCTGGTCGGCCGCACCCTGGAGCTATGGCGACACCTATAGTCGTGCACCGGCTGTCCCGGACGGGCGGCCGCAGAGTCACGCTCTCTCGCGCGGGCTGGAATGAAATCCTGGGACTCGCACGCAACGATCACGACGTGATCGCCCTCATCGGGCGCGCTGGGATCCTGTATCCGGAGACCATTCTCGACAACCCACGATGGGTGGAGTGGCGTGGCGGCCGCGCCCACCAATGGGACGCCGCGTAGGCGCTCCCGTCGCCGGCCTGCGAGCTGAGCTGGTCTGACAGACCCGTCCAGGCCGTGGGCTCGACGCCGCGGTGACAACGTCCAAGGTCGGCGCCGCCTCAAGCCGGGTAAGACCCTTGAGCCGCATCCGCGCCTTACGGGTGTCCTCGCCGTCCAGTGTCTGCCAGTACGGGTGGGTGGTGAACGTCATGGACCTCGCGGTGGCCGGCACGCGGCTCCGGCCGGGGCCGTGCTCGATGGAGAAGCGGCGATCTGGCGCGATGGGTACCTGGACTTCGGCACTGTCCAGGCGCCCGACAACTCCCCGGTTCCCCCGGCCCGGATACTTGCCGAGCAGTTCTCGGCGTCATGTCCTCGTGCACCCCGAGCACGGCAACGTCCGCGGAAGCCGGTACTCGCAAAGGCGCCAACTCTTGCTCGTGGTCGGCGACCTCAGGCCGCTATCCAGACCCTGCCGGCCACCGGACGGCAATGGTCCTGTACGAAGCCTTCGACGCGCAGGGCGTCGAGGGGATCGTGGCGAAGCAGTCGGTGAGACCTACCGGGGCGGCTCGCGCGAGTGGCGCAAGATCCGGCACGCGGCAACCCGAAAACCTGGCGGGCAGCGCGGCAAAAACGTCGAGATCATTCCCAGCGCCGACCTCCACCGCAGACTCACCGGCGAACTCAGCACCCCCTGACACACAGCACCACACCACACCACACCACACCGCGCCCCGTCCCGGCCCCACCACCCGGCACGGGGCGCAGCCCGCCGCAGACACCAGCACCCCTCGCCAGGAGGTCACCCCGTGACAGAGCACAAACGCGCACCGGACGAGTCGCCCGCCACAGCGGGATGATCATCGCTGTCACGGCGGCGGCCAGCACGGCCGGCTGGGCAAGCTGATGCGTTCACGTAGCCGAGCAGGCCCACAGCCGGACAACCCACGCCCAGCGGCAGGTGCTTCGGGACGCCAGCCTCAGCCGCCTGCCTGACCCGTGCACGCGCACGGCCCGGCAGCCCCGCCGTCGCCGCACCGCGGAACTGGGACGACCGTCCGGCCCTCGCTACCACAGGCTGCTGCGGATCTGCTCGCGCAGCGTGGACCGGGTCCGACCGGTACGTCCATTGGGTAGTTCCCGGACGTCGAGCCGGTCGCCACTCGGTGGTGCTTTTCCTCACCACGGACGCTTCGCCGCGGCCTACCGTGCTGCCTTCGGCGTCTCCCCCTCCACCACTCTGCGCGCCGCTCCCTGGCCTTCCCTCCCCTCCGCGAACGGCTGCGGCAAGCTGGAGGGCATGAACACCCTGGAGGCCGTCATGGCGGGCTACACCGGGCCCGCTGCACAGCCCCGACGACTCGTCCTGCGGCTGCCGGGCGGGCAACTCGTCCTGTCCTCAGCTGTACCCGATGCACTGGCCCGCGCCGTGGCGACCTACCTGACAGGCTCAGGTCCCCGCGCCCGTCTCCCGGACGGCACCCTCTACACGAGCGCGCCCAGCTCACTCATCGCCGAGGTGGCCGCCCAACCCCACGCCGACGGCACGTTCGACATCCTGCGCGTCTACTGACCGGCCACCATCGACACCGTCCGCGAGCGACCTCCTGACTACGCCCGCGGCCCAAGGAGATCACCCGGCCCGCGGCCAGGCGGCGGCACTCCCGCATCGGCGGTGCGCCGCGGGGGTGAACACGGGACCTCACCGGCCGGGCATACGTGCCGTCTCATGGTCTCGCGCGCGACTATGGGTGCGCTGTCACATCAAACGTCTCCCCGGGTGACGTGACGCGTCCCGGGGCTCCCCGACCTCCCCGTGCGGAAGCCCCGGGCACCCGGCTGTGCGAGCAGAGCGTCGCGGAGGGCGCAGGGACGATGGCCCTGGCAGGAATTCCGCTCCGCAGGAGCCCATCCTCGACGCCTGCGCCGAATACGGCATCCAGGTCCTCTTCCTGTACGGAGACGCCGACCACGCCCACCGCCACACCCTGGAGAGGGCGTTCACGGCCGTCTGGGACACCGGCTGGCGCCTGGTCATCGACCTCACGCAGCTCACCTACGCTGACGAAGCCCTCCACGGCCTGCTCCTGGCTACCCGGACCCGCACCCCGCACGTCCTCGCCGGCACCCTGCCTGCCGTCCTGCGCCAGCGTCGCCATCACCGACATCCAGCGCTTCCTGCCCACCGCCCCCAGCATCGCTGGCGCCTGGGCACCGGCCCCGCTCGCGTCAGGGTGCGCCCGGGCGGCGACCGCGGGGGCAGGCCCCTTCGGTGCCGAAAGTCGTGTGGGAGCACGCCCCGGCGCGGGGGCCCATGCTCAACCGTGACCTCGGGCCCACAGCGCCATGAGCTGGCCGACGTTGGGCGTCTTAGGGTGAGCGACTCCTGGTGTCGGTGCTCTCCGCTACCGTCTTCGAGGTCCTCGCGCGTGGGGACTTGAGCCGCTCCCGCCTGACCTCTATGGGTGGTCAGGCGGGAGCGGTGATGCTCTGTCCCTGTTGTTCTCGGCACGGGGCAGAGCCCTTCCGGATGGGAAGGCCGACACCCGGGGGTGTCCTGTAACCATTGACGTGGGTCTCCCGTGGGATTGCAAGGAAAACCGGGAACTTCTACACGGCAGACGGACTGGTCGGGCGTCCTGCGCACCGGAACGGTCATCTTTGTGCGCTTTAGGCTCGGTCTGCGACTGCCATTGTTCCCTGAATCCATGATCACGTGGCGTTACAACTCCCCCGTCGTACAAGCTGGTTGCCCTTCCCCAGGGAGCGGAATCGGCACCCGCCACCCGTGGGCTTCCGGATGGGCCGCAGGGGTGCGGCCGACACCAAGGGAGATGCGCACATGACGCTCAACCAGATACTGATCGTTTCGCTCGCGGTGCTTGCGGGGAGCATCGCGATGGTCGCCATGGGACAGACTGCGGCACTCGCGGCGCTGGCCCCCCTCCTCGTCCTCGTCGTGCAGCAGCTTCCGCGAGGATCCCGTCGTGAGTCCCGGCGCTCAGCCGGTGGCCGTGGGGGCGACGCCTCCGGCGAGGAGGGCAGCGCACTGTGACGCCTTCCCTGGAGCCGCCGGCTCCGGCCCCGGAGCCTGCTCCTGTGCGGCCTGGCCGCAAACTCGGTCCGATCATGGAGGGCGTGGGCAGTGTTCACCGGGCGTGGCTGGAGCCTCTGCGTGCGGCCTACCTCGGCAGCGGGCTGACCATGAGTCACCTCAGCGTGCGGGTGCCGCTGGCCAAATCGAAGATCTCGGAGCTGCTGCGCGGACTCGGGCACTACCCGCGGTGGGAGATCATTTTCAGCCTGTCGGTGCCGCTGGAAGTGCCCAGTTGGCCCCTGTACCGGCTGTGGCGTCAGGCGGCGCTGGAGGCCCGTAAGTCTCCGGACTGGGTGGAACAGTCGAGCGACAGAATTCCGGTGACCACGGCCCAGACACCGCCGCTCGACCACCGGGCGTTCCAGGAGACGGTGGAGACCATGTACCGGCTGTACGCGCAGGTCTTCCTCGACGATGACCAGCGGGACACCGCCGTATCCAACACGTTCGACATCCTGTGGCTGAGCTGGAACGACGCGCTGGCCAGCCCCGACATCCGACGGTTCGCCTGGCAGGCGCTGCGCGCCACGGTGATGTCCCGTACCCCGCACATTGATGGACGGCCCGAGTTCGGGGCCGCGGCGTTCGACACGATCGCGTTGCGGCAGCTGTCCACCGAGGCGGCCCAGATGCATCAGATGGCGGAGAGCCTGCAGCTGTTCAAGGCCATGAGCTGGCTCCCTGAGCAGCAGCTCGACGTGATGGTCATGCGCCGCTTGTATGACTTCCCACCCGAGGAGGTCTCAGCGCTTCTCGGTGTGCCGCTGGCCATCGTCCGCTCCAGCGAGCGGCACGCCATCCACTTCCTGGAGAACGTCATCTGCCCGCCCACCGAGACCGAAGGGACAACCGCATGACACACATCGAAGAGATCCTCTCCCGGGCCCTGCTGGTCCGGGACCGCTCCGTACCCCGGGACATCGTGCCGCCACCCAAGGCCACCTACCCCGACTGGGACCCGGTCGCCCCTGCCGGCGAGCAAGCCACGGCACCTGTGTCCTCCGCTGCGGCGAAGGACCTTCGGACCCTGTGCGAAACCCTGGTCACTCACGCTCCCGCTGACGACGTGGCCGACTTCGTCACGGACCAGGTCCCCGAGCCCCGCAGCGCCATGATCCTCGCCTGCGTCCTCCAGCTCACGGACACCGACGACGGGGCCCGCTACTGGTGGCAGTACGCCTGGGGCGCTGGACAGAGTGCGGCCGCGTACTGCCTCTACCTGCACCACCTCTCGCTGGGGGAACAGGCTCTGGCTGCCTGGTGGCGCAGGCGCACCGACGACGACAAGCCGGCCGAGACATCAGAAGGACCTGCCCAGTCATCGCACCCGGCCCAGACCTGGCACCCCGCCAATCAGCAAGTCACCGAAGCTTCCACAGCCACCATGCTCCGTGTGCTGCAGCACCTCGCGAAGCACACCGCACGGCCGTACTCCGCCGTGGTCGTCGAGCTGATGGACTACATCCCGACCGCCGTCGCGTCCGGATACCTCCGCCAGCCCGACTGGGAGATGCCCCTCCCGGGCCCCGACTTCTCAGCCCGCGTCGCACGCCTCCTCGACGCCGCCACCACACAGCCAGACACCCGGCGGCACCGCCTCCCAGCCCGCACCCCCTCACGCGACCGGCATCCCGCACCCACAGCACAGCAGTCGGCACCCCCAAGCCCAACCGAGTCACATGAAGTGCCCACGGGCGCCCGCGGCACAGCGACCCGATAGCAGGCAGTCTTGGGGGCGGTGACCTGTCTAACCCGGCGCAGGGAGGGCCACTGCGCCGGGCATCAGCCCGGTGCCTCACCTCGATGAACGCGGTGGGGCACCGGACGGCTTCGACACTGCAAGAGGCCCCGCCCTGCGGTCGCGCGGGTGCGCCCTGCCGCGCGCCCGAGCTGGCATTCGCCGCCCGGCGCTCGGGCTTATGGCGCAGCGGTGTAGTTCACGACCGTCGTCTCACACGTCTCGCCGTAGACCTCGAGCGTCGCCAGCTCGGTTTCGTCGATCGCGAGGCCCCAGCGGAGCTTCGTGCCCACCCACTCACCGATGTATCGGCAGTGGACATCGGCGGCCGGCGGCAGCCACTCGGCCGGGTCACGGTCGGCCTTCGCCCTGTTGGACCGGGCGGTCACGGCGACGAGACTCGTCGCCGATCCCTGGTCGTTGGCGTACGCCTCCCGGCGCGCGGGCGTCCAGGTGCTGGCCCCTGAGTCCCACGCCTCGGCCAGGGGGACCATGTGGTCGATATCGAGTGAGCCTGCCTGGATGACGGTCTGGCCGTCGTAGTACGACGTCCAGGATCCGCCGCTGATGGCGCAGCCGGGGCCAACCTCCGGCGCCACGGTGGCTTCGGCGAGGAGCACCTCCTGGCGGGTGTTGCACCCGTCGGCCGGGTCGTCCCCGCCCGTCCAGTGCTTGAAGCTGCTGCGGGTGTAGCCGGTGCGGTCCTCGACAACGACGGGGAGCAGCTCGACGGCGTCGGCGAGCGGCACGGTCTCCAGGGCCTGGGCCGGTGTGGCGGCGGTGAGCGGGGCGAGGGCGAGAGTGAGCGCGGTGAGTCCGCGCAGCAGGTTAGTGATCACGAGGATGTGGATACCGGCCGTGTCCGCTGCGACGGAAGCGCTCGGGGTGCCCTATACCCGAGCGGGTGAGTGTTTTCACCTGGCGAAACGTTCCGCGAACCGCACATGAGGCTGCACGGCCGGAAGCAGGACTCCGGCGCTGGGCCTTCGCCGGGTGGAGTGTTTGCGAGGTCAGGGCCGGACGCTTTCGCGCAACGCTGATCAGTTGCTGCGGCTTTCGATCACTGAGGGAAGAACGGGGGCTGGTTAGCCGTCAGGGAGGCGAAGGCGTCGGGCTGCTGTCTCGCCTCAACGAGCACGTGGGCTGACCAGCCTCGGAACGGCGAGCCACCACTTAGAACACGGGACGCCAGCAGAGAGTCGCCGAGCTTGAGGACGACCTGGCAGCCGCACGCGCAAGCCATTACCGCATGATCCGCAACAAGAATCGGTTGTCAGCATGGAGTCACCCTGCTGCTTGGCCAACGTAGCCCCCACGGACGCGGGGGTGCTCCGCCGCAGCCGCCGGCCCGCTTCGCAGCGAGTACTTGCGGCCGACGACCGCCGACGAGCGGGTGAAGCTCTGGTTCGCCAGGCCGGTCTGGTCACCGACGGCCGGCCCCTCAGCAGCCACGGGCTCCGGGCCGGGGCGGCTACGGACCATGCCGGGGCGAAAGCATCCGTGAGCGAGATCCGGAAAGCCGGTCGCTGGGCAGAGGGATCGACCATCCCCGAGCGGGTGTACGTCCGGCCCGTGGAGGACGCGTCGAAGAACCGTTCGAGAACGTCAGACGACCCGCCTGAGCACCACTGCGGAAGCCGACTGAACGAGCTGAGAACGGCGCCTGATGTCGATGGCCAGTTGGGCGGGCGAACTTCCCGTGTACGGCGCCCGTGTCACCATCACACCCGACGGCGAGACCACCCTCGCCCGCGGAAACTGGACGGCCAGGCTGTAGCCCTTCGGCTCCGCTTCCCGCTGCGCCCCCGAGACTTGTCAATTGCAGGGGTCGCTGCACCAAAGTGATCAACTGACTGGTGTCAGGAGCTTGGCGAGACGCTCGGATGGGGTCTGTCAGCCGAGCGTTTTGCGTGGCCGGCCATTGAGTTCGGCGGCAACGGCATCCAGGTCCTCCCACTGTGGTGGGACCAATCGGTGCCCTTATGTAGGTACCGCCTCAACTGACCCTCCCACCGCAGGCACAGGACGAGGCCCGGACGGTGACGCACTACTACCTCCGCGACAACGCTCTGCTCGGCGCGAGAACCGACTGGACCCGGGCCGCCATAGCCACGTAACCCAGCCAGTTCGTCCTTCAGCCACGATCGGCCGCAGCCAGCACCACGTCGGCCAGGCGTTCCGAGGCGTCCGGCCGGCCCTGCTCCCGGGCCCGCCCGGCGACAGCTGCTCGTCGCTCCGGGTGCGTGAGCAGCCCATGCAGTGCCGACTGCAACGCGGCCGGGGATACGTCGTCGACGAGCGCGACGGCGGCCCCGGCCTCTTGCAGGTGCAGCGCGCTGTGGGCCTGTTCGTTGCCGGCCGAGGAGGCGAGCGGGATGAGCACCGCGGCTTTGCCGAGGGCAGTCAGTTCCGCGATCGTGCCTGCCCCGGAGCGGGATACGACGACGTCGGCGAGCGCCAGGACGTCGGGGAGCTCGGCGCCCGTGAACCCGGTGACGTGGTAGCGGGCCGCAAGCTCGGCGGGTAGCGCTGCCGCGGCTTCCCGCAGGGTCGCTTCGTTCGCTGGCCCGCACTGGTGAACGACGTTGGCGCGCTCCAGCAGCCACGGCAGGTTGGCCTGGATGTTGTTGTTGATCTGCACCGATCCCTGCGCGCCGCCGGTCACGTACACGGTCGGCAGGGCACGGCGGAACCCGTGCAGGCTCAGAGCCTCGATCGCCTTTTCCGCCGTTCCGGACAGCACCTCGGCGCGCACCGGATTGCCGGTTACGACAGCGGCCGCCCGCACGCTGTCGGGGAGGAGCCCGAGCGTGGACTCCGCGGAGACGGCGATGCGCGTGGCAGCGCGGGCCAGCACCCGGTTCGCCAGACCGAGACGAACCGTCTGCTCATGGACGACCAGCGGCCGCCGGCACATGCGCGCGGCCAGCCCGATGGGGATGGCGACATAGCCGCCGGTCGCCAGGACGACGTGGGGAGCGAAATCGGCGACGATCCGGCGGGCTTGGGCCACCCCGCGCGGCACATTGCTCATGTCCTTCACGTTCGCAGGCGAAACGAGCTTCAGGGGGTTCTTGGAGCGCCGGATCTTTCCGGTGGCGACTTCGGTGAAGCGGATGCCCTCAGCTGCCGTGACCCTGGCTTCCAGGCCTTCGGCAGATCCTGCCCACAGCACATCGAGTGCGACGCCTTGGAGCGCCAGCCGCTGTTGAACGGTACGCAGGGTGGTGAGGGCCGGGTAGGTATGCCCGCCGGTACCTCCGCCGGTCACGAGCAGCCTGAACGGGCCGCTATTTGCGGCCTGAGGGGGGCGGATTCGAGAGGGGTCGACCATCCACGGAGAGTAGCGCGATCACGTTCCGCACGATGCGCCATTCCGCCACCACGACGCCGGTGACATTGCAGGCAAACGCGGTCGTGGCGACGGAGGGTGTTAGAGAGCTACACCGTTGACGTTCAGGGAATGAAGGCGGTTGCGAGTTGCAGCGAACCGGAGAGACGGTGACGACCGATACACCCCCTCTTGACCCAGACGAGCGACCTTCCGGAGGCATCCCGGCGTGCGCGGGGAGCAGGTTTCCAGCGAGGGGGTGTGGGCCAGGCCGGAGGCCGTCGCGGGTGTCGCGACGGCCTCCGGCCTGGCCCGCCCCGCAGCAAATGTGCAGGGCGGTGGCGCGCAGTCAGCCGGTGGTGCAGGGGGCGCCGTTGAGCGTGAAGGCGGTGGGGTCGGCCGCCCCGCCGCCGGAGGTGCCGTTGAAGCCGAAGTCCACCGAGCCGCCGGGCGTGATGGTGCCGTTCCATGAGGCCGGGTGAGCGGTGACGTCCCGCCCGGTCTGGGTGATCCGGCTGCTCCAGTGGTGGGTCACCCGCTGGTCGTCGGCGAACGTCCAGGTCAGTTTCCACGGACTGAGCGGCTCGGTGCCCGTGTTGGTGACCGTCACACGGCTGGTGAAGCCCCCGTTCCAGCGGTCGGACGCGTAGTCGACCTCGCACGTGGCCGGGTCGGGATCCGTGGTGCCGGAGCCGCCGAGATCGTCCACGTAGGAGGCGATCCAGGCGAGCGGGGCGTTCCAGTTGATGGTCACCTCGTTGGTGGCCCAGGAGCCGATGTCGTCGATGTAGCACATCGCCGGAGCGCAGCCTTGGAGCTTGTCCTGCGCGACCGGGTCCTGGATGTCGGCGTTGGGGCCGGCGGCGACCGAGCCGGGTGCCGGGTTGGGCAGGTTCGGGTCGAGCTGGTGGGCCCAGTGCCGGTGATGCTGGTTGCGGGAGTCGCGCTCGCCGTGACCGGTGACGTACGACTGGTTGAGCGGGTTGCGGCCCAGCAGGTAGTCGAGGCCGCCCAGCAGGGCATCCCGGTACTTCGTGTTCCCGGTCAGGTCGTGGGCGACGCCGAGTACCACCATGTTGTTGAGCACTCCGCTGTTGGATCCCCACACGTAGTGGCTGTCCTCCGGGGCGTAGGGCACGCCGTAGGCGGCGGCCTGGGCGTCCGCGGCGTAGCGGTCGGCGCCCGTGGTGACCGTGGAGCGCACTGCGGCCAGTTCGGCGGTCGTCAGGCGGTTGTCCACGGTGGCCAGGGACAGTGCGCCCAGACCCGCGGTGCCGCCCCACCACACGCCGCCGCGCGGGAAGGTCTTGTCCGCGTCTCCGTGCAGCGGGGAGTCCAGGAGGTGCCTGCGGTAGTCGCCCTGGCCGGTGGTGACGAAGAGCTCTGCTGCGGCCCAGTAAAACTCGTCGCGCACGTCGGCGTCCTCGTAGGCGCCGCCGCCGACGTTGTCGCCGGCGTCGGCGTAGACCTCCGGGTGGGCCAGAGCGGCCTGCCAGGCCCTGGTGGCCGAGGTCAGGCAGCGGTCGGCGAAGGCCGCGTCGTACGGCCGGAACAGGCGGGCGCACTGGGCACCGGTCGCGGCCAGGTTGAGGGTGGCCGCGGTGGACGGCGGGTGGAGTTCCCGCTTCTGCGGGTCCTGGTGCGGCAGCAGCGGCAGCCCCGTCCACTTCTCGTCGTGGACCTTGTGGTGTGCCATGCCCGCCAGTTCCTCACCGGCGGGGACCTGCATCTTCATCAGGAAGTCGAGCTGCCAGGCGGCCTCGTCCAGGATGTCCGGAGTGCTGTTGCCCCGCTCGGGCACCCGCAGCCGGCCGTCGCCCAGGGGTTCGCCGTCGGCGTTCTCGGCGGTCAGGGTGCGCTCGTAGGTGGCCATGACCTGGGCGGCCGAGATGCCGCCGTTGACCACGTACTTGCCGTGGTCCCCGGCGTCGTACCAACCTCCGCGTACGTCCAGGCGGTAGTCGCAGACGCCGGGCTGGCAGGGCACGTCACCGTCGCCCTGGTTGGGTGCCGTGTCCAGGTGTCCGGCGGGTCGGGCGTACTCCTCGCCGACCAGGTCGGCGTCGATCTCGATGCCGCTGCGGTTGTGGTAGAAGTACGCCAGCGCGTCCGTGCGCAGCTGTGCGTACAGGTCGTCGCCGATGGCGAACGGCTCGCTCGTCTCGCCGGCGATGGTGACGGTGTAGTCCTGGCCGGCCCTGGTGAACTCGCTGAAGTCGAAGGTGTGCACGTGCTGGCGCGAGGTCGGGTCCTGGCCGAACACCTTGGTGGTGCCGGTGGCCGCCGCGGTGCCGGCGGGGGCGTTCAGGGTCCAGGTCAGGGGCTCGGCGGCCTCGGTGACGAACGTACCGCTCTTGGGTCCTCCGGTCAGGTAGCCGACCTGGTTGACCCGGACCGGTGAGCCGGTGTCCGGCTCGTAGGGCGGGGTCGCGGTTCCGCCCGTGAGTGAGACGTCGTCCAGGCAGAGGGTGAACGCCTGGTCGTGGCCGCCTGTCTGGAAGCCGAGCTGGGCGGCGTCGTTGTCGGCCTTCGCGGTGAAGGTGTGGGTGAAGGTCTGCGGCTCGGTGGTGATCTGGTCGGTCGAGAGATGCTCGGCCGTGTAGGGCTCGACGGCCATCTGCAGGGCGGTGCGGATCGCGACGGGGGCGGTGGCGTGCGCGGTGAAGCTCAGGACGTAGCCCTCGCCGGCCAGCAGGTCGACTCCGTCCTGCCCGATGATGGCGTCCCACGGGTTGGCGGTGCCTCCGACGATGTCGGCGCACAGCTCGCCGTCGGTGACGGCGGCCGGGCTGTTCGCCGTCCACCACCAGGGGGCGGCGCCGGCGGAGAAGTCGCCGTTGACGATCTGCTCGACGCCTTCGGCGGGACGGGTGTCCGGGACCTCAGCTCCTCCGGCAGGGGCCGCGACGAGGCCGGCGATCAGGACGCCCATGACCGCGGTGCCCGTGATGCGGCTCCTTCGGCGGTACGCGCGACGGCTGGGAGGCTGGGGTAAGCGGGGCAGATGTCTCACGCCTGGGTCCTCACTCGGTTACGGACAGACATGGGAGCGCTCCCATATCTGGGGGACGGTCGAACTGTGTGCGCCTGGAGGGAGCATGTCAACCCCTCGCGTCAGTTCCGGCGGACCTGTCAAGGTCTCGAGCGCGCGCGGCCACCCCCTCGGGGTCGGTCCGCAGCGACTGGCTGGCAGCTGGCAGTGGATGCCGCGGCCGCGGCACACCATCTCCAGGCGGGAACGCACTGCGCACAGCGATATGCACAAGCAGATCGAAACGATCATCACTGAGCGGGACATCCAAGACCACTGCTGTGCGCGTTCGTCCTCCAACTCACTCCTCGTCGGTCTCCCAGCATTGCCTGGGCGGCAAGGTCGACGGGGACAGAGTCGTGCCCCGGATGCTCGCCCTCGTCTCGCAGCAGTCCTGTCTCCCGTGACGATTCCCCACACCGTTTCGGGCACGTCCGGGCCCGCCGACCGGCAGAGCAACTCCTTTGCACCGGCACAGGCAAGCTTCATAGTGGTCGTGCATCACCTGGAGGAGGCGCTGCTTGTCCGTGGGGAGCGTGGCGGGCGGCTCGGAAGCGCACACGAGCGCCAGTGGCCCGACGCTTACTGTCGCTCTTGTCGCCGACCTCGCGCCGGGGAAGCAAGACCGCCCCGAAAGAAAAGGCCACCGCCTCGTCGACTACCGCGCAGACCACATGCGGTCGGGATGGAATCAGCAGCCCGCAGGTTGGCGGAGGTTACGGTCCAAGCACGGGATCTTGAGGCCACTAGCCCCGCCGGGCCAGGGCCGTGCGCAGCAGTCGGACGTAGGGGCTCCAACGGGCGGGTCGGGCGGTGGGCGCGGCGCGGTCCAGGCCGTCTTCCACCAGGGCGTTGTGGAGGGGGCGGTAGAGGAGGGGCCAGGTAAGGCGGGCTGCTCCCGTGGTGCGCATCGACAGGGTGTGCCGTAGAAGGGTGCGGTGCGCGTCGACCGGGATCACGGCGAACTCGTGGTATCCGTGGAATCCGGGCGGTCCGGTGAAGTCGAAGCGCACCCGCGCACCGGGCTCGTAGGCGCTGACGGTGTATCGGATCGGACCGTGCCCGCCGGCCGATCCGGGCGACAGCCCGCGGTCGAGCCGCATGGCGGGCCAGTGGCCGGAGGGCCAGAGCCGGTCCTCGGGCCCGGCGGAGAGGGTGTCGAGCAGCTCACCCACGGCGTCGGCGCCCGCCGCGACCAGACGTTCGTGCACATTCAGGACGGCCATGTGTCTCCCCGGGACAGAGGTCGAAAGTATATTAGAGATATCTCTCCAATATAAAATTGGAGGGTACTCTCCGATTCATGGCCCGGCCACCCCGTTTCGACAGCGACCAACTCCTCGACGCCGCCGTCCGCCTCGCCGCCGGCGGCGGGCCCGCCGCCGTGACCATGTCCGCCGTCGCCCAGGCGGTCGGCGCGCCCAGCGGCTCCGTCTACCACCGGTTCGCGGGACGGCCGGCGCTGCTCGCCGAGGTCTGGCTGCGGACCGTCGAGCGGTTCCAGGAGGAGTACGCGCAGTCCCTCGACCAGGAGCCCGACCCGCACCGGGCCGCCCGCGCGGCCGCCCGGCACGTCGTCGCCTGGAGCCGGGCCCACCCGCGGCAGGCCGCGCTTCTGCTGCACGGCCCCGAGGAGTTCGGGCAGGCCGACTGGCCCCCCGAGCACCGGGAGCGGGCGGACGGCGGCAACCGCCGCACTCTCGCCCGGCTGGCCGCGCTCGGCACGGCCCTCGGCGCGACCGGCCCCCAGGACCGCGAGCGGATCGCCCTCGCCGTGGTCGAGGTACCGCTGAGCGTGGTCCGCCGCCACCTCCGCGCCGGCGAGGCCCTCCCGCCCTACGCCGAAGACCTCGCCGAGGACAGCGCCGCCGCGCTCCTCGACCGCTTCGGCTGATGCCTGACCTGAAAGACAGGCCCCAGCAGCCCATGGCAGGCTCATGCCGCATGACCGACGAACGCGCGAAGGCAACCCTGCACGGGCGACTGCGGCGGGACCGCAAGGCGCTGCTCTGGAAGCTCGACGGCCTGTCCGAGTACGACGCCCGCCGGCTCTGACAGTGACCGGGACCAACCTCCTCGGCCTGGTCAAACACGTCGCCGGCGTCGAGGCCAGGTACTTCGGCGAGGTCTTCGGCCGGCCGTCCCTGCAACCGCTGCCCCGGTGGCAGGACCACGACGGCAGCGATCTGTGGGCGACTGCGGACGAGACGCGCGATCGGATCATCGAGTCCTGCCGGCGCACGTGGGAACACTCCGACACGACGATCGACGCGCTTGCCCTCGATACCCCGGGCCACGTGCCCTGGTGGCCGGAGCCCTATTCCGACACGACCCTGTTCGCCGTCCTCGTCCACGTCCTCGGCGAGACCAACCGGCACGCCGGGCACGCCGACATCCTGCGCGAAAGCGTGGACGGCCGAACCGGGATGCGCCCCGAACACGAAACGCAGATCGACCAGGACGCCCGCACCGCGCATTGCGCGAAGATCGAGCAGGCCGCCAGATCAGCCGCATCCGCCAAAGGCTTGTCCCGTGACACCTGACCGCAGTTGAGGTTTCTTCGGCCTGCCTCCACGACCTGCTCCTCGAATCTGAGGTTCTGCAGGTGGTGGTGGCGGCTGCGGTTGGGCAGAGGGCGGGTGCGGATCAGCTCAGGGCTCGAGCGAGTCCTTCGTGCTGAGCCGCCGAGGCCGTTTGACACAGTTGCACGCCAGGAGCTCGATACCGGTGGCGTCGAAGTACAGATTGAAGAACGAGAGTCGAGGCAGGTTGGTTCAGCTCCCTCGCCTCGCTCCCCCAGCCGTCGTTCACCTGGTGCGGCGCATCCTGATCACTCCTACGGCGAGGTTGGCCCCTCCGACGACAAGAGACCCGATTGTGAGCAGGGGCTGCAGGGGCGTGAGGTGGTGGCAGATGTCGAGGAGCAACTGCATGGTGGTTTCCCTCCCTTGATCTCCGGCGGCTGTTCCCCCGGGTTCGCTTGACTGTGGGGTCGGCGGCGTTCCGGGGGTGCGGGGGCAGGGCTTGGGGCGGGGAAAGCGCGGGGTATGGATGGGGGAAACGGGTCGGGCGGGCTTTCCCCGCGCGGGGAAGGGCGGGGGAATCGTGGGCAGGAACCTGGGGCCCGTCAGGGCGTCGGCGCCGGAGAGTTTGCGGACTCTGGCCGTGTGGCTGCGTTCGGTGGCAGAGCAGGCGGGTCTGGGGTCCCTTGCGGATCTGGCCGCGCGGGCGGGTGTCAGTGAAACAGTGACCAGTGAGGCGCTGCGGGCTGTGAAGCCCCCGACGGAGCGCACGGTGCGGTGTCTGCTCGATGCCTGCGGGGTTTCGTTCGACGGGCGTTGGAAGGCGTGGTGGCAAGCAGCGGTCAAGGCTGGCCGGTTGGAGCGCAGCGAGGTGCGGGAGCTGGAGCGGGCGGCTGCCGCCCGGATGGCTCCCGTGGTGGTGCGGCCGCGATCTGCGCCTGAGGTGGAGCGGCGGCGGCGTGTGCTGGCGGGGCGTGCGCATGTGCAGGCGGATGGGGACCTGCCGCTGGTAGGCCAGGTGCGGGACCGGGCGTTGCTCGGGATTCACGCGGCTGCGCGGCTACGGCTGAGCCCGGGGGTGGTTTTGGATGAGCAGCTGCCGTCGTATGTGGTGCGGGACGGTGATGCTGTGCTGCGTGGGCATGTGCGTGAGGGCCGGGATCGTGGCGGGCTCGTGTTGGTGTCCGGTCCGTCGACGGCGGGCAAGACCCGGTCGGCGGCGGAGGCGATGTGGGCGGAGCTGAGTGGCTGGTCGCTGTTGGTGCCGGTGACGCCGGAGTCCTTGGTGGAGTTGGCCGCAGGTCAGCTCGACTTGTCCCGAACGGTAATCTGGCTGAACGAGCTGGATGTGTATCTCGGTCCGGCAGGCCGGCAGGCGGAGGCCTTGGCGCAGTTGCTGGCCCGGCCGGAGAAGCCGCTGGTGATCGCGACGATTCGTGCGCATCAGCTGTCCGACTTGGAGGAGGGCAGCGGCTCGGAGCCCGGGGACGACGAGCGGACTGCGCGTGAGCCGGCAGGACGCAGGGCGGCTGCGGTCATACGCGGTGTGCTGGCGAGGGCCTGGCACGTGCGGATGGAGCGCATGTTCTCGGCCGGTGAGTTGGCCCGTGCCGGGGAATTGCGTGAGGACTCGCGGTTGGTTGACGCCTTGCGGGTGGCCGGCCGGTACGGGGTGGCAGAGGCACTGGCCGCTGGGCCGGAGCTGCTCCATCTCCTGCGGGCACACACCGACGCCGCGGATGGTCAGTTCGGCGGAGCGGCGCTGGTGCGGGCAAGTGTGGACGCTGCGCGCATCGGTTGGCGGTGGCCTTTGCCGCCGCATGTGCTGCGGGAGCTGTTGAAGCACTACGTCCCGTCGGAGCTGCGGCAGGAGGTCGACGATGCCCTTTTCGACCGGGCGTGGAAGTGGGCGCGCCGGCGGCGGCGAGGATTCAGTCGGCTGTTGATTGACGACGAGTCGGGGCAGGGTGTGCGGGCCTTCGATTACCTTGTCGATCATGCGCAGACACGTCTGCCGCAGGCTCCAGTGCCTGCGGTTTTGTGGTCGGTCCTGCTGAAGGCCGTCACGCCTGATGAGGCGTTGGAGTTCGGGCATCAAGCGCAGCGCTGGGCGCAGGCCGGCGTGGCGGTTGCCGCGTGGCGGACGGCGGCGGAGGCGGAGGCGTGTGGGCTGGCTGGTGATGCGGCGGGGGCGCTTGGGCGTCTGCTGATGGAGCGCGCTGAGCCCGAGGCGGCTCTGCCCTTTCTGCTGCAGGCCGCGGAAGGTGGCGACTGGTGGGCGGGTGACATCGCCGTGAACTGGTTTCTCGCGCGGGGGCGGTTCGACGATGCGCTGCCGGTTGTTCGGTGGCGGGTGACTGCGCACAGCACTCGCGGGGCCAAGCGGGACCTGTGCAGGGTTCTGGCCGCTTTGGCGCGGTGGGAGGAACTGGCAACAGTCGTGGAGGGTTTCAGGGCCGAAGACCGCGACATCGCGTCCCGAGATTCCCTTCGGGGTGCCGAGATTCTGGCCCGGTGGGACCCGCAGGGCGATCACCGTGCCGGCGACGAGGAGCTGCACCTCGCGTTCTCCCAAGCGCGCTACGGCTGGGACTGGGAGCAGCGGGTTGCGGCTCTCGTCGAGAGCCTAGGCAACACTTCTGCGGGGCAGACAGTGCCTACGAGTACAACGCAAGCACCGTCCGGTGAGGACAGCGCGGAGCTGCCGGTCGCGGCCGCCGTGCCGGCCCCGGCCGCCGTGAAGCAGCATCCCAGCATTCAGGATCAAGAGGCGGAGCTCCTCACCGGCACCACGAGCGACAGGTCGTGGGAACGCGGTGAGGCGTGGCACGGCCTCATCGGTCTGCTGTGGTCGCAAGAGCGCCTGGCGGAAGGCGAGGAGATGCTGCGGGAGGCCGCTGGCGGCGATGAGGTGGCCGCGGAGCAGCTGGAACGCCTGCTCCGCATGACCGGCCGCGATGCGGAGAGCAGGAAATGGCACCGTCGCGGGCACGAGCGGCATCGTCTCGACCGGCTCGTCGAGGAGCAGGATCTTGGTGAAGCCATGCGCCTGGTTGCGCTGGATGAGCGTCTGCGGAGCGATCTGGTCGAGCTGTGTGCGCAGCACGGACTGGCGGAGCACGCCATGACGCTGGCGGACCGGTGGGCCCGTGAAGGGGACCCCGCTCCCGCACTCGAGCTCTACCGGCGTGCCGGCGATTGGGAGAAGGTCCTGGGGGTGCTGCCCTTCAACGCGCCACCGGAACTGCGGGCCCAGGCGCTCAGCGACATGGACTACGGCATCGAGGCACTGGTGCAGCTCGAGCGCGTGGAAGAAGCGCAGCATGAAGCGCAGCGCCTGTTCGAGTCAGGACATGGCTCATACGCCTTCGTCATGGCAGACCTCATGGCCGGCCGGGGCCAGGCAGACGAGGCGGAAATGCTGCTCACCCGAGTGTGGCGAGAGGGAGTCGGCCACCAGGCTGCGCGTGCGCGCGATCGGCTCGGCGTGCTGCTGCACGGCATGGGCCGTCACCGGGAAGCCATCGACGTACTGCGGGACCTGTCGAGTGGACATGCTCCGGAGACGATGCCGCCAACTGATCCCATCGACCGCATCAGTCTGGCCAGGGCACTGGCCGCGACCGGAGCTCTCGACGAGGCGCTCCAAGAGCTCCGCACGCACTTGGAGCAGTACCGACCCTATGCGACGCACCGCATCTGGCGCACGCTTGCAGAACTCCTCGACGGGCACGGCCGCACAGCGGATACGGCGCAGACACTCCTAACAGTCGCGGCCACAGACCCCGGCGCCTGCTACGTCCTGTCCCTGCGCCGACAGCAGGCCGGGGACCACGACGGCGCAATCGAACTGCTGGCTGATCACTTCACTCAAACAGAGCGGTTCCAGGACGACATGCTCTGCTCCGTGAAACTGGCGAGGCTGCTGCACGATCAAGATCGGGTCTACGAGTCACGGTTCGTTCTGTGGCATACAGCTCATCTGAACTGGCTAGAGGGCGCCGGCGAGCTCGCCCACCACGAGATGTGGGACGAACTCGACGACGTGCTGTGGGCCGTGGACGCCAGCGGCCTGGTGCTACCAGACAATTTCCAG
Source organism: Streptomyces zhihengii (assembly GCF_016919245.1). Lineage (NCBI taxonomy): Bacteria > Bacillati > Actinomycetota > Actinomycetes > Kitasatosporales > Streptomycetaceae > Streptomyces > Streptomyces zhihengii. Next base: position 2,191,073 of record NZ_JAFEJA010000002.1, on the reverse strand, counting down.
TACCTCCGCAGCCACTTCTCCCGAGGCGACCTCAACCTCAGCACCACGGACCGGTGACACCCGACCGAGGCCACCGTGGCAGCCACGAGCTGCTGCTCACCACCCGCACCCGGCCCGTCCTCGCCGGTACCCTGCTACCCGTTCCGCGCGCCCGGATCGCCATCGCCAGCACTCTGCGTTTTCTGCTTACCGCCCCCGACGTCGCCACCGCCATCACCCGCGGGCAACAGGGGGATGCCCCGCAGAAGCGGACAGTCACCCTCCCGCCAAGTCCAACGAGACTGATCTTCACGGCGACGCTGACCAGCTACGCCACCATCACTTGCCAAGAATCGTCCCTGGCCCACTTCCTCACGGCCGTGCAGCTCCCGCCGGATAACCGGGCCCTGACGCCGCCCGCGCCGCCGCCGTGGCCGCGGCTGAGACCGGGCAGCGCGCCCAGCTGATCGGGCCTGGCGCTCGCCGCATCGACGTCACGTCCGCACGTCGCGTCGAGCCCTCCAACAACGCGACGGGGGCCACCGCGGACGGCCGCCTCACCGCCATCGTCACCTACTCCCCGAACCTGCGCACCGCCCGCCTGACCGTCACCGTTGAATGGGCACCGGCAAGACCCTGCTCGCCCTGGATCGTATCTGTGCCCTGTTCACTCATCCCGGCCGCGCCGACACCGACCCCGTCCCGATGCGTCTGTCCCTCGCGATCCAGTACGCGACGACCTGACGGTCGGGCACGTGACTGGGCTCGTCGGCGCGTTCGCGGTCAGGCCCGCAACCGAGCTCGTGTCCGAGCTGGTCCTGTTGTCGGAGCTGGTCGCCGCCTCCTGGTAATCCTGCTCTGCGTTCGGAGCCGGCTGTGGTCTCCGGCGAGCAACGCGCCCGCGTGAAATATTCACCCCGGGCCCTCCTCTGCCGCGCATCGCGGCCCGCTCGCCATGCTCCGAGCATCTTGCGTTGAGCGGGGGGGGGGAGGACGCACGAACTCCGACTTCCTCAGAGTTTGCCACCCATGAGAACCACGCGATGTCCACCGAGCGCACGGGAGAGACCCTCGAGGAACCCGGCGCTGAAGGCGGGCCAGTCCCAGAACTGGAAACCGAGATAACCGAAGGCGAAATAGTCATCCGACCAGGTCCACGCGGTGAGGTCACCAGAGCGCCGACAATACGGGCAGGCGACTGCCGCGCTGCCTGTGTCGCTCCAGACGTTGATGGCTTCACCGAAGGGTTCCCACGCGCCCTCGATCTCCTCCATCCGGTCGGTGTAGAAATCCACCCGCCCGGCGCAGTGGGGACACACCGCGAAACTGGGTTCTCCCTGACCGCAGTCGAATACGGTGCGGCTGGTCTCGATCCTGAGCCCGTCGCTGGGCACCCAGTCCTCCTGATCGACCGCCTTGGCCCAGGAGGGACCGGGCGGGTGCCCAGACGGCGCCCCGAGTACACAGTCGGTGAGCTCGGCCCGAACTATCCCTTCCCTGACCAGCCAGTCGAGTCCGCTGGCTGCAAGAGTGCGGGTGTCCGCATGAACGGCGTCGAGGTCGACGATGGTCTGAAAGTAGTTCCCCATGAGGCAACATTGACATGCTCTCCGCCCTAGAGGGCGGGGATTCCCGTCTGCCTTCCGGTGGTCACCGGCTGGGGCTTCGGGTGGGTTCCTGTTTCTTCGCGCTGTGCCGGGATGAGTCCCGGTCTTACCCGCGCTCCGCAGGCAGTGACCGCCAGTCCGGCGGCCTTGGCGACGTTGATGGCCGCGTTGATGTCCCGGTCCAGGACGGTCCCACACGCCCTGCACGTCCATACCCGGACGTGCAGGGGCTTGGGGCCGTCCTTGACGCCGCAGGCCGAGCAGACCTGAGACGTGGGCTCGAAGCGTCCGATGCGGTGGAAGGCGCGGCCGTACAGGGCGGCCTTGTACGCCAGCATCGCGGTGCACGCCGACCATCCGGCGTTTCGAACGGACTTCGCGAGACGCGTACGGGCGAGTCCCTTGACCGCCAGGTCTTCCACTGCGACCGCTTGGTTCTCGCGGATCAGCCGGGTGGAGAGCTGGTGGTGGAACTCGCGCCGCGCATCGGCAGTCCGTGCGTGGGCGCGGGCAACCCTGATCCGGGCCTTCGCCCGGTTCTTGCTGCCTTTCGCCTTCCGGCTCAGGTTCCGCTGCGCTCTTTTCAGCTTCTTCTCGGCCCGGCGCAAAAAGCGCGGGGAGTCGATCTTCGTGCCGTCGGAGAGGATCGCGAAGTGGGTCAGGCCCAGGTCGATGCCGACCGTCGCGTCCGTGGCGGGCAGCGCCCCGGGGCCGGTCTCGACCAAGTTGGGGGCTACGAGCCGCCACTGGCACAGGTGAGGGTTCGTCCACAAGCCGCTGCCGACGACGCGGGAACCCGCTGGATCGAGCCGGTAGTCGAGTGCCAGGGCGACAGCACCTCCGGGCTGCGGCTCACGGCGATCAGGACGGCCTGTTCCACGTCGAGCCAGGGAAGTGCGAGAGGACCGACGACCCGCTCTGCGCCTCGGGGAAGAAGACGCAGAGCGGGTCGTCGGCGAACATGTCCATCGACCGGGACTGCCACTCCATCTGCTCCGGATCCGGCAGGAAGACGAGCGGATCCTCGAACCACGGGAGGAACTTGCCCCCCACGGCATCACCAGGGTGCCGCCACGAACCGTGTTCCATGAGCGAGTTGAGGGTGAAAGGAGCAGACCACGAACCGTCGAAGGCGCCATGCCGTGCAGCATCACGCGACGGACAGCTCCTGGGAGAGACGCTGGAGTCCCGTTACTGCTTGTGGCCGTTGCCGTGTCCATTGGGATGGAGGACTACCTTGGTCCAGCCGTCGTCACGGGCATCGAAATGCTCGTATGCGGTGGCGGCTTCATCGAGGCTGAGTTCGTGGGAGACGAGGAAGCTTGGGGTTGCTTTCCCGCCGGCGATGAGGTCACGCAGCGCCCGGTTGTACTTCTTTACCGGTGCCTGCCCGGTGCCCATGCGCTGGCCCTTGAACCACATCATGCCGAAATCGATCGGGATCTTGCCCTGCGCCTCGAGCTCCCCCTGGGCTTCGGCGCCACCGGGGTCCTGGGGTAGGAAGACGCCCACCACGCCGAGGTTGCCTGTGAACCTGACCGAGTCGATGAGTCCGTTGAGCGTGAGGCTGGCGTCCTCCTGCCCCTGGGGGTCGTGTGCCTGGTAGCCGACGCATTCGCAGCCGTTGTCAGCGCCCAGACCGAGGGTTGCCTCCTTGACGACTTCCGCCGGGTCCTGCTGAGCGGTGTTGATGGGGATGGCTCCGATTTCCTCTGCCGTGCGCAGTCGGTCCGGTTGGTGGTCGGCTACCCAGACGCGGCCAGCGCCCTTGAGTATGGCGGAGTAGGCCGCCATGAGGCCGACGGGACCGGCGCCGAAGACGATGGTCTGGTCGCCAGGTTTGACGTGGGCCATCTCGGTGGCGTGGTAGCCGGTGGGAAAGATGTCGGCGAGCATGACGTAGTCGGTCTGCCGTTCGGCGGCGTCCTCTCCGAGGCGCAGTGCGTTGAAGTCGCCGTAGGGTACGCGCAGTAGCTCCGCCTGGCCGCCCTGGTAGGGGCCCATGTCGGCGAATCCGTAGGCCGCCCCGGCGAGGGAGGGTTCAGGTTGCATGGTCAGGCAGTAGTTGGTCAGGCCCTGCTCGCACTGCTTGCAGAAGCCGCAGGCGATGTTGAAGGGCAGGACCACATACTCGCCGACTTTGACTTTGCTGACTGCCGAGCCGACCTCCACGACCTGGCCCATGTTTTCGTGGCCCAGGGTGCGGCCGGACTCGAACGAGGTGCGGCCTTCGTACATGTGCAGGTCCGAGCCGCAGATGTTGGTGGTGGTGATCTTGACGATGATGTCGCAGGGGTGCTCGATCTTCGCGTCCGGTACGTCCTTCACTGTGACCGTTCGCGGTCCTTCATATACCGCTGCTTTCATGATGGCTTCCCTCGCTGCTGCGGCATGCTTTGAGCATGCTGTTATGGATGCTGCAGATCCGGGTCTTGGGGGTTGGTGCGAGGACTTTTGGCTCCGGTTGTGCTCGTGGGTGCCGCTCATCTGATTCTGACGATTGTGCGCCACCGGCCCGTCCAGCGGATCTCGCGTGGCGTACCGCTCGAGTCACCGCTGGCCCCGACGCTAAACACCGCCGGCCGATCGATCTGCGGAATCTGCGTATCGGGATGGCCACCCGCTAGTCACTTTGTTTGTCCTGGAGCGCGTGTCGTCGTTCCTGTTCGCGCTTGGAGTAGGCGGCGGCCCGAATTGCTTCGTTGCTCTCGAGGCCGGATCCCAGCGCGCCGCCCACAGTGGCGACGGAAGCGACGAACCAGGACAACGTCCAGTAGTCCGTCGCGTGCAGTGGGGTTCGGGTCATGGAAGCGAACACTTGGTCATTGAGGATGAACAGTGCCCATAGCAAGTTGATGGCCATCAGGCCCGCGTAGCAGACGATCACCCCGATGGCGACGGTGAGCACTGTCGAGGCGTTGTAGAGGGCCGTCTTCTTCTTGTCCTCCGGTGAAGTGTCTGTCGATCGGTGCCACAGCTGCGCGTCGATGATCAGCCAGCCGATCATGAGGGTGACGGATCCGACCATCGCGATCACGAGGCGTGGTGCGCTCAAGGCCTGCGCCAGGCTCCATACCGTGGAGTTCACGGTGGCGATAGCGCCCGTGGTGAGTGCGGCTGCCAAGGCCTTCTTCAGGCCGGGTACCAGTCGCCATGGCCGGTTGGCGCGGACCATTCCGGCGAGGACGGTCAGGTATCCGCGTGGCCCGCTGACGACGAATCGCAGATCGGCGGTCTCCTCCTCGCTGACCGGTCCTGGGCCGATCGGGGTGAGACGACCGGCAGCAGGTCCCGGCGGCGAGTGGCCTTGCGGAGGCCCTTCAGTCTCTGGGGCATGCGGGCCCGTCAAAGCGAGCACGGCTTCCTCCACTGCCCGCCGGGCCCTCCTGTGCAGGCGAAAGCCCCCCAGTGAGGGCAGGGACAGCAGGGCTAGGTGTATTGATCACGAGCGTTGTTGACGCCGGTCTGGCCTTGATCATGGCGAAGACCTCCGGTGTGGTGGGAGCTGTCTAGGAACTCACCGCACGGAGGTCTTCGTGTCCCACCGTAATGCCCGGCTGACCGTCTTCGGTAGGAGACTGCTGGTCGAACGTGTCTGCTCAGGCCGTCCGGTCGCTCATGTGGCCGCCGAGATGGGTATCTCCCGGGCTACCGCCCACAAATGGACCCGCCGGTGGCGGACGGAGGGCGAGGCGGGTCTTCACGACCGGTCGAGCCGACCTCACACGACGCCCCACCGGACCGCGTCCGCGGTGGAAGACCGCGTCTGCGACCTGCGGCAGAGCCGCAAGCTCGGCCCGGCCCGGATCGGCCCGATCCTGGGCCTTCCCGCCTCGACCGTGCACCGGATCCTGGTCCGTCACGGCCTGAACCGGCTGGCCTGGCTCGACCGGCCCACCGGAGAGCCGATCCGACGCTACGAACGGGCCAGGCCCGGCGAGCTGGTCCACGTCGACATCAAGAAACTCGGCAACATCCCCGACGGCGGCGGATGGCGAACCGTCGGCAGGACCACCGGCGACCGCAACCGCCAGGCCACCACCACCGAGCGCAAGAGCTGCAGCCCGGTGATCGGCTACAGCTACATCCACTCCGCCGTCGACGACCACTCCCGCCTGGCCTACAGCGAGGTCCTGCCCGACGAACGCCAGCACACCGCCATCGCCTTCTGGCAACGCGCGAACGCGTTCTTCGCTGACCACGGCATCAGTGTCGAACGAGTCCTGACGGACAACGGCTCCTGCTACAAGTCGAAGCTGTTCACCCAGAGCCTGACCGCGGCCGGCATCACCCACAAGAAGATCCGGCCCTACCGGCCGCAGACCAACGGCAAGGTCGAACGCTTCAACCGGACGCTCCTGGACGAGTGGGCCTACCTGCGGCCCTACACCTCGAACCACGAGCGGACAGCGGCTCTGTCAGACTTCCTCCACACCTACAACCACCACCGCTGCCACACCGCACTCGACGGACACCCGCCCATCAGCCGTGTCAACAACACTGCGGGTCAATACACCTAGGCCGTGCTCGTGGCTGAGATCCACGACAATCTTGCGCCCGTGTGCGTGCAGCGGAAGGTCGGTGAGGGCGATGACGATGTCCCAATTTTCCTCACGGCTGCGATCCATGATCCGACGCATCAATGTGGGCAGGTCTTCGGTGCCCGCGGTGAAGGGCTCACTGGCCACGTGCACCTCGAATCGCTGCCCCTGTCCCGAGCGGTCGGCGAGCCGAGAAGGAAGTGCGCCGGCTATGCGCTGCGCGATCTCCGTCGGCGCATCTGGATCCGCCAGGAGAGTGACGACCGTAACGCTCTGGGATGACACGCGCATGATGGGCCTCCTCGTCGGCTGCCCCCGAATGGCAAGTGCCCGCGCGATGCCGGAGGTAACGTCGCGTGTGTGATGCACCGCGCCGCACGGGCACCCCGGCGCTCATGGATGCCTTGTCACCCGGGTAGCGCGGCGTCACCTCTGACCGCCGGCGGATCCTCGCTGTGGCGGTGCCTACCGTGAGGAAGATGGTTGTTGCCTGCGCTTGGATGGCAGCTGGTGCTGTTCATCGTGACCGGGCTGCTTCACACTGTCCGTCTCACCATGCGGAACCGGACCCTCGTGGGTGGGCCATTCCCTGATCGTCGGCATCCGGCACCGTGCTCATAGCCACGGCCGAGGCGGAGTAGACCTGCCGGTGGCACGCCTAAGGGATCGACGTGTTCATTCTGGCCGGGCTGATTTTCGTCGTGGTGACAGCGGTGTGCGTGTGGCGGAGCTCGAGCGTCTAGCGGCGCTTGACGCCCTGGAGACTTTCGCGTCGCAAGGCGAGGTGCTGAGCGCTGTCGGAGCCGTCTGCCCCCATCCTGGTACACCTGACCTACTCATCGCCTTCCGCGGCCGAGGCTGCCCGCGCCCGCTGCTGCTCGCGAGCGGAGCTGATGTCCCGTTCCAGATGTGTTCTGCTCACGGCCGTTGCAAGGTCCTCGTAAGGCCCTTGCAGTTCTGCCCCGCGTCGCACTACGGGGCTCCGATCCTCTGGGGTCCTTTCCTGCGGGCGATGACACCCTTGAACTCCCCCGGCGCTTCGTCCGATAGGTCACGAGACTGCGTCCGCGGCGTCGGTGCTGGGCGGGCGAGAGGGGCGCTCTCCCGCCCACCAGGTGTTGGACGCGTTGTACGCGGCGTGGTCGACCATGGCGGCCGGAGGCGGGAGCGGCGCGTTGGTGAGATCGGAATGCCGAACCGGCTCCGGATCGCGATATCCACAACCGGCCGCCGCAGGAGTGGGCCCAGTCCTTCGAGGCACCTGTGGTGATGGCGCAGCGGACCCGAAATGCCTACCAGAGCAGGATGAACGCTCTGGTTGGGCACGACGCGGCCGAGTACAGGTATGGGGAGGCCCTGACGGCCCAGTGGGCCTCGGCATACCGGCAGGCCCGGGCTCAGGTGCCCGAGCCTGCGGGTTTGGCACTGGCCGCCCTGCTGAGGCTGTTCTCCTGCTGCAGCCGCAAGGACGGCACGCCAGAGTGGGTGGCAGCGGCGCAGGGGGCAGCCGGGGGCGTAACGATGCAGATGCGGTAACCCGTCGTGTCATGACAACCCAGTGCCGGCGTCGAGTGCATAGCGCACGATGCGGCGCTGCTCCTCGGTCATGTGCGCGTCGAAGAGGGCGCAGGCGCTGCGGAACAGCTCGATCGCGGCGGCGGAGCTGCTGTGCGGGTCCTCGCCGCCCGCGGCGAGCGCCGCGCTCTGGGCATCGCGCCACGCGCCGAGGCGGTCGGCGAGCAGATGCCAGAGGTGGTTCTCGGAGGGGAAGAAGGTACGGGTGCCGCCCGCGACCACCGGCGCCAGGTGGACGGCGAGGATCGACGCCTGGACGCGGGCGTTGACCCAGTCCTCGCGCGCGATCGCCCGGTGCAGCTTCATGACCTCCTCCGCGTAGCCGTACACGGCCTGCGCCGCCCAGACCTCGGGTGCGGGATCGAGCAGGTCCCACGTCCACCGGCGGGCGTGGTCGACGAGTTCCCGGGCCCGCCCGTGGGGATCGTCGAGGATCAGCGCGTCGCGCCACGCGGGCACGACCTGGCCGCAGGAGTGGGGGTTCGCCATGTTCGCGAGGTGCTCGTCGGCGGTGGCGAAACTCCAGGACACCGGGCCGAGTCCGGTGAGGCGGAAGACGTAGCCGGGGCCGTTCCCCACACAGACGACGTCGATGTCCGACCAGGGCGTCGCGTCCCCCCGAGCGTGGCTTCCCACCAGCACCGCGGCCTCCGGTTGCGGGTCCCACTCCCGCAGCAGCGGCTTCAGTTCCCGGGCCCAGTCGACAGCGGTCACGCTTTCCTCCGTGGTGATGCTTGTGGTGGTGTTCATGGTCATGAGCGGTGGTCCGTCGCCGCGGCGATGTCGCGTGCGATAAGGGTGAGGGAGTCTCCGAGAAAGAGCAGGCCGACGTCGAAGTCTGCTGCCAGTTCTTCGACGAGCGCGAAGTAGACGCGCAGCATCTGGAGGGAGGTCGCGCCGAGTTCGAGCAGCGAGCGGTCGTGGTCGACCCGCGGGACGCCCAGTGCGCCGGAGACGATCCGGGCGAGCCGTTCCTCGACGGTCTCCGCGCTCCCTGCGGGGCCGCGGGCGCCGTCCAGCAGGGCGGGGAGCAGTTCCTTGCGTATCTTGCCGTTTCGCGTCCGGGGCAGGTCGTCGAGCAGGAGGACATGCGCCGGGGCGGCGTGTGCCGGCAGCTCCCTGGCGGCGAAGCGGCGGATCTCCTCGGGGTCCGCCCCCTCCCCCGCGGTGACGGCGACGGCGACTTCCTCGCCGAGCATTGCGTCGGGCCGGGCGAACGCGGCGGCCTCGCGTACGCCGGGGTGCCGTTCGACTGCGCGTTCGACGTCCGCGCAGGCGACTTTGCGGCCGCTGACGTTGACGAAGTCCTGTGCGCGGCCGACGAGATGGAGGCATCCTTCGTCGTCCAGGTGGCCGATGTCCGCCATCCGCACCCAGGAGCCGCGGAAGGTGTGCGCGGTGGCTTCGGGGTCGCCCTCGTAGTGGCGCTGCGGGATGCCCTGGGGCGGGCTGAGTTCCACCCGGCCGGTCCGTCCCGGGGGCAGGGGGTGGCCGAGGTCGTCGGTGATCCGTACCCGGGTGCCGGCGTTGGGACGGCCCACCGCATCCGGGGCAAGCCCGGGGTGCCAGGTGCAGCCTGTCCCGGCGAAGCCCGACTCGGTGCCCGCGTATTCGATCCGGATGGTGGCCTGAGGGAAGAGTCGGGCCACGCGTTCCAGTACGGGGGCGGGGCACCGCGCGGTGCCCATGGTGATGCGCTCCACGGTGCCCGTGTGGGCGGCCTCCTCCGGTGCGATGCCGCTGAGCAGGGCGGCCATCGCCGGCACCATGGATATCTCGTGGACGCCATGGCGCCGGACCGTGCCGACCAGGGACGCAGGAGTCAGCTCCGCCGCGGTGATCATGCGCACGCCGAGCAGCAGCGGGGCGAGCGCCACCCACTGCCCGGCCGCCGTCGAGGGTTGGAAGGCGTTCAGGTGGACGCTGCCAGAGGCCGGGTGGGTGTCGACCCCGGCGGCGGTCCGGGGGGCCCGCGCCATGAGGTCCGCGTAGGCGATGGCTACGCCTTTGGGGGTGCCGGTGGTTCCCGAGGTGAAGACCACGAGCGCGGTCGCCGTGCCTTCTGGTGCGGCGGCGGGCGGGTGGGCCCCGGGGCCGGTGCGCAGGTCGCCGGCGTCCAGCACGGGGAGGCCGGGCGGCCACCTGCGTCCGCTGGGCGCCTCGTGTTCGGTGGCCACCAGGCACTGGAGCGGGGTGAGGGCCTCGATGGTGTGCCGGGCGGCAGTGTCGTCGTCTGCGGGGAGCAGCACAGCCGCGGCGCCGAGCCTGTGTGTGGCGACGAGAGAGGCCGCGAAGTCCTGTGTCTGCCCCCGGGTAAAGGCGAGGCCGACGTGGGACCCCGCCGTGACACCCTGGCGCGCGAGTCCGGCCGCGACCGCCAGGGAGGCGCGGTGCCACGCACCGTAGGTGATATCGGACTCGGTGCCGTCCGGGGCGATGACGGTGTGCGCGATGCGGTCCGGGAAGCGTTCGGCCCACCAGGCGAGGACTTCGCTTGTGGTCACGGCCGTGGCTGGAGGGCTCGGTTCCTCAGAGCTGTGCGGGCGGGCCATCTCCGCCTCCTTCCGGGGTTGCCGGTTGGGGAATCGGTGCGTCGCGTTGCCAGTCCTCGCATCGTTCGAGGGCGGTGAAGCCCAACCGGTCGTTGATCGCGCGCATGGGGGTGTTCTGCGTCGCGTTGGTCGTCTCGACGGCGACGGTCGACGGTGCGTCGCGTTGGAGGCGGAGGAGGTTGACGGCTTTGAGCACGATGCCGAGGCCGTGTCCCCGGTGGCTCGGGAGGACGAGGGTGTCCCGCTGGAAGGCGTGGCCGCCTGGCCCGGCCGCCAGTATGGTGTGGCCCGCGGTCGAGCCGTCCGGGGCCAGCGCCATGCTCGTGACGACCGTCCGCCCCTGCCGTTCGTCCAGGCGTTCCTCGGCTCTGAGTCGGTCCACGTCCCACCGTTCGGCTTCCAGGGAGAGGGCGCCGGTGGGCGCTTCGCCTAGCAGCATGCCGCGCAGGGACGCGTAGCGCCGTGCGTAACGGTCTGGGCACCGGCCCGACCAGCTGACGATCCGGCAGTCTGCCGCGGCCGGTGTGGGTGCGGCGAGCCGCCGCAGGCGTCCTTCGTCGACCGGCAGCCGCAGTCGCTGGCGCAGCTCGGTGTTGCGGAGGGTGTAGCCGCGGGCGGCGGCGAACGCGGCGCCCGGCCCGCTCGGGCCGTTCAGTGGGAGGTCGAGGTGTGTCAGGAGACTGGTGCGCCCTTCGTGTGCGGCCGTCGCCGTGATCGCCCGGTGCAGGGCGTTGCCGATGCCCCTGCCGCGCAGTTCGGGCGGGACGGCCAGGCGGAAGGAGAGCAGGCGGGTGTTGTCCCGGGCTGGCAGTTCGAGGCGGGCGGCGCCGGCGGGCAGGCCGTCGGCGAGGGCGAGCAGGGCGTGAACGCGCGTGTGCTCGCGGGGCACCGACAGGTCGGCCGCCGTCTCGGCGAGGGTGTACGGGGGCGGGTCGTCCCGTCCTGCTCCCAAGCCCCGGGTGAGGGCGTCGAACCAGGAGGACACGGCTGCTCGGTCCGAGGGGGCGACGCTCACCACGGCGGGGCCCGCTCCGGGGTCGCGTGGGCCCGTCATGCCGCGTCCCGCGCGAGGAGCCTGGTCACCCAGGGATGGAGGTGTTCCTCGGTGTAGATTCGCTGGCTCCGCTCCAGCGGGTGGCCGTCGGGGCCGAGGTCGCCGAGTGCCTTGCCCACCGAGTAGAGGGACGGTCCTCCGTGGGGGAGGTGTTCGGCGCCGATCGTGCGTGCTGGCGCGGGCCCGCCGTCGTACTGGGGGAACTGGGCGAAGGTGGCCGGGTCGGGGTCGTAGGCCCACAGGAATCCGTAGCGGTATCCCTCCCGTGCGAGCCAGGCGTCGAGGAGGATGCGGTGCAGCAGGAATTCGGAACGGTCTCCCGCTTCGCTCTGGAGTTCGCGGTACCAGGTGCGCGAGAGCCGGTCGCGGCGGTCGATGTAGCTCGCGTGGATGCGCCGCCATCCGCTGTCCGGCAGGTCAGGCAGGCCTGCTCGGGGGTCGGGTCTGTCGGTCAAGATTTCGAAGCGGTTGATGCTCGTCCACATGCCCAGGAAGAGCACTTCCCCGGGTTGCAGGCCGTGTTGGCGCGTGATGCGTCCGAGGTGCTCGACGGTGACGCGCACCAGGCGGTGGTTGCTGCCGGCGCATGCGCCGAGGTTGACGGACGGGATGTCGAGTCGGCGGGCGAGCAGGGCGGCCCAGCTGTCCTCGGTACGGTCCCGCAGTTCGTCGCCGTAGGTCATGCTGCATCCGTTGACGACGAGCAGCCGGACGGGCGGGTGGGCGGGCGCGGTCACAGGACCTCGACTCCTGTGTCGGCCCGGAACGCGCGGGCGTCCTCCCAGGTGTTGACGAGGGGTTGCCCCTTGATGTTGAGGCTGGTGTTGAGGAGCATCGGGCATCCGGTGCGGCGGTGGAAGGCGGAGATGAGGTCGTAGAACTCCGGGTGCGTGGACCGGGAGACGGTCTGGACCCGGCTCGTTCCGTCGACGTGGGTGATGGCGGGGAGGAGGTCGGGCCGTTTGCAGCGCGCCACGAACTGCATCCAGGGCGAGCGCTTGACCGGCAGCTCGAAGTAGTCGTGTGCGTGCTCTTCCAGCACGGCGGGCGCGAACGGGCGGAAGGGCTCCCGGCCTTTGATCCGGTTGACCTTGTCCTGGACCTCTTCCCCGCGGGGGTCGCAGAGCAGTGAGCGGTTCCCCAGCGCGCGGGGTCCGAACTCGGCACGGCCGTTGGCGACGCCCACGACCTCGCCGTCGAGCAGTCTTTCCAGGATCGCGCGGTGCTCGTAGGGGCGGTCGATCGCCGTGCCGAGGTAGGGGCCGTCCCAGTGCAGCGGCCTGCCCAGGTGGGCGGCGGCGGCACCGATGCTGGATCCGGCGTCACCCGGGTTCGGGAAGATGGACACCTCGTCGAACCCGGCCTCACGGGCGATGCGGGAATTGGCGACACAGTTGAGGGCGACTCCGCCCATCAGGACGAGATTGCCGCTTCCCGTGGCGCGGCGGCCCCATCGGGCGATGTCGACCAGAACGTCTTCCGTCACCGCCTGGATGCTGGCGGCGAGGTCCTCGGGGCGGGCGTCGTGCAGCCAGTCGCCGATCCCGCGGTGGACGTTGTGCCGCAGCCGGTAGCCGCCGTCGGTGCGTTCGATCAGGTCGCGGTGGATCGCGTCGGCGTGGCGGGGTTCACCGAAGCCGGCCAGGCCCATAAGGATGAACTCCTCCTCGTTGGCCTTGAAGCCGCAGCGCCGGGTGAAGGCGCTGTAGAGCAGCCCCAGGCTGTGCGGGTAGCGGATCCTGCGGTGGTGGCGGTGGACACCTTGCCGGAAGGAGCCCACGGTCATGCAGTCCCATTCGCCGATGCCATCTACAGTGATGACGCACGCGTCGTCGAACCCGCTGGTCCAGTAGCCGGCTGCGGCGTGGGAGGCGTGGTGGCCGACTGTGTGGAAGCGGCAGTCCCGCAGGGCGTCGAAGCGGCGGAGGTAGCGCCGGGGCAAGTCCGCCGCGCTGAAAGCCAGGCCGTACTGACCGGCGCGCAGATGCCGCAGTTTCTTCACCAGCGGGCGTTCGTACCACACCACGTCTGAGGGCTGCCCGAACCGGAGGGCGTCCTCGATCAGGAGCGGGTTGAGTTCGGCGTCGTTCTTCCGGCGCGAGTAGCGCTCGGAGTGCGCGGCGAAGACGACCCTGTCGCCGTCCACCACCGCGAGCGCGGCGTCGTGGGAGAGCGCGGAGATTCCCCAGATGGTCATCGTCCTCTGCCCCTCACTTGTAGAGGAACGGGTCGCGCTGCTTGAGAGTGCGTCTCTTCCGGCGCCAGCGCACTTCCTCCCGGAGCCACGTCCACGGGTTCCTGAGCGTGATGTTGCGGACCGACGGCACTGCGGTCCACCTCTCTCATCGGCGCGGTGTATGGGCGGGGCGTGCTCTACGAGGTCCGGCTGTCCTGACTGCCGGACCGGGCGGCGCGGCGCGGCGTGTGGGCGCGGGACAGCTCCCCTGGCCCCGCTCCGGTGCGGGCGGCCGTGGTCAGGAGCCACTCCAGATCGTGCAGGAACCCGGCGGTGGTGCCGGGGGCGAGGAAGTCCCGGTGCGCCGTGACGGACAGCCGGACGCGCAGCCCGAGGTCGTGGACGTAGAGGAAGAAGTTGGCGCCCTTGGGGTCGGCCGGCGGCGGGAGGTCCCTGACGACGGTGGGCCCCGCCGGGGTGTCGTCGTCGTGCCGGGCGGGGGCGCTGCCGGGTGCCTGGTAGCCGGTCAAGTCGTTGACGAAGCAGTATCCGTCGCCGCGGAAGCCGCGTCTCGCAGTGGCCTCGCCCACGACGTCCTCCAGGGCGACGGGGTCGTACTCGGCGGCGGCGAGGGACTGGAGGGAGGCCGTGCGCACCCGGGTGAAGAAGTCCGCGAGGCTCTCGTCGCGCAGAGGTAGGCGGAGCAGCGCGTTCTGGTTGAGGGGGCCGACGAAGCGGGCGGTCCGCGTCGTGTAGCGGGTGGCGACGATGAGCCGGAGGCCGATCTCGCTCTCCCCTCGGTCGAGGCACAGGGCGAGGGCGGTGCCGGCCTGGACGACCATGGACGGGGTCACCTTGTGCTGGGCCGCCAGTTCGGCGACGGCGCTTCCCAGCGCGGCAGAGTCGATCTCGCTGCACACGAGGTCCCCCGTGCCGGGGGCCCTGGGTAAGCCTTCCAGCCACACCCGGGGCAGATCGCGTACCGCCGTGCTCCAGTGGGCGAGGGCCGCCCTTTCCCTGGCGCGGGCGGCGGGAGAGGCTTCGTGGCGGGCGCGGTCGACGGGCTGTTGTGCGAGGGGCGGGGGTTCGGCACCGGCCAGCAGGGTCGCGAGTTCCTCTCGGACGATCGCCATGCTCCAGCCGTCGACGGCGAGGTGGCTCACGACCAGCACGAGTTCGGCCGGCTCTCCGTCGCGGCACAGAACGGCGGCGCGGACGGGGAGTTCGTCGGGCGCGAAGGCGGGAGTGGCGAGTTCCGTCACCAGGCGGTGAAGATCGTCACCGCGCTCCTGGCGCGGGGCCCCGGGTGCCGTACCGCGGGTGTCCTGGCGCACGGTGAGCGGGATCGCACCCGATGGGGTGACGTCCTGGCGCGGTCCGTCCCCGTCGTCCCGCATGCGGGTGCGCAGCGACTCGTGGCGTTCGAGCAGCCGTGTCAGCGCCGTGGTGACCGCGGGGAGACCGGTACCGGCCGTGAGCGGGCAGACCTCGACCATGTTGAGGTCGCCGGCCCGTGCTCCCAGCCAGCGGACGACCTCCCAGATGGCGCGCTGTCCCCAGGTCAGGGGGGCGCTCAAGGGGCCGCGAGGGCCGTCGAATGTCACCCGCACGACGGTGTCCGGTGTCGTCGGTGCTTCCTGTACCGGGCCGGATCCGGGGGTGCCGCCGGGGAGTTCCGAAGCCCCGAGGTTTGCCTGTTCGTCATTCTCACGGTCTGCGAGCACAACTGCGATCATAGGTCAGTTATTTTTGCGATCAAGTCTTGTTCTTGCGTGGCAATCATGGTGTGGTTGCGCCTCGGTAGTGCCGTGCAACGAGCCGGGACCGGCTCGGCCTCAGGCGGCCCGTTCCTCGGGGGGACGTTGATGAGCACCGACAGCGCGTTACAGTCCGGGCGGACGACCGTCCTTGTCGAGGCCGACGGTCTGCGCAAGGTGCACGTCCCCCGGCGGGGCGGGGCGGCCGTCGAGGCCGTCGCCGGCGTCTCGTTCTCAGTGGCACGCGGCGAGGTCTTCGGGATGCTCGGGCCGAACGGCGCCGGCAAGTCGACCACCATGCGCATGGTGGCCGCCGTGTCCCCGGTCTCCGGGGGCAGGTTGCGAATCTTCGGTCTCGACCCCGAGCGCGGTGGTGCCCGGATCAGGGCCCGCATCGGTGTCGTCCCGCAGGACGACACCCTGGATATGGAGCTCACGGTCCGCGAGAACCTGCTCGTCTACGGGCGCTACTTCGGCCTGCGCCGCCAAGTCATCCGCGAACGTACCGACCACCTGCTGGAGTTCGCCCGGCTCACCGAGAAGGCCGGCGACCAGGTCGAGGCTCTCTCCGGGGGCATGCGGCGCCGGCTCACCATCGCACGGTCGCTGATCAACTCGCCCGAGATCCTCCTGCTCGACGAACCCACCACGGGTCTCGACCCGCAGGCCCGGCACATGCTGTGGGAACGACTCTTCCGCCTCAAACAGGAGGGCGTGACCCTGCTGCTGACCACCCACTACATGGACGAGGCCGAACAGCTCTGCGACCGCCTCGTGGTCATGGACCGGGGCCGGATCGTCGCCGAGGGGACACCCGCCGGGCTGATCCGTGCCCATGTCACGCGCGAGGTGCTGGAGATGCGCTTCCCCGTCGGTGAGCAGCCCTCGCCGGACGTTCTCGCCGACGGGGGCCGGCTGGAGGTACTGCCCGACCGCGTCCTCGTCTACGCCGAGGACGGGGAGACGGCGCTGGCGGCCGTGCACCGCCGCGGGGTGCGGCCCCTGACCGCTCTGGTGCGCCGGGCGGGGCTGGAGGACGTGTTCCTCAGCCTCACCGGCCGGACGCTGGTGGACTGATATGGCCGTCGCCCCGCCCGGTCGGCGTCTCGCGCGCGGTGCCGCCGCCCTGTCCGACAGCGCGGTCCGGGTGCCCGCGCTCGGCGCATTCGGCTACTGGATGCGGCGCTACCGGCGGACCTGGCGCGGCTCCGTGGTGATCAGCGTCGTGAATCCGCTGCTCTTCCTCGCGGCGCTCGGCGTCGGGCTCGGGCGCCTGGTCGACGCCCATCAGAGCGCCCATCTGTCCGGCGTCGCCTACGCGGACTTCCTGGCTCCGGGGCTGCTGGCCGCGTCCGCGATGCAGAACGCCTTCGTGGAGGCTACCTATCCGGTGCACGAGGCGACCCGCCCCCGGGGCGCCTACCCGGCGGCGGCTGCGACACCGCTGAGTCCCGGCGACATCCTAACCGGGCACCTGATGTTCATCGCCTTCCGGATCGCCGTCAGCGCCCTCGCCTTCGTGCTCGTGCTCCTCGCCTTCGGGGTGACCGGCCCAGCCACCGGGGCGCTGTTGCTCCCGTGCGTCCTGCTCGTCGGCATGGCGTTCGCAGCGCCGCTGTGCGCCTGGGCGGTGGGCGTCGAGCGGCCCAGCCGCCTCAACGGCGCGTACCGGTTCGTCGCCATGCCGCTCTACCTGTTCTCCGGCACCTTCTTCGCGGTCGGCCAGCTCCCCGGCTGGCTCCAGTGGGCGGTCACGCTCACTCCGCTCTACCACGGCACCGAGCTGGTACGCGGCGTCGCGCTCGGGACCGCTCCCGCGGGCCCGGCCGCCGCCCACGCCGGCTACCTCGCCGCCCTCGCCCTCGCGGGCACCGTCCTCGCCCACCGCGGCTACGCACGCCGCCTGCACCGCTGAAAGGAACACCGTGCCCGCCTGCCCCAGGGGGTGGCCCGCCCTGTCCGGACCCGTCGCGCTCGTGGAGCGCAGTCTGGTCGTCTACCGGCACAGCTGGCACTTGCTGCTCGCGGAGATCTTCGAGCCGGTGCTCTACCTGCTCTCACTCGGCGTGGGCATCGGAGCACTCGTCGGCGAGGTGCCGGGACTGCGGCCGGACCAGGGAGGCTACGCGGCGTTCGTCGCACCGGCGCTGCTCGCCACCGCCGCCATGAACGGCGCAATGGACGAGACAACGTTCAACCTTTACGCGAAGCTGCGGACTTTGCGGACGTACGACGCGATCCTCTCCACCCCGCTGTCCGTGCGCGACATCGCCTTCGGCGAGGTGCTGTGGGCACTGCTGCGCGGCACGGCGGTCACCGTGGTCTTCGCCGCCGCCCTCGCCGCCTTCGGCATGGTGACCTCGCCATGGGCCCTCCTCGTCCTCCCCGGGGCGCTACTCGTCGGCTTCGCCTTCGCGTCCCTCGGTCTGGCGGTGGTCACCTTCGTGCGGAGCTGGCATGACTTCCAGCTCGTCCAGCTCTTCATGCTGCCGATGTTCCTCTTCGCCACCACCTTCTACCCGCTCGGCGTCTACCCCCGGCCTGTGCAGATCGTCGTCGAATGCCTGCCGCTGTACCACGCCATCCAGCTCATCCGGCTGCCCGCCACAGGGGTCGTCGACGGCGGCGTCGCCGTCGCGGCGGGCTATCTGCTGATCCTCGGGACCCTCACTCTGGCCCTCGCCCTGCGACGGCTGCGCACGGCGCTGGTCCGATGACGCGCGCCGTCCGCACCGCCCCACCCGGTGGCCCCGGAATCCGCAAGGACGGAGGGCTCGCTTGAGCCGTGCCGGCCGCTGTGAAAGGAGAACCGACATGCGTGTGCCCTTCTCCCAGGTACGGGAGGAGAACCGTGAGCTCATGGACGAGCTGCTGCCCCGGCTCACGGAGGTCCTGGAATCCGGCGTCCTCGTCGGCGGCGACGAAGTGCCCCGCTTCGAGCGCGCGTTCGCCCGACTGCACGGGACCCGTGAGGCCGTCGCGGTCAACTCGGGCACCGACGCGCTCCGGCTGGCGCTGCGCGCCCTGGGCGTGCCGCGCGGCAGCGTCGGGATCACCGTGGCGAACACCTTCGTCGCCACCGTGGGCGCCCTCGTCTCGGAGGGTGTCCGCCCGCTGCTGGTCGACGTCGGCGCGGACGAGAACATCGATCCCGAGGCGGTCGCGGCGGCGGTCACCGAGGAGACCGGCGTGGTGGTTGCCGTCCATCTGCGGGGCCGGCCCGCACAGATGGACGTGCTGCGCGATCTGTGCGCCGAGCGCGGCGTCCCGCTGATCGAGGACTGCGCCCAGGCCGTCGGCGCTGTCTTCTCGGGCAGACCGGTCGGCGGTTTCGGAGCTGTCGGCTGCTTCAGCCTGCACCCGCTCAAGAACCTCGCGGCGTGCGGGGACGCCGGTGTCGTCGTCACCGACGACACCAAGCTCGCCGACAGACTGAGGCTGCTGCGCAACCACGGTCTCGCGGACCGGGACACGGTGGCCCTCTGGGGTGAGAACTCCCGGCTCGACCCCCTGCAGGCCGCCGCCCTCGACGTCAAACTCAGCAGGCTCGCCGGCTGGACAAAAAGCCGCAGGGAGCTCGCCGCCCTGTACGACGCCCGCCTGGCCGGCCTCCCGTTGGTCCTGCCGGCACATGGCCCGGACCGCACCCATGTCTACCACCGCTATGTCGTCCGTACTCCGTGGCGGGCCGAGCTGCGGGCCCATCTCGCCGCGGCCGGTGTCGAGACGGCGATTCACTACCCGGTCCCCGTGCACCGGCAGCCAGCGGCACGTACCGGAGGGGTCGCCGTCGCGGACGGCGGGCTGCCCGTCACGGAGCACCAGAGCGGGGAGATCCTCTCCCTCCCCCTCCATCCCCTGCTGACGGAGGAACAGATCGACTACGTGACCGACCGCATCACCGAATTTCATCACCGGCGCTCTCTTCGAGCGCATCGAGACGAAGTGGGGGCGTGACGACATGAGCACTGCGCACAGTCCGCTGAACGGGACGGCACCGCACCTGGTCGGCGGAGTCGCCGCAGGCTGGAACTCCCTGTCGGCCGTGGGGCCGGTCCGTGTCACCGGCGCGAGCGGCCCGTACATCCGCGACGACCAGGGGCGGGAGCTGCTCGACTTCATCATGGGGTGGGGCTCGTGCTTCCTCGGCCATGACGCGCCGCCGATCCGGGAGGCGCTGCAAAAGGCGCTCGCCGGCGGATTCCTGTACCAGTACGAGACAGCGACCCACGGCATGCTGGCGGAGGAGTTCTGCGCGGTCGTCCCCTGTGCGGACAAGCTGCGGCTCGCCAACTCCGGCCTCGAAGCGACCATGTACGCCCTGCGGATCGCCCGCGCCGTCACCGGCCGGCGCCTGGTGGTGAAGTTCGAAGGCCACTTCCACGGCCTGAATGACCAGCTCATGTGGAACGTCGACACCTCCGAGGGGCCGGCCGCCCCAGGCGAGAACGGCCTCCTGCAACGCCTGCCCGGCGCCCCCGGGCTGCCGGACGAATTCGGCGAACTGGTGCTGCCCCTGCCGTGGAACGCACCCGGCCTGGTGGACCAGGTCTTCGCAGAGCACGGGGACGACATCGCCGCGGTCATCCTCGAACCGGTGTGCCTCAACATCGGCTGCGTCGGGCCCGAGCCCGGATTCCTGGAGCACCTGCGCGCGGTCACCACCCGGCACGACGCCCTGCTGATCTTCGACGAGGTGCTCACCGGCTTCCGACTGGCCCTCGGCGGCGCCCAGGAGCGCTTCGGCGTGGTGCCCGACCTCGCCTGCTACGGCAAGGCCTTCGGCTGCGGCATGCCCATCGCGGGCATCGCAGGCCACGCCGACTTCATGGACGCCGTCGCACCGGTGGGCCAGGTCGAGGTGAGCGGGACAAACACGGGCCGCTACCTCTCCGTGGTCGGCGCCCTGGCCGCCCTGCGCGAGCTGTCCACCCCCGGCTTCTACGAGCACATCGAGCAGCTCAACGACTACCTGGTCACCGGCGTCCGCGAGGTGTTGGGGCAGCACAAAGTCCCCGCGTTCGTCTCCGGATTCGGCGGCCGAGTGGGCGCCCACATCGGATCGTCCGAACGGCCCCGCAACATGGCCGACGTCGCCCGCCTGTACAACCTGCCCTACGCAACCGAACTGTTCCGGCTGCTGTCGACCAAGTTCGACCTGTACGGCTTCCTGCTGCCGCTCTCCTTCTGCCCCGAGCCCGTGACCGTGTCCGCCGCGCACACCACCGGGCACATCGACGAGGCGCTCAGCCGGCTCGACGACGCGCTCACCGAACTGCCCTACAAGCCGCACGAGCCGGACGGCCCGCTGCTCGGGGGTGGCCGGGGATGGCGATGAGCCGCAGGGGCAAGGTGCTGCCCGCCGACCTGATCGCCGGGCTGCGCACCGAATGGGGACGCCGCGGAATGACGGTCGGACAGTGCCACGGCTGCTTCGACATCCTGCACGAGGGACACATCCACTATCTGCGGCAGGCCGCCGAACAGGTCGACGTGCTGCTCGTGTCCGTGACGGCAGCACGCCACGTCGGCAAGGGGCCCGGCAGACCGGTCTTCGGCGACCGCGCACGGCTCTCGGTGCTGGCGGCCCTCGACGCCGTCGACCACGTCGCCCTGAGCGACTTCCCGACCGCGGTCCCACTGATCGAACTCTGGCGCCCCGACTTCTACTTCAAGGGCGCCGACTACGCGGACGGCGAGGACCCGCGCGTCGCCGCCGAGCGCGACGCGCTGGAGGCCACGGGCGGAAAGTTTTTCACCACCGACGGCAGCATCTTCGACTCGTCCACCCGGGCTCTGCACGCATGGACCGCCCGATGAAGGACTCCTCCACGCCGCCCCCCTACGGTCTGCTGGTCCTCGACATCGACGGCACCCTCCTCGACACCCCGCACCTGCGGGCCTGGAACCAGGCGCTGCGGCAGGTGCTCGGCCCCGCCATCGACAACTGGACCCACGGCGGCCTCACGGCGTACGCCTACCAGCGCCATGTCGCGGGCCGCCCCCGCGACGCGGGCGCCCGTGCGGCATTCGCCTCCGTGGGCGTCGACCCAACCCCGGCACTCGTCGACCGGCTGGTCACGGTCAAACAGAGCGCCTTCCTCGCCCTGGCGGGCAGCACCCTGCTCTTCCCCGACGCGGCACGCCTGCTGGACCGGGCAGCCGAACGCGACATACCTCTCGCCTTCTGCACCGCGTCACGCAACGCCGGCACCCTGCTGCGCGGGCTCCTTGCCGGCCATCCCCGGGCGGCATGGCTGACCAGCCGGATCGACCGCAGCCTCGGCGCCGGCGGACCGCACCCGCCCGCCGACCGGGCGGAAGCAGTCCGCCGTGTCGTCCGTGTCTGGGAAACAGCCCCGGAGCGGACGCTGGTGGTGGACGACACCGAACACGGCGTCGCGGCAGGCCTCACGATCGGCGCCGACGCCCTGCTCATCGACCGGACAGCCCACCTGGCGCCCGAGGACACCGCGCCCCGGGTGTCCACCCTGGACGAAATCGACCTCGACGACTGGGCGGTACCCGCCGGCAAGGAGAGCACATGACGGACCCGACCGCTCCCCCCACCGTGCTCGTCACGGGAGGCGCCGGCTACATCGGCTCCGTCCTCGTGCGGCGCCTGCTCGCCGACGGCGCCCGGGTGCGGGCCATGGACACCCAGCTCTTCGGCGACGGCCTCGCCGGAGTCCGAGACCCGCGCCTCGAAGTCGTGACCACCGACGTACGCGACGCCGACGGCTTCCGCGACGCGGTACACGGCATCGATGTCGTCGTGCACCTGGCCGCGGTGGCCAACGACCCGAGCTTCGACCTCGACCCGGCGCTCGGCCGCGCCGTCAACCACGACTGCCTCGACCATGTCACCCGGCTGTCCGTCGAGGCCGGAGTGCGTCGCTTCGTGTACGCCTCATCGGCCAGCGTCTACGGCGTGTGCGACGCCCCCGAGGTCGATGAACTCCAGCCGCTGGCCCCTCTCACCGACTACAGCCGCTACAAGGCGCTCGGGGAAGACATCCTCTTCCCGCTGACCGGCAGCAACTTCGAAACGGTGGCCGTGCGGGCGGCCACCGTCTGCGGTGTCTCGCCACGCCAGCGCCTGGACCTGACGGTGAACCTGCTGACTGCCCAGGCCGTGAAGAAGCGGGCGGTGACCGTGTTCGGCGGGTCGCAGTACCGGCCCAACGTGCACATCGACGACCTCGTCGACGTGTACTGCCGCCTCGTCCTCGACCCGTCCCTCGGGCCGCTCAACGGCAGGCCCCTGAACGTGGGCAGGCAGAACATGACTGTCTCCGAGATCGCCGCCGCGGTGCGCGAACGTGTCTCCCGCCGACTCGGGGAACCGGTCGACGTGACCACCACGGCCACCGATGACCTGCGCTCCTACCGCCTCACAGCCACCAGGCTCACCCGGCTGCTGGGCATCCAGCCGCGCCGCGACGTCCCCCAGGCGGTGGACGAGGTGGCGGCCGCCCTGCTGGACGGATCCCTGCCCGACGCCTTGGGCGACGACCGCTACTACAACGTGCGCAGCATGAGCACCCGCGCCGCAAAGGACCACAGGTGAGCGACACCGGAATGACCCCTGCGGGCTGGCTGCTGCCCGTGACTGCCGCCGGCCCCCGGCAAGCGGCGTACGCCGAGGCGCTGCTGCACCTCGCCAACTCCCACCAGGGACTTCGCGTGCCGCTCGACGTCGACGACCCGCACAGCGAACCGGGTTTCTTCCTGCGCGACGTGTACGACGCTGGCGTCGGCGTCGACCGTGAGATCGTCAACCTCCCGCACCCCCTCGGACTGCGGGTGCGACAGGGGTACGAGCGCCTGCGCCCCGACTGCCCGGCCACACGGACACTGGACATGCGCGACGGGGTGGTCCGCTCGACCACCCCGCTGACCGGACCGGACGGCGACCGGGTGCTGCTGACCACCGTCACCGCGGTCCACGCAACCCGCCCCTCGGTCGGCGTCATGACGGGCACTCTGCGCGTCCCGGCGGGAGTCTCCTCCCTCGCGCTCGACGTGTTCTGGGACAACACCCGGGGCAACGCCTACCTCGGCGGTGCGGTGCCGGAACTCGCCATGGTCCACACCCTCGTGGACGGCGTCGCCCACCGGGGGGACGCCGTGGAACTCGACTGCCGGCTGACCGGCACCGGCGAGCGGCTTCTCCTCACCGCGGACACCCGCTGCGAGCGGGTGTCGCGCAGGATCCCGCTCACGGAGTTCCGCCGCTGGGGCCAGACCCTAGTCCTCGACACCCAGGCCCGGGGCGGCACCGCGGAGGTCCGCTTCGATCTCGTCTGGCAGGCTGGCCGCGCACAGGACGTGGCGGACGAGGTGCGGGGCGCGGGCGCGGACGAGCTTCTCGCGGAGCACCGGGCCGAGTGGCACCGCCGATGGCGGGCCCACGGGATCACCGTCGACGGCGACCCGGAGGTGCAGGAGGCCGTCCGGTACTGCCAGTTCCAGTTGCTGCAGCACGAACTGCCCGCCAGGACGTCCGCCGTCACACCGGCGCGCGGTCTCTCCGGCTGCTACCACTCAGGGGCGACGTTCTTCGACACCGAGCTCCACAAGGACGCGTTCTGGGCGTGGACGGTGCCCGAGGTCGCGCGCGCCCACCTCGTCTTCCGTCACGAACACCTCCCGGAGGCTCGGGAGTTCGCGCGGACGACCGGCTTCGCCGGGGCCCGGTTCCCCGAGGCGGCGAACGACGCCGGGCGGGAGAACGGCCCCCACCGCCTGCTCGACTATCCGGAGAACCGCGACATCACCGAGTGGAGCGTGCGCGAGGTGCTCCACAACTCGGCGGACGTGGCCTACGCCGTCCACCGGTACCACCGGGTGACCGGTGACACCGGCTTCCTCACGGCCAGGGGCGCGGAACTCGTCCTGGAGACGGCCCGCTTCGCGGCATCCGTTTTCACCTGGGACGACGCGACTGGGGCCCATGTTGTGCGCTCCGTGATGGGCCCCGACGAATACCATTACCACGTCGACAACAACCACTTCACCAACGTGATGCTGCGCTGGAACCTCGTCTACGCGCTCGCGCTGCTGGACGGCACAGAGGGCCTGCCGGCCCCGGAGGCGGCGGCGGTGGCCAGGCGCCTCGGGATCACCCAGGAGGAGAGGAGGCACTGGAGCAGAATCGCCCGCAGCGTCCTGATCCCCGAGCCGCTGGACGGCGAGGTCCCGGCACAGCACGAGGGATACGCGGCCCTCCCGGACTGCCCGCCGCGGGCCCCCGGCCACGGACCCTCGGCCCGGCTCAGCGAGGAGGAGCGGGCGCTCGCCGACGATCTGCAGCCGTTCCCCACCAGGCTGGTGAAGCAGGCGGACATCCTGCTCCTGGCTCATCTGCTGCCCGACGTGTTCGACCCGGCCACCCTGGCCCGTGCCTACGACTACTACGAACCACGGACGGCGCACGAGTCCTCGCTCAGCGCCGCACCGCACGGAGTCGTCGCGGCACGGCTCGGGCGCGCTGACGCAGCGCTGGCCTTCCTGTCACGGGCCGCACGGTACAACCTCGACTACACGCCCCGAGAGGACTACCGCAACGGACTGCATCTGTCGGCCTACGCCGGCGCCTGGCAGATCCTGGTGGAGGGCTTCCTCGGCGCGACTCCGGTCGACAAAGACACACTCGCGCTCGCCCCGCGCCTGCCACCCGCATGGCGGGAACTCACCGTGCCCCTCGCCTACCAGGGGCGGCGCCTCATCGTCTGCCTGCGCCGCGACGGCCCGTCAGTCCGCCTGCTGTCCGGAACGAAACTGCGCGTGCGGGTGGACGACGCCTGACAAGCCGAACATATGGGCCGTTCTGTCCGACTGAGCGGGGCCGCCGTCGCCGCCCGCGGCGGGTCAGGTAGTGGCGGGTGCGCGGCGTGGGGTGATGCGGGTGGCGAGCGTCAGCGTGCACAGCGCGGCCGCCACAAGGGGGACGGTGAATTCGCCTCCGAGGGGGCCGGCGAGCGCGGTTCCCGCGGCCAGGCCCAGGCGCATGGCGCTGGAGAGCCAGCCCACCGCTTCCGTGGAGGTGCCGGGGGGAGCCAACGTGGTGAGCGTGATGCTGGCGACGGTGAGGACCGGTACGAACAGGGCTCCGGGCAGCAGTGCGGCCACCAGAAGCAAGGGGGCGGGCAGCGGGGCGAGCAGCGGGAGCCAGCACAGCGCGTACAGGGCAGCGAGTTGGGCAAGGTGGCGGGGACGGGGCGCGTTGGCCGGCTGGAAGCGAAGGAACAGTGCACCCCCGATGACTCCGGCGGTGGAGAAGACCGCGGGCAGGGCGCCTGCCAACCAGGGAGCGTCGTGTGTCTCGGCGGCGGCGATTCCGGCGACGTCGAGCGCGCCGACGGTGGCGCCGAGGAAGACCAGCGCGGCGAGCAGCGGGCGCATGGCGGGTGGTCGCAGTGCGCCGAGCGGGTCGGGTGTGCGGGGCGCGGCGCGCCAGGTGCGGGTGGGGCGGACGGTGGCGAAGGCGAGGGATCCGGCGAGGGTGGCTGCGGCAGCCAGGGCGATGGCGGCGGCCGGGGAAAGCCAGCTGGCGAGGGCGATGGTGAGGGCGGGGCCGGTGACGTAGACGATCTGCTGCGCTGAAGAGTCCAGGGTGTAGGCGGCGCGGACGTGTGTGTCGTCGGGCAGTACGGTCGGCCAGAGGGAGCGCAGGCCGCCTTCGAGAGGTGGGCAGGCGGCGCCGGCCAGCAGGACGCACGCAGCGGCCAGGGGGATGTGGGTCGTTCCCGCGAGGGCAAGGATGCCCAGAGCGGTGGCGACGACGGCCGCTCCGAGGCAGATGGGTGGGGTCAGGCCGCGGTGATCGGCCAGGCGGCCCAGCAGCGGCAGGCCGAGTGCCGGGGACAGGCCGTAGAGAGCGGCCAGAAGGCTGGCGGTGGCCAGGGAGTGGCCGTCGGCCTTCGCGGCGAGGATGAGGGCGACGGGCATCATGCCCAGGGCCAGGCGGCCGATCACGGAGGCGAACAGCAGGCGGCCGCAGTATCGGTGCCGCACAACGGTGCGAAACGACGGAGGAGTATGGGGGCCGGCGGGCTTGTCGTCCGGCGGATGGGGTGCGGGGGGTCTCGGTGCCTGTGTTGGGCGGGGGATGTCGTGGACTTGCGCGTGGGCCATCGGTTGCCTTGCTCCTGTGCGTGGGCCGGTTGGGGGATGTCACCCGCACTCCGGGAGCTCCCGGCTTGCACTCGGGGTGCGGGTGGCGGCAGCGGAGGCGGGGGCTTGTCCGCTGCGTCGGCAAGCCCAACAGGGCTGCGGCCGGGTTACCCCACTGTTTCCGGGCGGGCGGCAGCGGTGCCGGTGTCCCGGTGCTCGGCGCGGCGATCGGGCTGAGCGGTCCGCCACACGGCGCCTTCGAGGGGCGAGGAGGCCGCGGGGAAGCAGGCTCGTGTACGTCTGGTGCCGGGGGTTGTTCGGGCTGTGTCAGCCGCAGTGCTTGCTGGTGTACCTGCTCCAGGCGCTCGAGGAGTCCCAGGTGGCGTTGTAGGTGAAGCCGCCCTCGAAGCTGATGCAGGCGTTGCGGGCGGAGACGTAGACGGGCCCTGCGTACTGGGTGAAGTTGGCCTGGTAGCCGTCGAGCCCGGCCCAGCCGGATCCGGTCTTGCCGATCTTGACCTTGATCCCGCGGGCCAGGTGCACCCCGTCGACGGGCCTGGCAATGGCGCAGTTCTTGCCGGTGGCGCCGGAGTAGTAGACGTCGATGTACCCCTTGGTCTTGCCGGCGTCGCTGGTCCAGTACTGGGCCTGGATCGGCCACGACTTCAAGAGCGCGTAGCTGGAACCGCAGGCGTTGATCCGTGGCGTCGCGGTGGCTTCCGTCGCAGTGGCGGCGACGGCAGCGCCGGCGAGCAGGGCCAGCGACATCGCCGTGAGAGCTGTGCTGCGCAGAGTTGTCATTCGCTTCAGTTCCTTGATCGAAACGGGCCGGGGGCCGGTTGGGAGGGGGCCGCCCGCACGCCGGGGGCTCATGGTTGGCGCGCGGCGTGCGGGCGGCGACAGCGGGGGGCTCATCCGCTGTGTTGGCAAGCCCAACAGGGCCGGGAGCGCGCTTCAAAGGCCCTTCCCTGCGGGCGGGCGGGCGTGTGGGCGCGTCCCAGCGTGTGGTGCGGCAACCGGGCCCGCCGGTCCGCCACGTGACCCCCGCAGGCGCGGGCGAGGCCGCGCTCGGGGCCCGGCTTCTGGCATGAGGAAGCTGCAGTATGCGGCGGTGCAGCACTTGCTGAGGATGCCGGGCTTACGTGATGTGCCGGGCGTTGTGTTGCTGGCGGTTGAGGGACTCGGCCCGGTCGTGCGCAGAGGCGCAGTGACGTGAGGAAGGTGGTTGGTCGAGTCGCGTTGCCGGGACTCGGCTGCGATCTGCTTGGCCCGGTCCATGAAACGGCTGAGCCATGGTGGGCCGGGTGCCGGTGGCGGGGGGCGAGGGTGCTGCGCGGATGAGGGCCGAGGTCTAGAGGAGGGGGTGTGGAATCCCGCCGCTGACTCTGCCGTTCTGGTCCAGGGCCGCACCGGCCGCAATGATCGCTGGCCAGTGGCGGTCGCGCAGGGCCGGGGCGGCAGTTCGCGCCTGCCGGAGCTGCTCGCCAGCCGCTCCCGTTTCATCGAGTGCGGCGTCGTCGTGACCCGCGAGGGCGGCCACGGCGGGGTCTCTGCCAGTACTCCGAACGCCTTGAAGGCGTGAAGTAGCTGGTGAGGCGGTAGAGCCACTCTCGCGGCTTCACCGCCCTCACACGCGGGGCGCTAGGCGGTTGCGTTTGATGCAACCGGCCGCCGAGTCGAGGGGCTTGTCGCGGCGATTGCTATCGTGGCATGCTTCGATCCATGATCAAGAGAATTGAGTCCTCCGTCCGCCGATGAGCGAGACGACCGGGACAGGACTGCCCGGGTCGCCGACGTCGCTGTTCGATCACGCACTCCAGCTACATCAGTTGGCTCCAGGGGAGCCGCTTCCGCGCGACGGGGAACCATATCCCGACGACGAGTTGCACCGTCATCGGCGAAGCCCGAAGGCACCTGAGGACCGGCCCTCGGCCGGCAAGGACGTTGCCCTCGTCCTGGACACGCATTTCGCCAAGGTTTCGGCCCTGCCCAGCGAATTGGCCGATGCCTTCCACGACGTCTACGTCCCGATTCACCAAAACAGGCACATCGCTGCCGCGGCTGAGCGGGCGGGCAGAGACCGCGTTCGCCAAACGGGCCGCTGGTTGGTCCGATACGGGACCGATCGATGCGCGGTCACCGTTGGACTTGCCCTGCTGGCTGCCGTGGGCACAGCCGAAGACATCCCGCTGATTCGAACGATCGGGCTGCTTTCCAACCGCTTCGGGCCACTTGCGGCGCACGCATTCGAGCAGCAGACAGGGGGAGTCGAGGCCCTGCTCTGGTTGGCCGAGCGCGTCACCGGCTGGGGGCGCGTCTATGTAGTTGACGCACTCTGCAGACTCAACAACCCGATTGCCCGACCTTGGCTGCTTCGCAGAGCCTGTGACGGCGATTTCCTTAATGCATACTTCGCCGGCAGCGTCGCAACAGTCGCCAAACTCCATGAGGCACTGGCAGACCTCGACACTGACAGCGAGATGGTCGACCACGTCGGTCGTCTACTCCATCAGATGTGTGACTGCGGGGGGATGGGACTCACCCTCGCTGACTACCCCCATTCGGGAGCGGTCCTGGAAGCTCATGCTCGCCATGTGGGACTGCTCAGCCCGACGATCGAGCGCTATTTCACGATCGCGGTGCTCGCCCAGCACCTGACTACAGAGCCTCCCGAGGCTGCGGGATGCACTGCGGCGCAGCAGGAAGCGCTCCGGGCGACCTACCTTGAGGTGCTCGACCGAGAAGAGTGGGCCCAGGCCGCACGCGCCGGGCTGGCGACGGATGACAACCGGATGCGATGGCTCGCCGATCACCGGGCGCCCCCGTTGAGACTGCGTGCGTTTCCCGATCGTGGGTCCAATGCCGAGGAATAGCGCCCGCCGGGAATAGCTGGTCTCCGCCAGCAAACAGCGTCCAAGATCGTCGCGTGGTCGATGTGCTCCCACCCGTGAAGCCGGGCCGCTGGCCGCCTGGCTGGGGACCGCCCTCCCGGCGTGGAGATCATCTGCCGAGGCCGGGCGGGCGCCTTCGGCGTTGGCGCCCGCCGCTTCGCCCGGCAACTACCTGCTCACAGCCGAGCGCGCCAGGGGAAGGTCCACCAACTCTACTTGCGCACAGATGGACCGCGAACGCGCCGGGCCGGCCAGAGCCGTACGCTCAGTGGCCAGCTGCGGTGCTCAGTCAAATCACAATAGGGGAAACGTGATGGTCCTGCAGCACTGGCCCCGCAAGACCCTCTTGCCAATGTCATCGCCCCTGGCCTGCTCAGCTATGTTCGTCAAGCACGATCTGCCCTCCGCAAATAGCCCTGCCGCCGAGCAATCGGCGTGCAAGGATCTCGCCCATGACGACCAAGCCCACTCTGACGGATCACCGCCCTCCATGGGGCGTGTTCACCTCCCCAGCCGACCCATGGCTGGCGTCGGAAACGGCCATGTTCGTGCAGCGAAAGGGCCTTGACCCCGGATGTTGAACACACGAGACACTGGATCCTGAGGATCTGAGAACGGACATCTCGTGGTCATGAAGAACTACCCGCCGCAGTTCAAGGCGGACGCGGTCGCGCTGTACGAGTCGCGGCCGGAAGCGACGATCAGGTCGGTCGCCGCCGATCTGGGGATCAATCCGGAGACCCTGCGGAACTGGGTGAGGGCCGCCGGCGTGAGTCGTCCCCGGGGCCGGCGGACGCAGGACCCCTCTCAGCCGCCGGCCCCGCTGGAGGCGGAGAACGCCGCTTTGCGGAAGAAGGTCCGTGAGCTGGAGGAGGAACGCGAGATCCTGCGCAAAGCGGCGAAGTATTTCGCCGGGGAGACGCGCTGGTGAACCGCTTCCAGTGTGTCGCCGACCTCCAGCGCCGTCACGGCGTGAAGCGGCTGTGCAGCATCCTCGGCGTCAGCCGCTCGAGCTTCTACTACTGGCGCCGGACAGCCGCTGACCGCGCCGCCCGGCAATCAGCCGACGCCCGCCTGGCGACCCGGATACGGGCGGTGCACCAGGAATCGGACGGCACTTACGGAGTCCCGAGGATCACTGCCGAGCTTCGCGAGAAGAACGGTGAGGTGGTCAACCACAAGCGGGTCGCCAGGATCATGAGGGCGTCCGGGATCGAGGGGGTCCGGTTGCGTCGCCGGCACCGCACTACCGTCCCAGACCCGGCCGCGGCCAAGGCCCCGGACCTGATCGGCCGCGACTTCACCGCGGACAAACCGAACACGAAGTACGTCGGCGACATCACTTACCTGCCCATCGAGGGCGGGAAGTTCTGCTACCTGGCGACCGTCATAGACCTTGCCTCACGACGCCTGGCGGGCTGGGCGATCGCCGACCACATGCGCGCGGACCTCGTCACCGACGCCCTGGCCGCGGCGATCCGCACCCGCGGCAGCCTCGCCGGATCGATCATGCACACCGACCACGGAGCCCAGTACACGAGCAGAATTTTCGCTGAAGCATGCAGGTCAGCAGGGGCGCGGCGAAGCATGAGCGCGGTCGGGTCCAGCGCGGACAATGCACTCGCCGAGTCCTTCAACGCCACCTTCAAACGCGAGACCCTGCAGGGACGGAAAGGCTGGTCCACCGAGCGCGAGGCCCGGCTCGACGCCTTCCGATGGCTCCACCGCTACAACACCCGACGCCGACATTCCTACCTCGGGCAACGATCACCGATCGCCTTCGAGGAAGCTCTCCAGCTCACACCAACTACGCTGGCCCAAGCCGCATAACCCGTGTTCAGGATTCGGGGTCAAGGCCCAAACGGTCTGGTCGTGCGGCTGGACGGCCGGGAACTGCGGGATCCGGCGTCCGTCTTTCGTACCTTCGCCCGGGAACTGTCGTTCCTCGACAGCTTCGGCTACAACTGGGATGCGCTTGTCGACTGCCTCCACGACTGGCACGGTCCCGGCCACGGCAACCAGGACCTCGCGATCCTGATCGAGCACGCGGACGACCTACTGAATGCAGACTTCCTCGGGCTGTTCGTATCGGTCCTCGCCCAAGCAGCATGGAGCTCCAACCTGCGCCTGGACGGCGATGGCGTGCCCGATGAGTGGCGGCAGCGTATAGCCCAACATTTCATCTTCCTCCTGGACCACACGGCACCCGTTGCCTTCATCGAGAAAGTAGCCCGCGGCATTGACGTGGCGGTGGCGCTCTCGGACGGCCGCCTGCTCGTCACCCTGACCGACGTCGACTGGCCTGGTGGCGATTCCGCGTCTGCGCCTTGGACGGCCGGCACGCTCTCCTTCGCAGACGAGGAGATCCTCAGCGGCAGAAACATCGAGGGCATCAAGGTGTTCCGAGACCACCTCGGCTGCTCGACCCACGAGGCCCTGGACATCCTCCGGTCTCGCTCTGAGCTCCTGCGCCACAACTATTCAGACGGCCACATGATGGGCCGTGCCAGCCAAGCAACTGGACTGCGGGCGGGCTACGTCATCAACTCGATGTGCGGATGCTCGGGATCCGCCGGGCAGACGAACAGGTGCTGCCGGTAGCCGCTGCCTATCTGGACCCCGGTCGCGTTGTAGCCGCGGTGGCTGGGGTACGGTCCAGCACCTGGGTGGGGGTGCGGAGACCAGCTGTTTCCGGCATCGTCCCCTTCCTCGAACGTGGCGACGGTCATCAGGACCTCCATGCCGGTGCTGCACTCGGAGCAGTGCTGGGGGCTGGGGTCGGTGGCGTTCCAAGCCGGCCATCCGCCGACCTTCCAGCCGGGGGCGTTGGACAGCACACAGTCGTAGTACGTGTCCGGGTCCATGTCTTCCTCTGCTGCCTGCGGCACACTCCACTGCTTGAGCTGTTCTCGCAGTTCTACGCTCAGCTCCAGGTGGTCGGGGTACTCGGTGATCTGCTCTGGTTCGAGCACGCACGGTTCCGGTAGGTAGCCGTCGAACTGCACTGCGGGCGGCTCGGGGGGCGTGTCGAGGATGTCGGTGACGGCGGCTGCCAAACGCCAGAAGAGCCGGGTCTTGGGCATGATGGGGTGATCGAAGGGGCACCATAGGACCTGCAGCAGGTCCTTGCCCTCCGGCGGGCTCAGATCGGGCACATCCCGTACGTACAGCTGCGCGACAGGCAGCATCGCTATGGGGCCGTCGTACGCCTGGACCGCCAGCCTTACCGGATACGTCCGAGCGGGCCTGATCCGCAGGAGAGTATCTCGTTCCTCCACAGTCATGTCCCAGCCGTGCGAGGCCTCGAAGATCCGTCGTTCCAGCCTCAGATCCGCAGGGGACAGAGCTGGGTTGATGCCATCCACCACATGCGGTTCCTCGCAGTGCGGCCACGGCTCCTCAGCTGGCCAGAGCAGCGGACCGCCGATCGAGCTGTCGTCCCACGTCGGCTCCCCTGGGCGGGGGTGCAGTCGGGTCGCCGTACGGGCCAGCGGCACCAGTTGGGGAAAGACCGCGGCAACGTCGATCGGCCGTGGCGGAGTGACAGGAGTGACGTTCATGGCCGCCATCTTGCCTGTCGCCTCTGACAACGGCCCTCGTGGCCGGCCAACGGCAAGCCGGCGCGCGAGGTCAGGGCGTGCCGTGCAGGGTGAGGCTCGGGGACACGCCGTAGGCGGCGCGGTGAGTGGCGGCGAAGCGACCTGGGTGCGAGAACTCTCAGCGGGCGGCGACGGCCAGGGGCGCTTGTGGGGATGGGTGTTGCGGAGGTCGAGGTGGGCGCGGCCGAGACGCACGTGCCGCCGTGGCCGAGCGAGGTGGAGCCGACGTAGCGGCTGAAGGCGACTGGACGACCCGCGGCGTAACGGACACGGCCGCGGCAGTCTCGGCGAAGTCGATGTCGCGGTGGACGTTGTCCTCGATGAACGTGACGGCCGCAGTGCTCGGCTACTCGGAGCCCATCACTCAGCGTGTCGTGAACAGAGCCACCGAGCTGCTGACGCGCGCCGCCGATGAGGCGGTCCATGTCAGTCCCACCAGAGCACGACGAGAAGCTGCCGTTGGGATGCAGCACGGTAGAACTCGCGCGGGGCGTTGAAGTGCCCCAGCACGTACCGTCTTCCGTGGCACCGCAACCGCGGTGGCCGTATCGCTCTGGCTTTGGGCGTGAACTGCTACGCAGCCCAGCAGTAGACGCTCTGGTTCTGGCGGCGGGCGCTGCTGACGAGAGCAGCGAGATCACCCACGATCGCTTCGGCGATTTCCGTACCGATAACCTCGCCGTCCTGCGCACGCAGCCGGGTCCACGAGGCGGCGACGTCGCGCAGTCTGGCGTACTCGGCGTCCGCGAGCGCTGCGGACAGGCGAGGTGAGAGCGCGAAGACAACGGGCCCGTCGTTGTCCTGGCCGGCGACGATGCGAGGCTCATCGGCTTCCAGCAGTTCCTCGAAGGTGCCGCCGGCCAGCAGGCATTCCCACTCGAGCACGGCTTCTTCGGGATCGAAGTTGCCGAAAGAGAGCGACTCGAATGCCCGTCCCGGGCCGGACTGGAGGGCCAGGCTCGCTGACGTGTCGTCCGGCGCCATGAAGAACTTCACGATTGTGCTCACCCGGGCATCATGCCCGACTGCCTACAGCCATGATCGGCCGGACGAGTCCTGGCTGGGCGCTGTGGGGCTGATCGTCTTCCTCGGCGGTGGCGGTGTGCCGTGGGTAGGCAGGCGTCCGCGGGTGTGCTGCGCGGCAGGAGTGAGCGGCCGCCCCAGCGGGCGGCGGGTCGGGTCAGCGGGTGCAGGGGGGCGGGGTCCAGGCTGCGTTGGAGGAGGGCGGCGGGGCGGGGCAGGTCGTGCGGGTGTGGCGGCAGGTGTTCCGGGGGGTGGGGATGGAGGGTGGTGGGGTTCGGGTTCAGTGGGTTGGGCGCTGCGGGCGCGGGCGGTGGTTGTCGGGCCGGGGCTGCTGGTGGAGGGGCAAGGTCGGGGGCTTCAGCGCGGTCCGGGCCGCGGCGGTGCGCTCGCGTATCTGCTTGAGGCGGCGGGCGACGCAGGCGTGGGTGTAGAGGTCGATGGCGTTGGTGAGGTGGTCCCATTCCTCGCCTGCGAGTCCTTCGGGGCGGGGGCCGAGGATGTCGTGTCCGGCACGGTGGTGGCGGCGCCGGTAGTCGCTGAGGGTGGTGATCAGTGCGGTGAAGGTGCGCTGTTCGTCCTCGTCGTCCTTGCCGGGCGGGGTGATCTTCTCCATCCATTCTTCGGGGGCGCTTTCGCCGGCGAGTGCTGCGGACAGGGCGATGCGGGCGAGGGCGCCGTAGGTGTGGGGTGCGACGCCGGAGGGGTCGTGCAGAGCCGGGTGTGCGGGCTGGGGTCTGGCCGGTGGTGGGGTGTCGAGGTGGCCGAGTGCGGCAGCGAGGACCTGGTGGGCGGGTGCGCCGGCGGGCGGCAGGTGCAGGGCCGGGCGGCGCCGTCCGGTCAGCGCGTGGATGCGTGCGTCGAGGTCGTCGAAGTGTCCTGCCGCTTCGGGGTCGGCCGGGCGGGGGCCGAGTCCGGGGACGCTGTGGATGGCGTGGCGGGTACGCCACAGCTCGACCAGGGCGGCGGTGGTGGCCCATGCGTGGCGGCGGCGCGGTGAGTGCGTGGAGGGAGGCGGGCCCAGCGGTCGTGTCCAGGCGGGCGGGTTGCCGGCGAGGGTGTGACCGCGGTCGGCCAGGGAGCGGGCCAGGGTGCGGTGGCGTTCGGCGAGGTGGGTGCGCCAGTGGGCGGGGGTGTCGGGGTGGGTGAGGGCGTGGGAGTCGGCGACCCAGTCGGGTATCTCGCCGCGGGTGCGAGGGTGCGGCATGCGGTCGGGCAGGCGTTCACGCAGACGCAGCTCGGCGTCGATCCGGGCGGTGACGGCCTCGGCGCGGGCCACGGCAGCCCGGGCGGAGTGCTGTCGCTGCTCGGTGGCGGCGCGGCGTTCGGCGGCTTGGCGACGGGCGGCGGTGAGCGACTGGTGGGCGGTGTGGGGGCGGTTCGGGGAGCGTTCTCGCTGGTAGTCCTCGCGGGCGCGGTCGCGCCAGGTCAGTGCGCGGCGCAGCTGGGTTTCGGTGGTCAGGGCGGTGATGGTGGCGTGGGCGGTGTCGGAGAGAGGGTGGCTGGTGGAGCCCGCATCGTGCGGTTGGGTGCGGACGGCTGCCAGCTGGGAGGCGAGCTCACTGCGGGTGAGGGGGCCGAGCGGCCGGTCGGGCCAGGCGGGATGGGTGGTTCCCTGGCGGGTGGTGACGGGGGTGGGCAGGTGGGTGAAGGCGGCGTCGGTAGCCATCAGCGCTTGTTGAGCTGCTGTGCGATGACCGGCGGCGAGCTGCTTGAGGGTGTCGAGCTGGGCCTGTGAGCGCGCGGCCAGGGTGCTGTCGCGGAAGGTGTGGCGGGCCTGTTCGGCGTCGGTGAGGGCTTCGCGCAGCCGCCAGGTCAGCACGGCGGACACGTCGTCGGCGTCGAAGATCCCGCGGTCCAGAGCGGTGCGGGCGAGGAGTCGGGGCAGGGCGAAGCCGGCGCGTTCGGCGTCGTGGAGCGCGCGGGCGAGGGCGGGGTAGGCGTCGGCGGCCAGGAACTGTGCTGCCCGGTCGGCGCCGAGGATCTGTTCGAGGGCCCCGGTGAGGCGGGCGGCGGTGGCGCGTTCGGTGACGTCGGCGTACTCGGCTGACAGCTGTCCGGGCGCGCTGATATTGCGCTGCAGGGCGGCGATCTGCTCGGTCGCGGTCAGCTGCGCACTGCGGCGTGCGGCGACGGCGGTGAGGACGTCGTCGAGGTGGTCGCCGTTGTCGATGGCCATGTAGAGGCGGTTGGTGCGCCGGCCGCGGGTCAGCTGGACGTAGACGCCTTCGCGGGTGGAGCGGGCGGAGGCCAGCGCGTGGGAGGTGTCGACCGTCATGCCTTGGGCGCGGTGGATGGTGGAGGCGTAGCCGAGCTCGGCCTGGGCGGTGAGGTAGTCGGCGGGCAGGGTGATGCGGCCGCGGTGCTGGGTGTGCCGGACGGTCGCGGCGCCGTCGGCGAGGATTTTCTCGACGGTCCAGGTGTCGCCGTTCTTCACGAAGTCCTTCCCGCCGCGCACGGTCATGCGGCGACGGTTGAGACGGGTGACGATGATGTCGCCGGGGTGGGCGCGCGCTGCGGTGCGCAGGGGGATGGAGCTGCTGGTGTCGAGGTCCCCTCGGGAGATGTGCCAGTTCTGGGCACGCTGGTTGAGCTCGTTGACGGTGGCGTTGTCGGCGGCGGTCATCAGCGAGGCGAGGCCCCGGCCGGTGTCGGCCGCCCACGCGGTGAACACCGCGTCGCACATCGCCTCGTGCCGTCCTGCGACGATCCGGCCTTTGCTGCGGTACCAGTCGAAGGCCGACCGGGGGTCTTCGCCGTCGCGCAAGGTGAGGGAGGCGTCGCCTTCGCCGGAAACGGTGAAGCGGTGCAGGCGGTCGAGTTCGACCGTGGCGCCCGCCTGGGAGATGAGCCGCAGTGCGCCTCCGGCCTCGACGGCGGCGAGTTGGTGCGGGTCACCCAGGAGGCGGACGACGGCGCCGGCGGCGGCCGCGTCGGCGAGGACCTGGTCCAGGAGCAGGGTGCCGGCCATGCCCGCTTCGTCGACGAGGACGACGTCGCCTGGGCGCAGGGAGAATTCCGCCTCCACGGGGTGCCCGCCGGCTGCCTGGGCGCGCTGGTGCAGCCAGGAGTGCAGAGTGTGGGCGCGGCGTTGCAGGTCGGTGGCGAGGACCTGGGCGGCGCGGGAGGACGGGGCGAGCGGGATCAGGCGGCCGCCCGTTGCGTCGACGGCGGCTGCGACCAGCCGCATGGCGGTGGTCTTGCCCGCGCCGGCGGGGCCCAGTCCGGCCTGGAGCAGGCGGTCGGAGAGGACGAAGGACGCGGCCAGGGCCTTCTGTCCGGCGTCCATTCGGCTTGGGTGGAGGGCGGCGGTGCGGTGGAAGGTGCCGTGGGCGACGGGCGGGATCACCCGGCTGCGGGCTCCGGCGAGGAGGCGGTGTTCGGAGGCCAGGAGGGAGTGGGTGGTGTAGGTGTCCGAGCCGATGGGCCGGTAGATGCTGCTGCCGTCCGGACGGACGAGGTCGGGGTGAGTCGGGTTGATGGTGGGTGGGGTGATGTCCAGGCAGTCGCCGTGCGTGAGAACGCGGTCGGTGATCTCCTCGGCGAGCTGGGGCCCGGCTGGCTGCCCGCGCAGGGTGCGCATCAGGTAGCGGCGGGCCTCCGCGAGAACGTGGCGGCGCCTGAAGGTGGTGCGCCGCTCGGCCACGGCCGCGAGCACCTCCGTAGCGGCCGCGGAGAGGTCGACGTTCGCCTCGGCCGGGTGCTGGGGGTCGCGGGTGAGGGCTGCTGCCTGGGCTGCGGTGAGCAGACGGTCGACGGTGTCCTGGTCGGTCGCTGCGACGGCCCGGCGCCGCCAGGTGTCGAGCAGGTCGTCCAGAGGGCGGGCCTTGCCCTTGGGCGGTCGGGTCATCAGCGTGGCCCGCTGCTGCAGCCGGATCCGGGCGCCGGCGTCCGGCTGACGGCCGTGGCGGCGCCGGTAGTCGTCGAACAGGTCCTCGGCCATGGACCGCACGGCGCCCGCACGGCTGGCGAACTCGGCACGGATCCGCGGGTCGATGCCGACGATCCGCATGACCGGCCGCCTGCCGGGTGTGACCACCACTTCCTCCGCGGCCAGGCCCAGCCGGTCGCAGAGCAGTTCCAGGGCCCGCTGGTTGAACAGCTCGCTGGCGGCGACGATCTCGCGCAGCAGCAGGCGCGAATCCAGGTTCCCCCACCGCCCGTCCGGACCTTTGACGCGCGGGCTGATCACGACGTGCTCGTGGAGCATCGGGTCACCGGCACGCGATTCATAGTGGAGATAGACCGTCGCCATCAGCGCCGGCTCGGCCCGGTGCTGGACGATCCCGCCCGCTCCGCTACGGACGGCGAGCGCGTGGTTCTCCAGCCACGCCAGGGTTTCCGTCCGGGCCTGCTCCAGGACCTCCAAGGCGATGCGCCGCACCTCGGGGCTGCCGAGCGCGAACAGCAGCGACAGTTCCTCAGAAGCAAAGGTCAGGTCCCAGCCGGTCACGGCCCGGCGCTTGGGCCCGGTCCGCGCCGCGAGATACCGGCCGAGTTCTTCACCGTCAGCGGGGCTGCGGTGGTACTCGGCTTCGAAGGCGAGAGCTGCGGTGCGGTGAGTGAGTTCACGGCGCTCCGACTTCGTCAGCGGCCGGCACAGCCGCGCGGCCGCGAGGTCGAGAACCTCCTCGACCGTCTTGTCCAGCGGTGACTGCTCGGCCAACTGGGGCACCGCCCGACCCAGCTTCGCCGCCGTGAACGCCTGGCGAATCGAGGCCCCCCGTGCCAGCTCGGCAGCGATTCGCTCCTCGGCATCGGGATGCATGCCCAAGCCGAACAGCGCCCTCATCTGCGGCTCGGTCACCTCCCCCATCAGCCCCATCGCGGCCGCGGCCCGGCCGGCCCACACCCCGGCCGGGACGCCCGGCTCACTCGACGACACGGCCGGCTCACCACCCTGGATGCCGTCGCCCGCAGCGACGCTGCTCCGGTAGTAGCGGTAGTTCTCGGCCGTCACGGCCGCCCCGGTCATTCCCACACAGGAAGTCGACCAGCCCGCCAAAGCCAGAGAAGGCGCCGGGACGGTTCCTCCCAGGCCCTTGGATGAGAATCTCCCCGCGCGTCCCGCCGGGCGGGAAATCCCCGCCTGCGCAACGGGCAGCGGCCGCTGATGCCAGAGGTGTGCTGCGCGCCAGCGGCCGCAGACCGCAGGCCATGACTCACCCCCGGCGACGCCGATCGGACACCCTCACATCCTGGCAAGGGCGCCGAGCAGCCGGGGCGGGGAGCACCCGAGCTACAGCGTTGGCCGCAGCATCGTGGGCCTCTTGAGCGGCGTGTCCCGTGGGCGGGACCGGGCGGGGCGACAGGAGTGTTACGGGGTGGGACGTGGGCGGCTGGGGCGGGGGCGGGTGTGGGGGCGTCTTCAGACTGGCGGCAGGCGGGTCCGTGTCTGGCGGGCCTGATGGCCGGGAGGTGGCACATGGCAGCGAGTAAGGGCAAGGCGCGGGGTGGCAGGGAGTTGGTGGCGCGGCGTCGGGCGGCGTTGGCTCGGGCGGCGTTGCGGGTGTCGGCGGAGCGTGAGGCTGCGGAGCGGTTGGAGGCGGAGCGGCTGGCTCGGGAGGTGGAGTTCGATGAGTTGGCGGCGGATTTCGAGTTGGCTCGGGAGGACGAGGATCAGGTGGCGGCTGAGGTGGAGGCGGAGTTGCGGAGGGTGCGTGAGCGGGGGCAGGCGCGGATCCGGGAGGTGCGGTTGGTGGCGGCGCGGGTGGTGGTGGCGATGGGTGAGAGGGGGGAGACGGTGGCCGGGTGTGCGCGGCGGTTGGGTGTGGGGGCGGATCGGGTCAAGGAGTTGCGGCGGTTGGGTCGGGAGGAGGGCGCTGCCGAGAGCGGGGAGCCGGTGATGAAGGGTGCCTCTGGGGCGACGGTCCCCGCGGTGGGGCGGCGGCGGGGCGCGGTGTCGGGAGTGAAGGTGAGGGAGGAGGGCCGGGCGCTGGGGCCGGGGGTGGTGGCTCCTCCCCCGGTCCGGCCGGCTGGTGCGTCGGTCGGGGTGCGGGGGGTGGTGGGGCCGGGTGGTGGGGATGCGCTGTCGGGGGTGTCGGGCTGATGGTGTGGGACGGATGGCGGCCCCGGCTGCCGTTGGGGGGCGGCGGCCGGGGCCGGGGGCGGGCGGAGGGGGTCAGGAGTGCCAGGGGGCGGCGGGGCGGCGCGGGGGCGCAGGGTGCTGCGGGGCGGCAGGCTGGGGGGCGGTGGGCTGGGGCCAGGGGGCGGCCGGCTGCTGGGGTGTGGCCTGGTGGGCGGGGAGGGTGTCGCGGTAGTAGACGGTGATGGGGGCGCCGTCGGCGACGTGGATGCGCTCGTGGATGCCGGGTGGGGTGAGGACGAAGACGCGGGTGTCGTCGCGCAGGGTCTTGCTGCGGATGAGTGGCGGGGGGAGGGTCACCTCCTCGGTGATGCCGGTGGCGGGGTCGGTCTCGGGGACGGTGATGTGGTCGACGGTGGTGAACAGGCCGTGCAGGGCGGCGAGTTCGTTGATCGTTGTCTGGTGCTGCACGGTGGGCTCCCCCTTGTGTGGTGTGGCCGGTGGCGGCGGATGTCTTGCGACGGTAGGTGCGGTGGTGGGGGCGTGTGAGCAGGGTGGGTGGCGGGGTGTCGGGGGGTGGGACGCGGGCTGGGGTGGCGGGTGCTGGAGGTGGGATACGCGCGCCGGCCCCGCGCTTGCCGGGGGTGTCCGGTGGGCGCGGGGCCGGGCTGGGGCTGGGGTGCTGCTACTCGGTGATGTAGGTCAGTTCCATGTGGTGGTCGTCGAAGGTGGCCTTCAGCTTGAAGCGGGTGCAGCCGCTGGCGGCGGCGGTGCGGAGCATGTCGAGCAGGGTGCCGCCGCCGTCGTCGTCGAGGGGGGTCGTCAGGTTGAGGGACTCGCGGAAGTCGTCGCCGCCGAGGATGGAGCGGGCGTCGGTGCCCGGTCCCCAGCCGGTGGCGTGGACCATGTGGGGCGGGTGGCCGTCCTCGTCGCGGGTGCCGACGGGGTCTTTGCCGTTGCTCATGAGGTAGGTGCCGTCGTCCTTGACCCACCACAGGCGGGGCGCGGCTTCCTTCTCCTCGTAGCCGAGTTTGTGCTGGTCGGCGGAGGCGGCGTGTTCGGCGGTGGCGAGGACCTTGTCGAGGGGGAAGTCGAGCGTGCACTTCTTCTCTCCGTGGGCCGTGTCGGCCATGACGAGGTCGAGCAGGGGGTGGGTGCTCGTGGCGGGGATCTCGGGGTTGGTCATGTGGCCGAGGTAGTCGTTGAGCCATGCGGGGCGCTGGTCGGTGGGGAGGTTGAGCATCCGGATCGTCTCGGCGGATTCAGCGTTGGGGGTCGGGTCGGTCATGACAGGTGTTCCTTCGGGTTGTTGGTAGCTGCGGGGCGGGCGCGGAGGCGCTCGACGGGCGTCAGGGTGTGGGGGCGGGGGGTTAGGGCGGCAACCGGGATGGGCTGTGGCTGGCGGTGGGGTCTGAGGGGCAGGGGGTGGGCGGCCGGGTCGGCACGCCCCGGGGTGGCGGAGGAGCGGGGCGCTTGGCTGGGCGATGGGGCGCTGATTGCGCGACAGCGGCTGTGGGCGGGGACGGGGCGGCGCCGGGCCGCTGGCTGCGGTCCGGCGCCGGGGAGGCCCCGCGCGGGGCGGGGTGCGGGTCAGGTGATGAGGTGTCCGTCTTCGAAGCGTGCGGTGGGTGGCAGGTCCCAGCCGGGCAGGAGGCCGGTGACGACGGGCAGGGGTGCGCCGGGCAGTTTGCGGATGTGGATGTCGGGCCGGAGGGCTTTCACGGCCGTGAGGCAGGGCTGGGGCTGGGTCAGTCCCATGGCGGCGTCGGGCAGGGCGATGGTGACGTGGTGGGCGGTGGTGTAGCCGAGGTGTTCGTAGAAGTCGGTGAGGTGGGGGGCGTGCAGGAGGGTGGTCATCCCGTATCCGGCGGTGCGGGCGCGGTCTTCTGCCTCGGTGAGCAGGGTGCGGGCGATGCCTTGTCGGCGGCGGGTGGGGGCGGTGGCGACGCCGTAGATGAGGAGGACGGTGCGGGACAGGACTTGGGCCAGGGCGGGGTTGTTCTGGGTCAGGGGGTGGTGGAAGGCCCAGTCCGGGAACGAGGCGAGCAGGGCGCCGGCGGGCTTGGGGTGGGTGCTGCGGCGTGGCCGGGCGGTCAGGCAGAGGGCGGTGCCGTGGGTGGACGGCGGTTGGGCTGCGAGCAGGGTGAGGACGTGTCGGACTTCGGGCGGCAGGTGGCCGCTGACGGTGGTCAGTTCGAGGAGTTCGATGTAGTCGGCGTGGTCTGGGCGTTGCAGTGGTGCCACGTCTATGCGCGCGGTGTGGTCCTGGTGGGCGGTAGGGGGCATGACGGCAGGGGCCTTTCACGAAGAGCCGGGTGGGTGGGGTGCACGCCGCCGGTGACCTGTCTTGGTGCAGGGGGCGGCGGGTGGCGTGACCGTCGCTGTGGCTTGGGTAAGCGCCGCAAGCCGAGGGCCGTGGGTGGCCTGGTGGCGGGCGGGGCGAGGGAGAGGATGTGAGCGGCTTCGGCGTGCGGGCTCTGGCCGGGGGTGAGGTCGGGCAGGGCGAGGCAGATGGAGTGGTCGGCAGGCCCAGGGGCGCGACGCTGGTGCGTGTGGCGTGGGGTCGGGATGAGGTGGCGGTGCAGAGTACGGGGCGGGTCGCCTTCCGGTTGGCGGGAGGCGGCGCGGCAAGTTGCGTGCCGCTGGCCGGGAGTTGGGCGGTCGAGAGGTGGTCACCACTCCCCCGGTCGGTGACTCGGTCCTGCGGCCGCACCAGGCAACCCCTCCAGCACCGGCGGGGTGTGGGGCTGGGGGCTGTGAACGCTGCGGCCCCGCGCCCGAAAAGGGCGCGGGGCCGGGAAGCGGTCCCCTTGTGCGGGAGGGCCAAAGGGTGGTGGCGGGTCAGGAGTCGTTGTCCTGGCCTCGGATGGGGAGGTCGGGCCGTTCGGCACGCAGGTGGTGCGGGGTGATGCGCGGGGAGTTGCTGGCGGTGTTCACGAAGCGGGCTCCGCATCCGGGAGTCGGCTTCCTTCCCGGGATGTCGGTGTGGCGGTCCACTCCGTGGATGAGGGTGGGCATGTGGCAGTTGCTGCACTCGGATTCGAAGTCTCCGATGAGCAGCGTGGCAGTGAGCTCGACGGCCGGTGTCTCGAGCGTGTCGTTGTCGTTGTCGTTGTCGTTGTCGTTGTCGTTGACGGGAGTGGTACCGGTCATGGGGCGTTGGATGTGGGTGGTCAAGGCTGCTCCTTGCAGATCTGGACGGCGGCAGGAAGCCGGGGCGGTGGGTTGAGCAGGCCGGGGGGTGGGGGTGGTCACCACTCCCCCGGGCCGGTGACCCGACCTTGCGGCCGCGGCCCGCTACGCCCGCAACACCCCCGCCCGTCTGGGGGCGGGGGCGAGCGGCCTGGGCGGCGGCATCGGATCTGCGCCGGGCGCCGCCCGCCCCGCGGGGTGCGGCATGTGTGTCAGGGCTGTGCGGGGGCGGGGGTGCCGGTCAGGAGGACGTGGCAGAAGCCGGTGGCGTGCGTCCAGGCAGCCGTCAATGCCTGCGGGGTGTCGGGGGCGATGGTGAGCATGGCGGTGACGTTGCCGAAGGGGTCGGGGTGTTCGGTCAGCATCTGGGCGTGAGCATCGTCGGGCAGGTTCAGGTGCCCGGAGAAGCTGTGGTTCGTGACGTGGGGGCGCAGCGCCCAGTGGTCGGGGGTGGGGTGGGCCGGGGTGGTGAGGGCGTCGGGGCGAAGGGCGTGAGGCGTCAGGTCGCCGAGGTGGCGCAGGGCGGTGAGCCAGCGGTGGCCGGGGAGTTGGTGGGCGCGGATGGTGGCGTGGCCGTCGGGGGTGATGAGGATGGTTCCGGTGGTGCGGGCAGGGCCGGGGCGCGGGGTGTCTTCGGTGAAGCTGAAGCCGCACACGGGCTCGCCTTCGTGCGGGTGGGGGTAGCTCGTCATGCGCGGGGCGGAGTGGTGGATGGCGGTGTGGAGGTTCTTCCAGGTGCCGGTGGTGGTCAGGCGGTGGTCGAGGTCGGCGCGGGTGGTGAACAGGCGGGCGGTGGTGGTGGCGTCTGGCATGGGTTTGCTCCCAGCAGGGGGTCTCGGATGGTGGGTGGACCCTGTTGGGTGTGGTGGCAAGCTGGGCAACGCCCCACCCCGCGCTGGGCGCGGCGCGTGCAGGGCGGGCGAGAAGAATGCGTGTGCCCACCCCCGGGGTGTAGGGCGGGCACATGGGGTGGCGGGAGGGGCTACCGACCGTTGTGGGCGACGGTGACGTCGTAGCCGGTGTTGTTCCGGGTGCGGGCGGTCTCGGCGGTGAACTGGGCTTCCTGCGGGTGAGGCAGCGGATGGATTGGGCGCCCGGACCGGTGCCGTTGCACAGGGAAACATGGCTCGACGAACGTGCGCCGACCGCACGAGACGACTTCGCACGTGAAGCGCCGGACACGAAGCCGCAGCACCACCCGACGTCCCGCCACGGGGACGTCAGCGGGAAACCGCATGCATGAGCCGTGCACCCGCCCGAACCAGCTTCCGTAGCCCGGGCATCGAGCACCGTCCGTCCGGCATCTGACACCGACTCGGATCGCCTCGCCATCGTCCTGCACCCGACACCAACCGGATCCTTTGGTCCGCCAGGAGGAGCAGCTTTCCGGCCGGAGCTCGCGCACAGCC
The DNA here is from genome assembly GCF_016919245.1 of Streptomyces zhihengii. NCBI lineage: Bacteria > Bacillati > Actinomycetota > Actinomycetes > Kitasatosporales > Streptomycetaceae > Streptomyces > Streptomyces zhihengii. The sequence continues at coordinate 2,146,578 of NZ_JAFEJA010000002.1, read as the reverse complement.
CAAAACCATCAGCCCGAACCCGGTCGGCGTCAGTTTCCAGACGATCTCGCGCGGCCAACCTGCGTAACCCATAGGCACAGGAAGTAGGCACACCACAGAAGTTGGACCAGTACCTGAGTTTGGGCAGCAGTTGTTCACCGCTTCGGGAGGCGGTTGAATCAGGGCGGGGTCGATGTTCATGGGAACGGGAGGCACCTGAGCCGGAGCCTCCACCCGCTCCGGAGGCGGATCGCGGGAGGGGCTGTCGTGGACTGGTCGATGGGGCTGCTCGGTTTCGCCTCGGGGCTGCTGATATCCGCGGCCACAACGCCCGTGGGCGTCTCCGGAGCAGTCTTCCTACTGCCGGTCCAGGTCAGCGTGCTGGGCGTCCCAAGCCCGGCGGTGACACCGACGAACCTGCTCTACAACGTCGTGGCCGGCCCCGGCGCTCTCCTCCGCTACTGGCGGGCCGGTCGCCTCGGGGGGCCGCTGACCCGTCTGCTGATAGCCGGGACCCTGCCCGGCGTCGTCCTGGGCGCCCTGATCCGCGTCTTCGCCGTCCCCGGGCCGCGCGTCTTCCGCCTGCTCGTGGCAGCGCTCCTGTTGCCGCTCGGGCTGTGGCTGGGGCTGCGAACCGTACGTCCGGTCCCGGCCCGTGACCCACGCCCACCCTCGCCACGCGCCACCCGAACGCTGGCCCTCCTCGTCGGCGTCATCGGGGGCATCTACGGGATCGGCGGCGGCTCCCTGCTTGGCCCCATCCTCGTCGGCCGCGGAACCCCAGTCGCTGCCGTCGCACCCGCAGCCCTGGCCGCCACCTTCGTGACCTCCATCGTCGGCGCGGCCACCTACGCACTGCTCGCCCTGACCACAGCGGGCGACGTCGCCCCCGATTGGCTCCTGGGCCTCTCCTGCGGGGCGGGCGGACTCCTCGGCGGATACCTCGGCGCGCTCCTCCAGCCCCGCCTGCCCGAAACCGTGCTGCGCCTCCTGCTGGCTGCCCTGGCGACCGGCGTTGGCTCGCTCTACGCGGTGCAGGTACTGGGCTGACCACACGGCGATCCAGCCGCCCACGCCGCACGCGGGCACCGTCGAAACTCGGGTTCTGGCTCACTTTCCGTGCAGCGGCTGCGGAGAGTCAGATCTTCGGGGCCATGCGATGGCGGTTCGGATGGGCACGTAGTCGAGGCGAGGTGAGTTCCAAGGCGCGGTTGTCGCGTCCGGCGCTCATGTGGTTGAGCCAGCGTTCGTACCAGTCGAGGAAGTCGGTGGCGGAGGAGACGTTGGGGCCCCAGTACCCGTCGCCGTTACCAATGAGGACGCGGCCGGTGAGTGGGCCGGTCACCGCGAGGACGCATACGTCAGTGCAGCCCATCTCGATGATGTGGAGGAAGAGGTCGCCTTCATGTGCCCCGGCGCCCGCGCGGCTGAAGCCGCGGGGTTTCCCTGCTTCTTCGCGCGGATTCATGACCAGCAAGGAACACCGCTCCAGCGGCACAAGGCCGTAGAAAGGGGCCGCGCCTGAGCCCCCGATGTTCGTGAGGAACTGCCGATATGCTTCGGGAAGAACGATGTCGCGCTCGGCCTCAAACGCAGCAACGCGTGCTGCCGTCAGCTTTGGGCCGAGGCCGAACTGGTGTTGCTCTTCTCCGAAGGAGTGGCTGCGCAGTGGCTGGAAGGGGATCGCGGCCAGCTTGCGACGCAGGCGGGGTATGCGGGGATCCATGGTGCATCTTCTCTCGTCCCCGTCACTTTACGGCTGGCTGTGGTCAGAAGGAGCGATCTGGGTCGGATCATCTCGGGTATGACGGGTTCTGCCGGAAGCGGGGGCTGGCCTTCGAGGAGGGCCGGGCGCGGTTCCGGACGCCGGAAGAGGGCGAGACGGTCGTAGTCGACTTGATCCGTGCGGATCGCATCTGCGGGGTGAAGAGCAGCAGGCTCAGGTCGGTCCACATGAAGGTGTCGGCGGTGCTGTTGAGTGTCCGGATGGCCGGGGCCAGGCTGTAGCGTCCGGCTCCGCTTCCCGCTGTGCCCTCGAGACTTCCAGCTCGGGGGCGCAGCTCGGTGGAGGAGGCCGTGCCGCTGTGCCCGTGGGGAGCAAAGGTCAGGTTGCCTGCAGGGCGGTGCGGATGCGGTCCCTGCTGTCGAGGACCGCGGTTCCCAGGGCCTTGGGGTCCAGTTCGACCCCCAGTTCGCGGAGCCGGTCGCTGACACGGGTGGAGTGCACGTCCTCCATCAGCCTGAGCGCGGTCGACGTGGCGGCGTCGGCTGCTTCCGGCTGCCCGTACCGGGCGTAGGAGCGGGCGTGTACGTCCGGCCCGTCAAGGATGCGTCGAAGGACCCGTTCGCGAACGTCAGACGGCTCGGATCATCACGGTGAGGCGGGGTGACGCCGGCGAGGGCTGGCTATGACCGAGGTCCTCGTACCCCCACGACCTGTAGAGGGCGTGGACCTTTCCGTCACCAGCCGTCTTGTTGACCATGAGCGTCACGTAAGGCTCATTCCTGGTGGCCAGGAAGGCGTCATGGATGCGACGCGCCAGGCCTATGCCACGCCAAGCGGGCCGGACTCCGATCTCTTTGAGTGCGACAACCGCTCCCGCCGTGAACTCTTCGCCAGGGGTCGGATCTGTGCGCTGCCAGTAGCGATCCCCGTCTTCGATCCGATTGCCGTAGGCGTATCCCACGGGGTGCTCGCCCTCATAGGCGAGGAGGGCCTGGAAGCCGTCCTCGGCGCCGTGCCGGTCCAGACGTTCACCGAAGGCACTCACCGCGTAGTTTGCGAGGTGGAGCAGCGGAGCGCGGACTTCGGCGTATACGTCGAGGAGGTCGCCGCGGGCAGCTTCCATGTCGGTGAACGAGCGGAGTTCGATGGCGGGGGTCGAGGTCATGCGGGTGTCCTCCAGGCGGCTGTGTGCTCAGTCCATGCGCGCGCATTCCTACTGCCCGGTGCTGTGGCGCGGAGCGCGGCACCGAACTCCTGAAGCATGCGGGACACCCGTGGGTGTTGGGTAGCCGCTTCGGCGTTGACGGCCATGGCGGTGTGGGTGGCAGCGTCGGTGTCACCTTGAGCGAGCTGGGCGTGCGCGAGGCGGCTGGTGGCGATGGCGCGTGAGCGCTGCATGTGAGGGCGGAGCGATGCGAGGCACTGGTGTGCGTGGTATTCAGCGGTCGGCCAGTCGCCGGCGGCGAGGTAGGCGCTCAGGGCCAGAGAGTGAAGTTCTGCTTCGTCCCAGAAGGCGAGGAGCCACACGGGACGGTAGGCGTCTGTACTGGCACGACTCATGGCTTCACGTGCCTGACCGAAGGTGCGGGGCAGGCTGCGCAGCTCGTGGGAAACGCCCTGGATGGCCATTTGCCGGGCCATCCCCAGGGACGCGAACATCGGGTCACGGCGAGTGATGTGCAGGTTCCTGGCGACATCATTGGCGGCTCGCGCGTCCGTGGGGCGTCCCATGTGGCGGTAGAGCGTGCCGGCGTGGGACCAGATACGGAACTTGATCGCCTGGTCGCCGGAAAGCTCTGCGAGCGCCTGGGCTTCGCGCATGTGGATGAGAGCGTCCTTGAAGCGGCGGCCGTCGATGGCCGCCCACATTGCGGATGAACGGAAGCTGGCGGCGCTGGCGTAGAGACTGCTGCGGACGCGCTGAGTGGCGGTCCCAGAGTTCTGGAGGTTCAAAGCGGTGTCGGCGAGGGTCGCTGCGCGCTGTTCAATGTCGCGCTGCCCTCCGTGCTTGTGGTCGCTGGCGATCACGGCGGTGAACTTCTGCTGCAGGCGCCCGACGTCGCTCATCCCGATCTTGCGGGTCGACGCGGCGCATGGAGCTGCGGCAGCGATGGCGGTTGAAACGGCGCCCGTGACGAGGGTGCGACGGTGCATGGAATCCTCCTGCGGTACGGCTGCCGGCGAGGTTCGGCCCCGTGGCACGAACCCTAAGTCGACTGGCGACCTTCCGGAGAGGTCGGAGAGGACTCGCCGGGTGGCCGTATTGGGCCAACGGACCCGTCCAGAGCGCCACTCGCGAATGTGGCGGCCGTCGTAGGTACCTACCTTGCCCGTGAGGGACTCCAGCCCTGCATTGATCGCTATGGCAAGGCCGTTGGCGCTGTACTGGTGCTCGTCCATCCATGCTTCGAGGGCAACGTTGCGCTCGCTTTCCATCCACGCAAGGTAGCCCTATGAGTGCATCGAGCGAAGTAAAGCGAAGGTCAAAACCCCCTAGGCGATTCATCGGAATCGTACACAGCATCCCCTAACCAGCGACCGGCCAGGCGGAGTTGTCTGTTCATGCGGCGCCGGACCGATGGCTCCCGCACGGAGGAACTCCAGTCCTGTCACTTGCGAGGGCTGGGCAACCCCACGCTGGAGGGATAGACCCAATGCCGTGTAGTTAGGGCTCTGGGCTGCTTGTCAAGCAGGCTGATGAAGTGACGGAGCTCCTGCTAGAACCGTGTCGACCAAGATCACTGTTCAGCAGGAGCTCCGTTGGCCGCCAAGTCTGTCATTTCTCGCGAAGTAGCGGTTGCGGCAGGGGCGTTTGCCCCCGGCCATCTCGGCGAGCTGACACGGATTGTCCCGTTCGAGATGGTCGATGAGGTGTTGGCAGATACCGGCAGAACCCAGCAGCGGATACGGGACCTTCCCTCGCGCGTGGTGGTGTATCTGCTGCTGGGCGGGGCATTGTTCCCGGGGCTCGGATGGCAGCAGGTGTGGCAGCGGCTGACGGCCGGCCTGGACGGACTGCCGACGGCGACTCCCACGGCCGGCGCGCTGGCCCAGGCCCGCAAGAGGCTCGGGACCCGACCGTTGCGTCACCTGTTCGACTTGCTTCGTGGACCGGCCGCGGGACTCGGGATCGCCGGAACGCGGTGGCACGGACTGCTCGTCTGCGCCATCGACGGCACGTTGATGGCAGTGCCGGACAGCCCCGCGAACCAGGCCGAGTTCACCAGGCACCGCTGCAACAATGGCGGCGCGGGATACCCCTCACTGCGGCTTCTGATCCTGGTCGCCTGCGGAACCCGAACCGTCATGGACGCGGTATTCGGTCCGGCCACCGACGGTGAGACCACCTACGCTCCACGCCTGGTCCGAAGCCTGCGGGAAGACATGATCGTCCTGCTGGACCGGAACTTCGCCGTCCAGGCCCTGATCGAAGCAGTCACCTTGAGGAGCGCACACGTCCTGGTCCGGGTGAAGGAGAACCGCAGACTGCCGGTCCTGCGACGCTTCCCCGACGGCTCCTGGCTCTCCCGGATCGGACCCGTTCCGGTCCGTGTTGTCTGCTGCGAGATCACCATCAGCACATCACAGGGACGACGCACCGGCGCATACCGGCTGGTCACAACCCTGACCGACCCCTTCACCCACCCCGCCGGCGATCTGATCGGGCTGTATCACGAGCGGTGGGAAATCGAGACCACCTATCTGGAGATCAAGTCGACGATCCTCGGCGGTCGGGTCCTTCGTGCCCGCACTCCCGCCGGTGTCGCCCAGGAAGTCTTCGCAGTGCTGGTCACCTACCAGGTCCTGCGGCTGGCGATGGCGGACGCCACCGCCAGCCGGCCCGGGACCGACCCCGACCGGGCGAGTTTCTCCATCGCCCTGAACACCGCCCGCGATCTGGTCATCCAGGCCGCAGGCGTGTTCAGTGGCGCCGTGATCGACCTCGTCGGCACCATAGGCCGCCGAATCCTGGCCGCCCTCATGCCCGACCGCCGTGTCCGCACCCGTCCACGCGTCGTGAAACGGGCCATCTCGAGATACAACGCCAGAGGCACCGTCGACCGCACCACCTACAGGGCCACGATCAGCGTCCACATCCTGACGCCCGCCCCTTGACACCGCCCACGGCACCCCTAACTACACGGCATTGGGGATAGACCCCGTGATGACAACGCATCCCAAGGCTGCCGGAGTCCGACAGCGGCCGCTCAGGCAGCCAGCCCTCGAGATGTCAATTGAGCGCCGCCCCGATCCCGTCACCGGTGGCATGTCCGAGGCGGACAGAAGGCGGCCGCACCAGCTCCGCCGGACGCTTCGCGCAGCTCTCCACCACTGGAACCGGCACGAACTCGTCGACGCCGCGGAGCTGCTGCTCACCGAGCTCGTGACGAACGCCCTCCGTCACGCATCCGGCCCTACGGTGAACGTGCGGGTTGCCCACCTGGACAGCCACCTCAAGATCGAGGTGAACGATGGAACGCCCCGCTGTCCGCTGCCAGGCTCCTCGAGCCCGGACGCCGAGCACGGCCGCGGCCTGTTCATCGTCGACGCGGTAGCCGATGCCTGGGGCGTCAGCGAAGACCGAACGACGGTCTGGTGCACCCTTCCCCTGACCGAAGGAACATCCGACATGGCCACCCCGCAGATCGTGCGCGAGAAGACCATGGAATTCGACGCCAACCCGAACTCGTCCGGGTCCGCCCGCGTCTGGGCACGATCCGCGCTCACGATCCTGGCCTGGCCCGGCCCCGTCCACCTTGCCACGGACGTGCTGTACGTCCTCGTCACCAACGCCTTCGAGTACGGGTTACCCGCGGGGAGCGGACGGTCGGTGAGGGTGGCGCTCCGGCTGACGGAGCACGATGAACTGCTCGTCGACGTCGAGGACGACACCCCCGACTTCCCCGCCTTCGACAAGGCCGTGAGCGGTGAACTCGGCCGCGGCCTGTGGGGGGCCAAGAGTCACGGCGCCGAAGTGACCTGGTTCCCCAGCAGCGCGGG